>NZ_JBEZHM010000001.1:0-336515 GCF_040650575.1 Streptomyces sp. NPDC048659 | reverse complement strand
CTTCGTCCTCGCCCCGCGCCCCGGACACTTCGCCGCCGTCGTCGGCGGCAGCGGCATCACCCCGGTCCTGTCCATGGCCGCCACCCTGCTCGCCCGGCAGCCCAAGGCCACGTTCTGCCTGGTGCGCAGCGACCGCACCGCCGCCTCCACGATGTTCCTCGACGAGGTCGCCGACCTCAAGGACCGCTACCCCGACCGCTTCCAGCTCGTCACCGTGCTCTCCCGCGAGGAACAGCAGTCCGGACTCCCCTCCGGCAGGCTCGACCAGGAGCGGCTCACCGCCCTGCTGCCCGCGCTGCTCCCCGTCACCGGCATCGACGGCTGGTTCCTCTGCGGCCCCTACGGCCTGATCCAGAACGCCGAACGGGCCCTGCGCGACCTCGGCGTCGACCGCACCCGCGTCCACCAGGAGATCTTCCACGTCGACGACGGCACCGCCCCCGCCCCGCCCGCCCCGGCGGACACCCCCGCGCACGCCCGGCTGACCGCCACCCTGCACGGCCGCTCCGGCGACTGGCCCGTCCAGCGGGGCGAGACGCTCCTGGAGACCGTGCTGCGCGCCCGGGCGGACGCCCCGTACGCCTGCAAGGGCGGCGTGTGCGGCACCTGCCGCGCCTTCCTCGTCTCCGGCGAGGTCCGCATGGACCGCAACTTCGCCCTGGAGCCCGAGGAGACAGAGGCCGGATACGTACTGGCCTGCCAGTCCCACCCGTCGACCCCGGAGGTGGAACTCGACTTCGACCGCTGACCGGCAGACCAGGCCGAGCGGACGGAGCAGACCGAGCGGACCGGGCGCCCCCATTCCCTTCCAGTAGAACCTGTTCTATCTTGACGATCCGTCAGATAGAACAGGGCTGGAAGGGACAGGGCAGTGGACTTCACCTTCACCGAAGAACATCACGCGGCCGTCGAGGCGGCCCGCGCCGTCTTCTCCGACGTCGCACCCGACTCCGTACCCAGCCCCGCCCTCACCCCCGGCGCGGTCGCCGACAGCCACGACCGGCCCCTCTGGGCCCGCCTCGCCACCGCCGACCTCCTCGGCCTCCTCCTCGACCCCGCACACGGCGGCGCCGGACTCGACGCCATCGCCCTCTGCCTGGTCCTCCGCGAATCAGCCCGCGTCCTCGCCCGCGTCCCCCTGCTCGAAACCACCGCGGTCGCCCTCACCATCCAGCGGTACGCCCCCGCCGACACCGCCGCCGCACTGCTCCCCCAGGTCACCCGCGGCGCACTCGTCCTCACCGCCGCCGCCCACGGCGACACCGGCCACGACCCGGCCCCCCTCGCCGTCACCGCACACCACGACGCCACCGGCTGGACCCTCGACGGCCGCACCGGCAACGTCCCCTGGGCCCACCACGCGGACCGCATCGCCGTCCCCGCGCACACCCCCGACGGCCGCACCGTCCTCGCCCTGATCCCCCGCACCCACCAGGGCCTCGGCCTCACCGACCAGTACGGCACCCACGGCGAACTCCTCGCCGACCTCCACCTGAACGCCGTCCGCCTCGGCCCCGCCGACGTCATCGACACCGAAGGCGCCTGGGAACACCTCCGCGACCACCTCGCCACCGGAACCTGCGCCCTCGCCCTCGGCCTCGGCGAACAGGTCCTCACCATGACCAGCCAGTACACCGGCAAGAGGGAACAGTTCGGCCACCCCGTGGCCACCTTCCAGGCCGTCGCCGTCCAGGCCGCCGACCGCTACATCGACCTGCGCGCCATGGAGGCCACCCTCTGGCAGGCCGCCTGGCGCCTCACCACCGACGCCGGCGGACCGCTCCCCGCCGGAGGGGACATCGCCGTCGCCAAGATCTGGGCCTCGGAAGGCGTACGCCGCGTCGTCCAGACCGCCCAGCACCTCCACGGCGGCTTCGGCGCCGACACCGACTACCCCCTGCACCGCTTCCACGCCTGGGCCAAACACCTCGAACTCGCCCTCGGCCCCGCGGCGGCCCACGAAGAGGAACTGGGCGACCTCATCGCCGCCCACCCCCTCGCCTGACCTACAGCACGTACGCGGGGCTCCCGCCGTCCGCGACCATCGGGCGCCCCGCACCCTCCCAGGCCAGCATCCCGCCGTCCACGTTCACCGCGTCGATGCCCTGCTGCACCAGATACTGCGTGACCTGCGCCGAACGGCCACCCACCCGGCACATCACGAACGCCCGCCGCCCCTCGGCCACGGCCTCCGTCACCTCACCGAAGCGCGCCACGAAACCGCTCATCGGCACGTGCAGCGCACCTTCGACATGACCGGCCGCCCACTCGTCGTCCTCACGGACGTCCAGCACCAGGGCATCGGCCGGCACGGAGGCGGCGTCCACCGACGGCAGCGGGGCGAAATTCATGGAACAGACCTTCCTTCTCACACAGCGAGGGCACCCGACGGAAGCGGACGCCGAACCATCGAAACCTACTGCACCGGCCCCGCCAGCACGGCGAGCTCCGCCTCACGCTCCGACACCTGCGCCAGCAGCTGCTCGGCGATCTCCTCCAGCAGCCGTTCCGGATCGTCCGGGGCCATCCGCAGCATCGCCCCGATCGCGCTGTCCTCCAGCTCCCGGGCGGCCGACGACAGCATCTCCTTGCGGTCCGCCAGCCACTCCAGCCGCGCGTACAGCTCCTCGCTCTCGCTGAGCCGCTGCTCCGCCACCGGCCCCGCCGCCCACTCCTCGGACAGCTCGCGCAGCAGCGCCTCGTCCCCGCGGGCGTAGGCGGCGTTCACCCGCGTGATGAACTCCTCGCGCCGCCGCCGCTCGCCCTCCTCCCGGGCCAGGTCCGGGTGCGCCTGCCGCGCCAGCTCCCGGTACAGCCTGCGCACCTCGTCGGACGGCCGCACCCGCTTCGGCGGCTGCACCGGCCGGTCCGTCAGCATCGCCGCGGCCTCCGCCGAGAGCCCGTCGGAGTCCACCCAGTCGTGGAACAGCTCCTCGACACCCGGCATCGGCATGACCGCGGCCCGCGCCTCCCGCGCCAGCCGCAGATCCTCCGGATCACCGCTCCGCGCCGCCCGTGCCTCCGCGATCCGCGCGTCCAGCTCGTCGAGCCGCGCGTACATCGGACCGAGCCGCTGATGGTGCAGCCGGGAGAAGTTCTCCACCTCCACGCGGAAGGTCTCGACGGCGATCTCGAACTCGATCAACGCCTGCTCGGCCACCCGAACAGCCCGCTCCAACCGAGCCTCAGGCCGCTCACCCTCGGACCCGCCACCCACGCCCTGGTCCACGCTCACGTCCACGCCCGTCCACGTCCTCGTTCCGGCTCGTCCCACCAAGCCTACGGTCCTTCCGGGAGGGGGGGCTCCCCCTCCCTCCCCCTCCCCCCACCCCGCCCTTTCAGCCCCCGCCCCACCCCACCCATCCACACACCCACCAGCCTCACGCCATCCCCCCCCCGCCCCCCACCAAGGGCAGGACGTCAGACCCCCAGCTCCGCCGCTATGCGACCGGTGCGGATCGCCGACAGCAGGTCCTCGTGGTCCGCGGTGGTGCGGTCCGCGTAGGCGACGGCGAAGGCCGCGACGGCCTCGTCGAGCTCTTCGTTCTTGCCGCAGTAGCCGGCGATCAGCCGCGGGTCCGCGCTGTGGGCGTGGGCCCGGGCGAGCAGGGCGCCGGTCATGCGCCCGTAGTCGTCGACCTGCTCGGCGGTCAGCGCGCCCGGGTCCACGCTGCCCTTGCGGTTGCGGAACTGGCGCACCTGGTACGGCCGCCCCTCCACGGTCGTCCAGCCGAGCAGGATGTCGCTCACGACCTGCATCCGCTTCTGCCCCAGCACCACCCGCCGGCCTTCGTGGGCCTCCTCCGGGACGGTGAAGCCGGCCGCCGGAAGGTACGGCAGCAGCGCCGAGGGGCGGGCCTCCTTGACCTGGAGGACCAGCGGCTCGCCCCGGTGGTCGAGGAGCAACACCACGTAGGACCGGGTGCCGACGCTGCCGGTGCCGACCACGCGGAAGGCCACGTCATGGACCGCGTACCGCGCGAGGAGCGGCAGCCGGTCCTCGGAGACGGTCTCCACGTACTCGCCGAGGGCCGCGGCCACCGCCGCCGCTTCCCGGTCCGGGACCCGGCGCAGCACGGGCGGCGCGTCGACGAAGCGTCTGCCGCCGCCCTCCTCGTCGGGGACGGCCTCTGTGGAGCGGGCGGCGAACCGGGCGCTGGTGTTGTTGCGGGCCTTCGCCGAGACCCGTTCCAGGGTGCCTATGAGGTCGCGGGCGTCGGTGTGGGAGACGAGCTCTTCGTCCGCTATGGCGTTCCAGGCGTCGAGCGCGGGGAGCCGGGCCAGCAGCCGCATGGTGCGGCGGTAGGCGCCGACGGTGTCGAAGGCGGCGGACCGGCACATCTCCTCGTCGGCGCCGACCTCTCGTCCGGCGAGCACGAGAGAGGTGGCGAGCCGCTTGAGATCCCATTCCCAGGGGCCCACGACGGTCTCGTCGAAGTCGTTGAGGTCGATGACGAGGCGCCCTCGGGCGTCCCCGTAGAGCCCGAAGTTGGCGGCGTGGGCGTCCCCGCAGAGCTGGGCGGCTATGCCGGTGACGGGGGAGCCGACGAGGTCGTGGGCCATGAGCCCGGCGGAGCCGCGCAGGAAGGCGAAGGGGCTGGCAGCCATCCTGCCCACCCGTATCGGCGCGAGCGCCGCGACCCGCCCTCGGCTGGACTCCTCGACGGCGGCGACGGCGTCGGGGCGTCCGGCGGCGAGGACGAGCGTGCTGTGCGAGGCCCGGGGGACGCCGGTCCGCAGCTCCTTGCCGCGCTCCTTGGCGGAGGTGGCGGCGGCGTCGGAGGCGGCTCGGTCGGTCCCGGCTTCGGGGCGTCGGGCGAATCCGGGCACGTGCGGGATGCGCCCCGCGCCGTGCGTCGTCGTGTGCGCGCGCTGCCCCGGAACCGCTGTCCTGATCTCGTCCATAGGACGGCCTCCCCCGACTCTCACCTGTCTGTTGCCAACATCAACTTCGTTGACTGGCACGACGGTACAGCCGGGGTCACCAGCCCGTCTTCCCCTGTGGATAACACCCTGTGGACAACTCTTCGGTCTCACGACCGGACGCCACCACTGCAACGTTCCAGCCGCGCCCGCCCCCGGTCCCGCCCCCGTCCCGCCCCGGCCACGGCCCGTTCAGACCCGTTCAGACCGCTACGACCTCCTCCGCTTCTTCCTCCATTTCCCGCTCCGGCTCCGGCGCGCGCTCCCGCCCGCCGAGAGCCCGACCGGCACCCGCCGACATCGCGCGCCGCGCCTCGGTCCGGGCGGCGAGAGCCGTGAGGAGGACGCCGGCGAGGAACCAGAGGGCGAGGACGAGGATGTCGCGGCCGAGGCCCTGGCCGTCGAGGTAGACGTGGCCGCGGACGCCCTCGACGAAGCCGGCACCGTTCCAGAACGAGTGCAGGGCGCCGAAGAGACCGGGCTGGAGCTCGGGGCGGTAGATGCCGCCGGAGCTGGTGAAGTTGAGCATCACGAACAGGACCATCACGCCGAGCGTGGTCCAGCGCTTGAGGTACGTGTGCAGGCCGATGCCGATCAGGAGGATGCCCGCGCAGTACAGCCAGCCCAGCGCCCACACTCCGGCGAGCCCCTGGTCGACGAGGTGGAAGAGCGGACCGGCGAAGAGCGCGCCGATGAGGCTGACGACGAGGGAGGTCGCGGCGGCGAGCAGGGCCCGGATCCGCATGGGCAGGACGGCTCCGGCGCCGCCGATGACGGCGACGGAGGCGTACGAGCCGATGCTGAGGGCGACGAGCAGGAAGAAGACGCCCTGTCCGGTGGGGTCGCCGGAGGAGACGGGTACGACGTCGGTGACCTTCAGGGGTGCGCCCTGGGCGGCGGCGACCTTGGTGAAGACCTTCTCGACGGCCATGGCGCTGGTGTCGGAGGAGGCGGAGGCGACGAGGAGTTCGGGGCCGGCGGTCGGGGAGCCGGGGTGTCCGTCGCCGGGGAGGTAGGCGCCGAAGCTGGACCGGTCGCGGAGGTGGGCGGTGGCGGTGGCGCGGTCGGGGACGGTGCGGACGTCGAGGGCGCCGGCGCCCTTGTCGTGGAGGGTCTGGGCGAGGACCTGGGCGCGCGGTCCGGAGCCGACGATGTCGACACGGAGGTCATGGGGTGCGGGGGCGTGGAAGGCGCCCAGGTAGGCGAGGCCCATGCCGAGGCACATCAGCAGGGGGGTGAGCAGATGCCCGAGGACGTGGCGCAACGCCCCCTTGGTGGTCGGTCCTGCGGACACCGGAACCTCCATGGTTGGCTTTTACAACTAAATAACCGTTGTACTATACAACTGAAGGACGGGCCGGGCCACGGGGGTCCGCGGCGACAAGGAACACACCATGAGCGACGGCGCGCGGGACACCTCCCTCGACACCATCGAGCGGGAACTGACCGCCTTCGCCCGCCGGGCGCGGGCCGCGGCGGCCCGGCTCCATCCGGAGCTGCCGCTGGTCTCGTACACGCTCCTCGCCCACATCGACGACCAGCAGGGCTGCCGGGCCACGGACCTCGCCACCCACTACCTGCTGGACAAGTCGACGGTCAGCCGCCAGGTCGGCACCCTGGAGAAGCTGGGACTGGTCGAGCGGCGGCCCGACCCGGACGACCACCGGGTCCAGGTGCTCCACCCCACCGAGCGGGGCACCCGCCTCCTCGCCTCCACCCAGGCCAGCCGCCAGGCGGCCTACGACGAGCGCCTCAAGGACTGGTCGGCCGAAGACCTCTCCCGCTTCGCCGCCTACCTCCTCCGCTACAACGCGGCGGGCGAACACCGTGCGAACGGGTAGGAACCAACGCGTGCTTGAGTACGTCAAGTCAGCGTCGCCCACCCGCCTCAGGAGCGTCGAGCCGTCCCGTGTCCGGGCGCGCTCAGGCCACGCGTGACCTGCGGGCCGGAAGCAGCTTCCTGAGGCGCCGCTCGGCCGGCTTCTCCACACATTCGTGCAACAGCGCCGCGACCACCAGAGCCGCCACCGCCGCCACGGCCATGTGAAGGAGATTCCTGCCCAGACCCGTGACAGGGCCGTATCCGAGGTGGGCGACGACCTTGAGGACCACGACGTGACACAGGTAATACGCGAAAGACCATTCCCCGAGTTTCACAAGCACCCGGGAGCGCAGAATCGAGCGTTCGCCGCGGACGTCGCGCAACGCGGCGGTGACTATGAGGAGGGTGAAGGCCGGCATGAGGACGGCGTCGAAGAAACCGAACGTTCCCTTGTAGCCGGGCACGGCATCCGGGTTCCGTATCCAAAGCCAGCACAGCAGGACCACGCCGACGGTGAAAGCGGATGCCACACCGGTGCCGAACGGCGGACGCCAGCCCCGCCGGACGAGAAGGCCCGCGCAGACGCCGAGAATGAACATCGGGATCAGCGCCAACGGAGAGGCGACGAAAAGACGTTCCGTCTCGTCGGTCTTGTCGACCCACACGGTGGCGATTCGGGTGCCGGCCGTGGCCACCACGCACAGCGCCGCGATCACGGCCAGCAGGGCGGATGAGCGGCGCAGCAGCAGCCGGAGAACCAGCGGAAACGCGAGATAGAAGAACGCTTCGACGGACAGCGTCCACGTGACGATGTTCATCGTCATGAAGTGCTCGGTGGACCATGCCTGGGCGAGGGCCAGCGTCCAGACGATGTCCGTCTTGGACACGGGATCGTGCCACCACCATGCCATCAGCGCCACGGTCCCGGCCGTCGTGACGGCGAGCAGCGGCCAGATGCGGGCGAAACGACGCCAGTAGTAATTGATGGCCGTATCCGAGGGGCGAGCCACCCAGGCCATCACGAATCCGGACAGAATGAAGAAGAAGGGGACGCCTTCGTAGCCTATGGCGGTGATCTCGTGAGCGATCGTCGACTCTTTGAGATAGCCGCGGGCGTGGAACAGGAATACGCCGAATGCGGCGAACCACCGCAGTCCGGTGAGTGAGTCCACACGCGTGCCGCCGAACGGCATTTCCCAGGGCGTCTCGCGCGACCAACGGCCGGACGGGATCGACACTCCACGCCGGCCCCGTTGTCTGGGTATGCCGGCGTTCTTCGTGGTCGCGGAAATGGCCCCTACCCCTTGAACATCCTGACGGTCGGCGTTAGGACGATCGGCCACTCCGGCAGGGGGAGCGCCACGTGAGCCCACCGTATGATCTGAGGACTGATAATTTTGTCCGCCTTGGAAGGTAGCACGCCCGTACGAGGGCCGTGCGCCTCGCCAGGGGCCCTCGACATCTGACGGCGTGGGGCATCAGCGCCCGATCCGCGACGGCGGGCACCGCCTGTGTGGCGGTCAGATCAGAGAGGCGACTCGCTCCGGCAGAGCGGCATTCGTCGGCATATGGGGGCGAGCCGCTCCGGCTTCGCGTCGCCGGCTGAGTCAGAGGCCCGCGTCCCGGGCCAGCAGGGCCGCCTGCACGCGGTTCTCGCAGCCCAGTTTGGCGAGGATGCGGCTCACGTACGTCTTCACCGTCGCCTCGCTCATGTGCAGCCGCCGGCCCGCGTCCGCGTTGGACAGGCCCTCGCCCAGCAGGGCCAGCACCTCGCGCTCCCGTTCGCTGAGCGCCGTGAGGCGGGTCCGGGCCTGCTCCGCGCGTGCCACCTCCCGCCCGGACGCCAGCTGTTCGACCACGTGCCGGGTCGCGGCCGGGGAGAGATACGCGTCACCCGCCGCGGCGGCCCGGACGGCGCGGATGAGCTCGGCCGGCGCGGTGTCCTTGAGCAGGAAACCGGCGCCGCCGTGCTCCAGGGCCCGCAGGACGTTGTCCCGCTCGCCGAACGTCGTCAGCACGATGACCCGGGTCGACGGCGCCGCCCTGCGCAGCTCCGGCAGGGCGGAGAGCCCGTCGAGGACCGGCATCTGGATGTCGAGCAGCAGAACGTCGGCGGCGTGCGCCCGGGCCAGGTCGACCGCCTCCCGGCCGTTCGCCGCCTCGGCGACCACCTCGATCTCCGGGTCCGAGGTGAGGATCATCCTGATCCCTGCCCTGATCAGGGGTTCGTCATCGGCGATCACGACCCTGATCTGCTGGCGCCCTGCCACAGCCACTCCCCAACGGCTCGGCCGCCGACTCCCGCGTCGGCGCCGCGCCGGTCCCGTCTAGCGCACGACCTCGTACGACTTCTTCTCGATCAGCTTGCCGTCCTTGAAGCAGAACCGGAAAACGGGCTCGCTGTCCATGTTCTCCCCGGTCTCCGAGCTCATCAGCACCAGGCACGAGGAACCCTCCGGCTCCTTGGGGCCCTTGCCGTGCAGGCCGGTGGTGGCGATGGTGTCACCCGAAGGAAGCTTCTCGCGGACCTCTTCCTCGCTCTGCCCGACCTTGACGGCGTCGTACGCGCCCGGCCCGATCATCCCGTCCCGCATCGAGCCCATCAGGAAGTAGATACCGAAGCCGCCCGCCACCAGCAGCAGTATCAGCGAGGCGAAGGCGATCCCGCACCCGATCGCTATCCCGCCGCCCGTGCTCCTGCCCCTGCCCGCGCGCATCGCCATCGCCCACTCCCGTTCGGTCACCGTCCAGTCGGGCTTTCCGACCACGGCCCGCCCACCGTCCCGCGGGCGGAGCCTTCGTGACTGCTGCCGGAAGTCGTCGGCCGCATCGACGAAAGGATCGACGGGAACGCCGCCCGGCGGGGCTCCGTGGGGCACCCCGGGCCCCCCGTGCGGTCCTCCGTGCGCCACGGCGCCCAGGTGGAGGCTTGCCGTCACCGGGTCCGGCTCGACGTACGGGGTGGCCTCGACCGCCCCGTAGGGCAGGACGCCCGCGACACGGAAGCCGCCGCCGTCCGCCGGGCCCGCGTGGACGATGCCGCCGACCAGCCGGGCCCGCTCGTGCAGCCCGGTGAGGCCCTGTCCGCCGCTGACGACGCCGGTCGGCTCGGCCGTCGCCCGCTCGTTGAGGACCTCGACGACGAACGCGTCCGGCTCGTAGCGCACTTCGACGCAGATGGCGGCCCCCGGCGCGTACTTGTACGCGTTCGTCAGGCCCTCCTGGACGATCCTGTACGCGGCGTGGTCGACGGCCGGCGCCAGCGGCCGGGTCTCGCCGTGCCGGGCCAGCTCGATCGCGGTCCCGGCCGAACGGGCCGCGGCCACCAGCCCCTCGATGCCCGCGGTGCCTCGCGCCGCACGGCCCGTCTCGTCGCCGGGCCGCGTCACCGCGACGCCCCCGCCCTCATCGGGCGCCTCCACCCCGTCCCTCAGGATGCCGACGACCTCGCGCAGCTCGTGCATGGCGTCCACCGACGCGTTCCGCAGCACGCCGACGACTTCGCGCTGACGGTCGGTCAGGTTCGGGTCGACCTCCAGGGCCCCCGTGTGCACCGATATCAGGGCGAGTTGGTGGCCCAGGCTGTCGTGCATGTCCTGCGCGATGCGCTGCCGCTCGCGCAGCCGCGCCTGCCCGGCGATCATCGCCCGCTCCCTGATCAACTGCGCGTTGCGCTGCTGCAGGGCGTGCAGCAGGGTCTGCCGCTGGGTCCAGTAGCGGTGGGCGAGACCGGGGGCGAGCGTGGTCGCGAGGAAGTACAGCGTGGTGATGAAGGAGAGCGTGAGAATGAAGCGCTCGTCCCACTCCGCGACGAGCGTGCTCGCCAGGTTCAGCACGTACGCCGTGGTGAACGCGGCCAGGGCCCGCCCCGCGCCCGCGATGTAGCGGCCCGCGGACCAGCCCATGAGGATCAGCAGCGCGAGGAATCCGGGCACGAAGGGCGCGAGGAGCGAGGTGACGACGAGCACGGTCGCGGGCAGCCTGCGGCGCAGCAGCGACAACGCGGCGGAGCCCAGGGCGACTCCGGCCGGCCCCCAGCCCTCGCCGGACTGGAGCACGTCCTGGGTGCCGGCGGCCAGCAGGCCCATGACGAGGGCGAGGATCACTTCGCCGGCGGTCCTGCGGCGCGACCAGTGGCCGGGCACCACGAACCACCGCCAGGCGGCGCCGGCCCACGTCCTGATCTTCGGAGGAGCTTCCACGCCCGCACGATAGGCGGCCCGCTCGTCCGCCCGCCGTCCTCTTTCGTCGCGCCCCACACCGACGAACGTCGCTGCCCGCGTGACCCGAGCCCCGAATCCGTAACGGACCCGGCCCCGGACCCGTACCGACCGCCCGCAACCCCGCCCGACCCGCCCCCGCCCGACGAGACCCGACCAGACCCGACCCGACCCCGTACACAACACGCAGAAGCCCCGTAGGTCTTTCGACCTACGGGGCTTCCGTCTGGTGCGCGAGGGGGGAGTTGAACCCCCACGCCCTTTCGGGCACTGGAACCTGAATCCAGCGCGTCTGCCTATTCCGCCACCCGCGCATTGGGTGGTCTCCGAGCTTCTTGGCTTTTCGGCCCGTCTGCCTGGCGACATCTGAAGATTAGCACGTCGGAGGCGGCGGATTCACATCCGTTGTTTCGGGCCCGACTGGGATGACGAGGAGAGGGGAGGAGACGGGAGAAGACAGAGGGAGCCGGAAGGAGACAGAGGGAGCCGGGAGGAGAGAGGACAGGCGGAGAGGACGGGGGTCGTGAGGGACGAGTGACGCACGGGGCCCTCCTGCTCCGGCGCCGGGTGCGGGACACTGTCCACAGGGCGCCTCTACGATCCGTGGGGACGGCCCGCCGAAAGGTCCGCGAAGAAGGTCGCCGAGGGTCTGCGGAAGGTCTGTGAGGGGTGACACTCGTCCACAGGGCAGAGAAGGGGAACCAGCCGATTTCCCGACGCGTGGATACGATCAGTAAGCAGTACCAGGACGACAACGACGGAGGAGGTGCCCCATGGGAGTCCTGAAGAGGTTCGAGCAGCGACTCGAAGGTCTGGTCAACGGCACCTTCGCCAAGGTCTTCAAGTCCGAGGTCCAGCCCGTCGAGATCGCCGGCGCGCTCCAGCGCGAGTGCGACAACAACGCGACGATCTGGAACCGCGAGCGGACCGTCGTCCCCAACGACTTCATCGTGGAGCTGAGCGCGCCGGACTACGAGCGCCTCAGCCCCTACTCGGGTCAGCTCGGCGACGAGCTCGCCGGTCTGGTCCGGGACTACGCCAAGCAGCAGCGGTACACCTTCATGGGCCCGATCAAGGTCCATCTGGAGAAGGCCGACGACCTCGACACCGGTCTGTACCGGGTGCGCAGCCGTACGCTCGCGTCGAGTTCGTCACAGTCGCAGCCGTCCCAGCAGTCGCCGCAGCAGCCCCCGTCGCCGCAGCAGCCGGCCCGCGGTGGCTACGGCTACCCGCAGGCCGGTTCGCCGGCCGGTGCCCCGCCGATGCCCGCGGCCCCGCCGCCGGGTGCCCCCGCGCCGCCCGGACACCGTCCGACGGCTCCGGCCGGGGCCCGTCCCGGTGGCCCGGGGCCCGCCTCGCCGGCGGGCGGCCAGGTGCGCCGCTGGATCGAGATCAACGGCACCCGTCATCAGATTTCCCGCCCGACTCTGGTCCTCGGCCGCAGCACCGACGCGGACGTGAGGATCGACGATCCCGGCGTCTCCCGCCGGCACTGCGAGATCCGGACCGGAACGCCCTCGACGATCCAGGATCTCGGGTCCACCAACGGCATCGTGGTGGACGGGCAGCACACCACCCGCGCTACGCTCCGCGACGGCTCGCGGATCGTCGTGGGCAGCACCACCATCGTTTACCGGCAAGCCGAAGGGTGAAGCGGGGGCAATGTCAGAGCTGACCCTGACGGTCATGCGGTTGGGTTTCCTGGCCGTTCTGTGGCTGTTCGTGATCGTGGCCGTCCAGGTCATCCGCAGTGACCTGTTCGGCACGCGGGTCACCCAGCGCGGCTCGCGCCGCCAGGAGGCGCGCCCGCAGCAGAACGCGCGCCAGGCGGCGCCGCCGCAGCAGCGCGGCCAGCAGGCCGCGCCCACCGGCGGCGGTGGTGGCGGCGGGCGGCAGCGCCGCGGCGCCCCGACCAAACTCGTCGTCTCCGAGGGCACCCTCACCGGCACGACGGTCGCCCTGCAGGGCCAGACCATCACGCTGGGCCGGGCCCACGACTCGACGATCGTGCTGGACGACGACTACGCCTCCAGCCGGCACGCCAGGATCTACCCGGACCGGGACGGCCAGTGGATCGTCGAGGATCTCGGGTCCACGAACGGCACGTATCTCGACCGGACCCGTCTCACCACCGCGACGCCGATTCCGCTGGGCGCGCCGATCCGGATCGGCAAGACCGTCATCGAGCTTCGGAAGTAGTGCTACGTCATGATTGAGCGCGAGCGGAGCGAGCGCCCCGGGACGGTCCCCACGAAGGGCCGCCGCCGGGAGCGCGTGGCAGCCCGGGCAGTGGGCCGGGGCGGGCACGTGCTCCCGACCGGAGGGTGGGCAGTGTGGCGCGAGAGCGACGGCACCCCGATGCGGCACCGACAGGGCAGGTGGGCATGAGTCTGTCTCTGCGGTTCGCCGCGGGCTCGCACAAGGGCATGATCCGCGAGGGGAACGAGGACTCCGGTTACGCGGGTCCGCGGCTGCTCGCGATCGCCGACGGCATGGGCGGTCAGGCCGCCGGTGAGGTCGCCTCGTCCGAGGTGATCTCGACGCTGGTGACGCTGGACGACGACGTCCCCGGTTCGGACATCCTCACCTCGCTCGGCACGGCGGTGCAGCGCGCCAACGACCAGCTCCGGATGATGGTCGAGGAGGACCCGCAGCTGGAGGGCATGGGCACGACGCTCACGGCCCTGCTGTGGACGGGTCAGCGCCTCGGCCTGGTGCACGTGGGCGACTCGCGCGCGTATCTGCTGCGCGACGGGGTGCTGACGCAGATCACGCAGGACCACACCTGGGTGCAGCGGCTCGTCGACGAGGGCCGGATCACCGAGGAGGAGGCGACGACGCATCCGCAGCGTTCGCTGCTGATGCGGGCGCTGGGCAGCGGCGATCACGTCGAGCCCGACCTCTCGATCCGCGAGGTGCGGGCCGGGGACCGGTATCTGGTCTGCTCCGACGGCCTGTCGGGCGTGGTGTCGCACCAGACGCTGGAGGAGACCCTCGCCAGCTACCAGGGCCCGCAGGAGACGGTGCAGGAGCTGATCCAGCTCGCGCTGCGCGGCGGCGGCCCGGACAACATCACGGTGATCGTCGCGGACGTCCTGGACGTCGACGGCGGCGACACCCTCGCCGGTCATCTGAGCGACACCCCCGTGATCGTGGGCGCGGTCGCCGAGAACCAGGCGCAGTTGAACGACGGCGGTGCGATGCACACGCCCGCGGGGCGGGCCTCCGGGCTCGGCCGGCCGGCGCCGCACCAGCAGCCGCCGGCCGGCGGTTTCGGTCCGCCCGGCAGCGGTGACGACCACGGGTACGGGGGGATGCCCCCGCAGGGCTCCTTCGGCGCGTACGGGGACGACGACTTCGTGAAGCCGCGGTCCGCGGGCCGGGTGTGGCTGAAGCGTTCGTTCCTGCTGGTGCTGGCGCTCGCCGTGGTCGGCGGGGCGCTGTACGGCGGGTGGCGCTGGACGCAGACCCAGTACTTCGTGGGCTCGAAGGACGAGCACGTGGCGCTGTACCGGGGCATCAGCCAGGACCTGGCGTGGGTGAAGCTCTCGGAGGTCGAGAAGGACCACCCCGAGATCGAACTCAAGTACCTGCCGGAGTACCAGCGCAAGCAGGTCGAGGACACCATCGCCGGTGGCAGCCTCGACAAGGCGCAGACGAAGATCACCGAGCTCGCGGCGCAGGCGTCGGCCTGCAAGAAGACGGACGAGCGCCGCAAGGCCGCTGCCGCCGCCGCGGACAAGGCGAGCACGCCGCCGCCCGCGGACGGCACCGCCTCGCCGAACGCCAAGCCCACCACAGCCGCACCGTCCCCGGGTCCGACCCTGACCGCGGAGGAGCAGAAGCTGGCCTCGAACTGCGGCAAGCAGTAGGCAGACCCGTAGGGGGCCTTTCACCACCATGAGCGTTGTCACGAATACGACCACGATCGGCGCCATCGAGGCGCCGAGCCGGCGGAACACCGAGCTGGCGCTGCTGGCGTTCGCCGTCGCCATCCCGGTCTTCGCGTATCTGAACGTCGGTCTGGCGATCGACGGCAAGGTGCCGCCGGGGATGCTCGGCTACGGGGCGGGCCTGACCCTCCTCGCGGGTGTCGCGCACCTCGTGGTGCGCAAGTTCGCGCCGTACGCGGACCCTCTGCTGCTGCCGCTGGGCACGCTGCTGAACGGTCTTGGCCTGGTGCTGATCTGGCGCCTCGACCAGTCGCCGCGGCTGATCCAGCGGGCGACGAACGCGTACGGCTCGTTCAGTCCGGACGCGCCGAAGCAGATGCTGTACTCGGCGATCGGCATCGCCATGTTCGTGGGTGTGCTGCTGGTGCTGAAGGACCACCGGGTGCTGCAGCGGTACACGTACATCTCGATGGTGGCGGCACTGGTGCTGCTGCTGCTGCCGCTGGTGCCGGGGCTCGGTTCGGACGTCTTCGGCGCGAAGATCTGGATCAACGTCGCCGGGTTCTCGATCCAGCCGGGTGAGTTCGCGAAGCTGGTCCTGGCCGTGTTCTTCTCCGGCTATCTGATGGTGAAGCGGGACGCGCTGGCGCTGGCGAGCCGCCGGTTCATGGGGCTGTACCTGCCGCGCGGACGTGACCTGGGCCCGATCGTGACGATCTGGGCGGTCAGCCTGCTGATCCTGGTCTTCGAGAACGACCTGGGTACGTCGCTGCTGTTCTTCGGCATGTTCGTGATCATGCTGTACGTGGCGACGGAGCGGACGAGCTGGATCGTCATCGGTCTGCTGATGTCGGCGGGCGGCGCGGTGGTCGTGGGGTCGACGGCGAGCCACGTGCAGTCGCGTGTGGCGGCCTGGCTCGACCCCTTCGGCTGTCTGCAGACGGCGGCCGAGGGCACGAACATGGCGAACGCCTGCGACCAGATGACGCAGGTGCTGATGTCCTTCGGCTCCGGCGGCATCCTCGGCACCGGGCTCGGCCAGGGCAATTCGGACCTGATCGGCTTCGCCGCGAACTCGGACTTCATCTTCGCCACGGTCGGCGAGGAGCTGGGCCTGGCCGGCGTCATGGTCTTCCTGCTGCTGTACGGCCTGATCATCGAGCGGGGTGTGCGGACCGCCCTGGCGGCCCGCGACCCGTTCGGCAAGCTCCTCGCGATGGGCCTGTCCGGCGCGTTCGCGCTGCAGGTCTTCGTGGTCGCCGGCGGTGTGATGGGGCTCATCCCGCTGACCGGTATGACGATGCCGTTCCTCGCGTACGGCGGTTCGTCCGTGATCGCCAACTGGGCGCTGATCGGTGTGCTGATCCGGATCAGCGACACCGCGCGGCGGCCCGCGCCCTCCCCCGCCCCGAACCCCGACGCCGAGATGACGCAGGTGGTCCGTCCGTGAACAAGCCGCTGCGCCGTGTCGCGATCTTCTGCGGCCTGCTGATCTTCGCCCTGCTGGTGCGGGACAACTGGCTCCAGTTCGTCCGCGCGGACGAGCTCAACGCGAACCCGAAGAACAAGCGGGTCCAGATCGAGCGCTACTCCAACGAGCGGGGCAACATCATCGTCGACGGCAAGCCGATCACCGGCTCCGTCGACTCGGGCGACAACTTCTACGCGTTCAAGCGGACGTACATCGACGGCCCGATGTGGGCGCCGGTGACGGGGTACGCCTCGCAGGCGTTCGACGCCAACCAGCTGGAGAAGATCGAGGACGGCATCCTCACCGGCAACGACGACCGGCTGTTCTTCGACAGGACGCTGTCGATGTTCACCGGGCAGAAGAAGAAGGGCGGCGACGTCGTCACCACCCTGAACGGGGCCGCGCAGAAGGCCGCGTTCAACGGGCTCGGCAACAAGACGGGCGCGGTCGTGGCGATCGAGCCGTCGACCGGCAAGATCCTGGCGCTGGCGTCCACTCCCTCGTACGACCCGGGTTCCTTCGCCGGCTACCACGACAAGGACGCCCAGGCGTGGCAGGCGCTGGAGAAGGACAAGAACAAGCCCAAGATGAACCGGGCGCTGCGGGAGATCTACCCGCCCGGCTCCGTCTTCAAGGTCGTCACGGCCGCGGCGGCGCTGGAGAGCGGCAAGGTCACCGACATCAACGCGGCGACGGACACCCCCGAGGGCTGGAAGATCCCGCTGTCGACGGTGCCGATGAAGAACCAGCACGGCGGCTGTGAGAACGCGAGCCTGAACGAGGCGCTGCGGATCTCCTGCAACTCGGTCTTCGCGAAGCTGGGCGACGACGTGGGCCGGGACAAGATGCTGGAGACGGCGGAGAAGTTCGGCTTCAACGCCGAGCAGTTCACGCCGGTGCGTTCGGCGGCGTCGGTGTACGACAAGAACGCCGACCGCGGTGGCAACGCGCTGTCGTCGATCGGCCAGTTCAACACGGCGACGACGCCGCTGCAGATGGCGATGGTGACGGCGGCGATCGCCAACGACGGCAAGCTGATGAAGCCGTACATGGTCGACCAGCTGACGGCGCCGAACCTGGACATCATCAAGAAGACCGAGCCGGAGGAGATGAGCCGGCCGCTGTCGCAGAAGAACGCGCAGCTCATCCAGCAGATGATGGAGAACGTCGTCGAGAAGGGCACCGGTGGCAACGCCGCCGTGGGCATGGACGGCGTGAAGGTCGGCGGCAAGACGGGTACGGCGCAGCACGGCGAGAAGAACGCCAAGCGGCCGTACGCGTGGTTCATCTCGTACGCGAGGACGGCGCAGGGTTCGCCGGTCGCGGTCGCGGTGATCGTCGAGGACTCGCAGGGCACCGACCGCGGTGACATCTCCGGTGGCGGCCTGGCCGCGCCGATCGCCAAGGCCGTGATGAAGGCGGTACTGAAGAGCAAGAGCTGAGCCGGTGGCGGGGTCCGGGGCCGCATACCGGTCGGGTATCAGGTGGCGGCCGACGGACGAAGCGCCGTCCCGCGGCCGGTAGCGTATGCGCGAACAGCACACACCGCCGGACCACACACGGGTGCGGTCGGGACAGACGGAGAGGGCTGGAGTAGCTATGGAAGAGCCGCGTCGCCTCGGCGGCCGGTACGAGCTGGGCTCGGTGCTCGGCCGTGGTGGCATGGCCGAGGTGTACCTCGCGCACGACACCCGGCTCGGCCGCACCGTGGCCGTGAAGACGCTGCGGGCAGACCTCGCCCGTGATCCGTCCTTCCAGGCCCGGTTCCGCCGGGAGGCCCAGTCCGCCGCCTCGCTCAACCACCCGGCGATCGTCGCGGTCTACGACACCGGCGAGGACTACGTCGACGGTGTCTCCATCCCGTACATCGTGATGGAGTACGTGGACGGCTCGACGCTGCGTGAGCTGCTTCACTCCGGGCGCAAGCTGCTGCCCGAGCGCACGCTGGAGATGACCGTCGGCATCCTCCAGGCGCTGGAGTACTCGCACCGCGCCGGGATCGTGCACCGCGACATCAAGCCGGCGAACGTGATGCTGACCCGGACCGGTCAGGTCAAGGTCATGGACTTCGGCATCGCGCGCGCCATGGGCGACTCGGGCATGACCATGACCCAGACGTCCGCGGTGATCGGCACGGCCCAGTACCTCTCCCCGGAGCAGGCCAAGGGCGAGCAGGTCGACGCCCGGTCCGACCTGTACTCCACGGGCTGTCTGCTGTACGAGCTGCTGACGGTCCGGCCGCCGTTCATCGGCGACTCGCCGGTCGCCGTCGCGTACCAGCACGTGCGGGAGGAGCCGCAGCCGCCGAGCGTGTTCGATCCCGAGATCACGCCCGAGATGGACGCCATCGTCCTGAAGGCGCTGGTCAAGGACCCCGACTACCGCTACCAGTCCGCGGACGAGATGCGGGCCGACATCGAGGCGTGCCTCGACGGGCAGCCGGTCGCGGCGAGCGTCGCGATGGGCGCGGTCGGGTACGGGGGCGGCTACGGCGGCTACCCGGAGGACCAGCCGACGACGGCGCTGCGCCAGGCGGACCCGGCGGGCCAGACGACGATGCTGCCTCCGGTGAACGGGGCCGACGGCGGATACGGCGGGTACGACGGCTATGACGACCGTCCGGACCGGCGTCGGCAGAAGAAGTCGAACACCTCGACGATCCTGCTGATCCTGGCGGGGCTGCTGGTGCTGGTGGGCGCGATCTTCGTCGGTGTCTCGATCTTCGACAAGAAGGAAGGCGCCCAGCAGGTGCCGGTGCCGCAGTTCGTCGGCAAGACGCTGAAGGAGGCGGAGGGCCTGGCGGTCAACGCGCAGGTGAAGGTCGCGCAGACCGGCACCGAGCGCTGTGACCAGCCGAAGGGCACGATCTGCTCGCAGACGCCGGCCTACGACGCGACGGCGAAGATGAACCTGAACGAGACGATCTCCGTGGTCGTCTCGGAGGGCGCGCCGCAGATCGAGGTCCCGGACGTCGTCGAGCAGTCGCAGGCGCGCGCCGAGGACACCCTGCGCGGCAAGGGCTTCCAGGTCGTGGTGAAGACCGAGGAGTCCGACGAGGAGCCGGGCAAGGTCCTGAGCCAGAACCCCAAGGGCGGTTCGCAGGCGGAGAAGGACTCCAAGGTCACGATCACGGTGGCGAAGAAGCAGAAGTCGCAGCTTCCGGACGTCACCAGCCGTACGTACGACGTGGCGGTGCAGCAGCTCCAGGTGCTGGGCTTCACGAACGTGTCGCGGCAGGACGTGGACTCGGACCAGCCCGCGGGCACGGTCATCAGCCAGAGCCCGAACGGGAACACGGACCAGCCCAAGGACGTGCAGGTCGTGCTGAAGGTCTCCAAGGGCCCGCAGCAGCAGACGCTGCCGGTCCCGCAGGTCGTCGGCATGACGATCGACCAGGCGCGGGCGGCGCTGACGGCGCTCGGCTACCAGCTGGGGAACGTGGACGGTCCGGCGAGCGGTGACGCCCGCATCAAGGAGCAGGACCCGCAGCCCGGCACGCAGGGCCAGCCGAACCAGTCGGTCAACGTGAAGACGGAGAAGGACGGCAACGGCGGCGGCTGGTTCGGCTAGGACCCCGCGCGGTACGTGAGTAAGCCCCGGCATCCTGGATGCCGGGGCTTACGTCGTCTGCGGGGCGGGGCCTAGCGGAGTTCGGGGGGCGGGGTGCGCTTCGCGTCGACCTTCTCGGTGCGCTCCAGTTCGCCCCAGACGATGTAGCGGTAGTCCGAGGTGTACATCGGGGTGCAGGTCGTGAGGGTGATGTAGCGGCCGGGCCGGGTCTTGCCGGACTCCTTGGGGACGGGCTGGAGGACGTCCACGTTGTACTTCGTGGTCTCCGGGAGCGTCTTGTAGACCTTGTAGACGTACCAGGTGTCCTTGGACTCGAAGACGATCGAGTCGCCGTTCTTCAGTTTGTGGATGTTGTGGAACTTGGCGCCGTGTCCGTCGCGGTGCGCGGCGAGCGTGAAGTTGCCCTGCTTGTCCTGCGGCAGGGCCGACTTGATCGGGTCGGTGTAGTAGCCGGCGACGCCGTTGTTGAGGACGCCGCTGCCGGTGCCCTTCTTGACGAGGACCTCGCCGTTGGCCATGGCCGGGACGTGCAGGAAGCCGATGCCGTCCTTGGTGTCGAGCGCGCCGGGGCCGCTGTCGGCCCAGTGGTCGCGGACCTGGTCGCCGTCCTTGTCGGCGGCGCGGTCGGCGATCACGTTGGTCCACCACAGCGAGTAGACGACGAAGAGGCCGAGGACCAGGCCCGCGGTGATGAGGAGTTCGCCGAAGACGCTGATGATCCCGGCGATCCGGTTACGCGCACGTGCCACTGGGTCGTCCCGTCGAAAGTGGGTGGTCTCGTGGGGATCAGCCTACGAGCGCGGGCGGCTTCCCCTTGCTGCGCGGGCGTTCGTCGACGAGCTTTCCCCAGACGATCATGCGGTACGTGCTCGTGAACTCGGGTGTGCACGTGGTCAGGGTGATGTAGCGGCCCGGTCCGGTGAACCCGGAGCCCTTCGGGACGGGTTCGATCACCGAGACGTTCGACGGGGAGGTCTGGGGCAGGATGCTCGCCATCGCGTACGTGTAGTAGGCGTCGCGGGTCTCGACGACGATCGGGTCGCCGGGCTTGAGCTGGTTGATGTAGCGGAACGGCTCGCCGTGGGTGTTGCGGTGGCCGGCGACGGCGAAGTTGCCCTGCTTGTCGCCGGGCATCGCGGTCTTCAGCTTGCCCTCGCCGTAGTGGCCGACGAGGCCCTTGTCGAGGACCTTGGTCTTGCTGATGCCCTCGGCGATCGGCGCGACGACGTCCAGCTTGGGGATGTACATGATGGCGAAGCCCTGGCCGGGTTCGAAGGCGTCGGGCGTGCCGTCGCCCCCCGCGCCCTGCGACCAGGAGTTCTCGATCTGCTCCTTGGCCTTGTCGGTCTGCTGGCCGGCGCGGACGTTCGTCCACCACAGCTGGTAGGTGACGAAGAGCAGCATGACGACGCCGAAGGTGATGAAGAGTTCGCCGACGGCGCGGCTGAGGACGACGCCGACGCTGTCCTTGGCGGCGCGGGCGGCGCGCCGGGCCTCGACGCGGGAGAGCGGGGCGGCGGGCCCGCGCGGCGCGGCGGCGGCGGGCTCGGGGGTGCCGCGGCCCTTGCGGCGGGCGGCGCGGCGGCGCTCGGCCCGGCCGGGGCCGGGGAGCGGCGGGGTGCCGCCGTCGGGGGCGGGGGCCGCGGTGCCGGGGGCGGGCTCGGGCTCCTCGAAGACGGGCGTCCCGTAGACCGGCGTGTCGTGCACGGGCCGCGCGGTGGCCCGCCGCCCGGACGAGGGCCGGGGCGCGGGCGCGGGCTGCGGCTCGTACGGGGCCTGCGCGGGAGTAGCGGGAGTAGCGGGTGCCGCAGGCGCCGCAGGTGCCTCATAGGCGGCCTGGGCGGCCTGGGCGGGCTGCTCGTAGCCGCCGGCCGGCGCGGGCGTCGCGTACGGGCCCGTGTAGGCCCCCTGGTACGCCTCCTGGGGCGGCTGGGGGTGCTGGGGGGCCTGGTAGCCCTCCGGGCCCGGTATCGGGGCGTAGGCGCCCGTCCCGGCCTCGTACGCGGGCGGCAGGGGCCCCGCGGGGTATCCGGCGCCCGGCGGCACGTCCCCGGGCTCCTGGGGGCGCGGTTCGCCCTCCGGCACGTCCGTCGCCCGGAACCACGGCGACCCGCTCGTCACGCGACGGCCTTGCCCACCACCGGCGCGAGGCCCGCCGACCGCGCGACGGCCCCCTTGTCGCCGCACTGCTCCAGCCAGTTGGCGAGCATCAGGTGGCCGTGCTCGGTGAGCACCGACTCCGGGTGGAACTGCACGCCCTCGACGGGCAGTTCGCGGTGGCGCAGCCCCATGATGATGCCGTCCTCGGTGCGCGCGGTGACCTCGAGCTCGGCCGGCAGGGCGGCGGGCTCGGCGGCCAGCGAGTGGTAGCGGGTGGCGGTGAACGGCGAGGGCAGCCCGGCGAAGACGCCCTTGCCCTCGTGGCTGACCGGGGAGGTCTTGCCGTGCAGCAGCTCGGGCGCGCGGTCCACGACCCCGCCGTAGGCGACGGCCATCGACTGCATCCCGAGGCACACGCCGAAGACCGGCACGCCGGTGGCCGCGCAGTGGCGGACCATGTCGATGCAGACGCCGGCCTGCTCGGGCGCGCCGGGACCGGGCGACAGCAGCACGCCGTCGAAGCCGTCCTGGGCGTGGCTCAGCTCCACCTCGTCGTTGCGCAGCACCTCGCACTCGGCGCCGAGCTGGTAGAGGTACTGAACGAGGTTGAAGACGAAGCTGTCGTAGTTGTCGACGACGAGAATCCGCGCGCTCACTGGCCGTCCACCGTCACATCGTTGAACGGAAGCAGCGGCTCCGCCCAGGGGAACACGTACTGGAAGAGGACATAGACGACCGCGAGGACGAGCACGACCGAGAGCAGCGCCCTGATCCAGGCGTTGCCCGGCAGATGCCGCCAGATCCATCCGTACATGACGTCCGCCGCCCCTTCCGTTCGTTACGGGGACCAGAGTACGGGGCGCGGGGTCGCTGGGGGGTCAGCTGTCCAAAGCCTGTGGACGGCCGTCGGAAACGGGCTGGGTGGCGTCCAGGTGGGCCCAGACGACGAGGCGGTGGCTGCTGCCCCACTCGGGGTCGCAGGTGGTGAGGGTGAGGTAGCGGCCGGGCCCGTCGAAGCCGGACTTGCGGGGCACGGGGTCGATGACGCCGACATCGGTGGGGACGGTCCGGTAGGGCGCGCGGTCGATCCGGTAGGTGTACCAGGTGGTGCCGTCGGTGAGGACGACGGCGTCGCCGCGGCGCAGCCGGGGGAAGTCCTTGAAGGGGTCGCCGTAGGTGCGCCGGTGGCCGGCGACGGCGAAGTTGCCGCTTGAGCCGAGGCGGGCGGTCCCGGCGTAGTGGCCGAGGCCCTTCTTGAGGTCGCCGGTGGAGGTGCCCTCCAGGACGGGCCACTCCCAGTCGTCGCCGAGGCGGGGCACGTACATGACGGCGAAGCCCTTGCCCGGGGTGTACGGCTTCGGGGGCGCCGCCCCGCGCGGGGCGCCGCCGGTGTCCCCCGGGGGCGCCGCGGCGGCCGGGCGGTCGACCCATTCGCGCTGGAGGGTGTCGAGCTGGCCGGCGGTGGCGCTGCCCGCCTGGACGCCGGTCCAGTAGAGGACGTAGACGACGAAGAGGACGATCACGGCGCCGACGGTGACGCACAGCTCGCTGAAGGTCCGTACGGCCAGGCGCAGGGCCCGTCCGCCGGGCGGCGGCCCGGCCGGGGGCCGCACCCTCGTTCCCGCCGTCACGGGCACCCCGGCCCCCCTCCCGGTCGGCGGACCGGTCAGCTCACCGGCTTCGCGTAGTGGAGGTCCACTGTGCCCGAGTAGCCGGGAAGAGTCACCGCCTTGTGCTCGTCGACTTTCCAGCCGAGGCCGTACGCCTTCACGTACAGCTGGTAGTTCCGCAGGGCGGGGGAGTCGGCGAGGGCCTTGCTCAGGGTGCCGCGGTCGCCGACGGCGGTGATCTTGTAGGGCGGCGAGTAGACGCGGCCCTGGAGGATCAGGGTGTTGCCGACGCAGCGGACGGCGCTGGTGGAGATGAGCCGCTGGTCCATGACCCTGATGCCCTCGGCGCCGCCCTGCCACAGGGCGTTGACGACGGCCTGGAGGTCCTGCTGGTGGATGACCAGGTCGTTGGCCTGCGGCTCGGGGTAGCCGGGGGCGGCCTGGGCGTTCGGCGGGGCGTCGTCGAGGGTGACGGTGAGGCCGGTCCCGGAGGTCTCGGCGGTGCCGGCGCTCGCCTCCAGGGCGCGCAGCCGCTCGTCCTGCGCCCGGGTGGAGCCGTCGTCGCGGGCGGCGAGGGCGTCGACCTGGCGGCGCAGGGCGGCGGTGGTCTCGTCGAGGCCGGCGTTCTTGTGGCTGCGCTCCTCGATCAGGTCCGAGAGCCGCAGGAGGGAGGCGTCGGTGCGCAGATTGGTGCCCTTGGCGGTGTTGAAGCTGGTGACGAAGATCAGTCCGGCGAGGGCGAAAACGGCAGCGGTGAGCACCCGGACGGGGCGCCACCTCGTGGTTCGGCCCGGCCCTGTGGGAGTGTCGGCGGAATTGCTCAACGTACCCTGATCCCCTTCGGTGCCGCGGAACCACTACGCTAACGGACGCCCGGGGGACGCAGCGGTCCTCCTGCGTCACATCCCGGCGCCAGCCACAGTTCCCTGCGCGGTCACGCAGCGCATCGACAGGAGAGTCCCTCGTGCCGAAGTCACGGATCCGCAAGAAGGCCGACTACACGCCGCCGCCCGCCACCAGGCAGGCCGCCTCCATCAAGCTGACCAATCGCAGCTGGGTGGCGCCCGTGATGCTGGCGATGTTCGCCATCGGGCTGGTGTGGATCGTGGTCTTCTACGTCACCGACGGCACGCTGCCGATCAAGTCCATCAACAACTGGAACATCGTGGTCGGCTTCGGCTTCATCGCCGCGGGCTTCGGCGTCTCGACGCAGTGGAAGTAGCGGCTCGCCCGCCACGCGTCAAGCTCTGCCCTGAGGTTATCCACAGCGTTGTGCACAGCACTGGATAACTTACGAAGATCTGTGGATAACTCCCACGGTGTTGACGCCGGTACGACCGCGAGAACTCCGTTCGAGGATTCCCCCGCCCCCCGCCTCTGAGAGAAAACACCTGCTCAGAGGCGGGGGGCGCGGTCATGTCCAGACCAGGGTGACCACACTGCCACGCGCTGTGGATAACTCTGGGGAAAGCTTTCCCCGGGGCCCGTCCCCAGCTCTTCTGAGCCCTTCAGGCGCCCCTCGCGCTCAGGTGAGCGCCGCGGTGCGGAAGAGCACCATCCCCACGTCGAGCAGCAGCACCAGGGCACAGGCCCCGTACTGCACCAGCTCCCGCCGCTCCCGCGGCGCGTGCACCATCGCGTACGTCAGCAGCGCGCCACCCACCAGACCGCCGATGTGGGCCTCCCAGGAGATCCCCGGACGGGTGAACGTGAGCAGCAGCGAGAGCGCCACGAAGAGGAAGACCGGGCGCATGTCGTAGCGCCGCCGGCGGGCGAGCACCACCCAGGCGCCGATCAGGCCGTAGACGATGCCGGAGGCGCCGAGCGAGGGCTGGTTCGGGGCGTCGACGAGATAGACGAGCACCGAGCCGGAGAGGCCCGAGAGCAGGCAGACCAGCGCGTAGCGGACCCGGCCGAGCTCCGGCTCCACGATCCCGCCGATCACCCACAGGCCGATCATGTTGAAGAGGAAGTGCGGGATCTCCTGGTGCAGGAAGGCCGAGGTCAGCAGCCGGTACCACTGGCCGTCCGCGACGCCGACGACCTCGCCGAGCAGCGGGTTGTAGGCGTGCCCGATCATCACCAGCCGGTCCGTGAACCGGTCGCCGAGCACCTGGACCAGGATGAACAGGGCCAGGTTGACCGCGATCAGGACCTTGGTGACCAGCCGCCCGTCCGAGCGCACCCGGCCGCCCGCGAGGGTCCTGGGCCGGTTGGCGTCGGGCGCGTGACCGGTGCCGGAGCCGGTGCGCACGCAGTCGGGGCACTGGAAGCCGACGGACGCGGAGACCATGCACTGCGGGCAGATCGGCTTCTCGCAGCGCGTGCAGCGGATCCCGGTCTCGGTGTCCGGGTGGCGGTAGCAGCGCGGCAGACCGGACTGCGGGTCCATGAGGCGTCCTCCCGAGGACGAGTCGGTGGTGCGGGGACAAGGCGGGGCGGGCGGTGACGGACGGGGCCCGACGACGACGCCCCGCCCTCCTGACGGACGGGCGGGGCGCCTGGGTTCCCGTACCCGTACGACGGGACGGGTCAGCCGGTGTCAGCCGGTGTCGGCCTGAGTCAGCGGGTGCAGGCCGGAGCCCGGCCGCTGTCGGCCTGAGTCAGCGGGTCTCGACGACGACGCTCTCGATGACGACGTCCTCGACCGGGCGCTCGGTGCGCGCGTTGGTCTCGGCGGTCGCGATCGCGTCCACGACCGCCTTGCTCTCCGCGCCGACGACCTCGCCGAAGATCGTGTGCTTGCGGTTCAGCCAGGTCGTCGCGCCGACCGTGATGAAGAACTGCGAGCCGTTGGTGCCCGGACCGGCGTTGGCCATGGCCAGCAGGTAGGGCTTGTCGAAGAAGAGCTCCGGGTGGAACTCGTCGGCGAACTCGTAGCCCGGACCGCCCGTGCCGTTCCCCAGCGGGTCGCCGCCCTGGATCATGAAGCCCTTGATCACACGGTGGAAGACCGTGCCGTCGTACAGCGGCGCCGTGGTGACCTCGCCGGTCGCCGGGTGCGTCCACTCGCGCTCGCCCGTGGCCAGCTCGACGAAGTTTTTGACCGTCTTCGGAGCGTGGAACGGCAGCAGCCGAATCTCGATGTCGCCCTGGTTGGTCTTCAGAGTCGCGTACTGCTGGGGCACGATCCGCCTTCCTCCACCTCGCACCGGCGCGGCTGCGCCCGCGCTCCGATCCTCCCATGCCCCGGATGCCCGCCCCACATGCCGGAGCGCGGTCGGACAGGCATGATTCCGAAAAGGATGGAAAGGTGAAAAACCGACATCGCCACCGAGGAGGAGGAATCCTGTGACCCGCATGGACAGCGTGCGCGCCGCGACAGATTCGGCGAAGGAGAGCGTCCTGCACGCCGCGGAAGTGGTGGCGCCGTACGCGGAATCGGCCAGAGACCAGGCCGTGCTGTATGGGCGGGAGGCACGCGACAGGCTGGGCCCGAAGGTGTCGAGGGCCGCGTCGCAGGCTCGCGCTCAGGCGCGCAGGCAGTACGACTGCCATCTCGCGCCGCATGTGCCGCCGCGGGTCGACGAGGCCGCGCATCGCGCCGCGGCCGTGACCCGCAAGGCCGCCCGTCAGGCGACCGACTACACCGTGCCGCGTGTCGAGCACGCGGTCGCCGCGACCGCTCCGGTCCTCGACGAGGCCGGGTCGCGTTCGACTGCCGCCTGGGCCGCGCTGCGCGGTCAGGTGACGCCGGGGGACATCCAGAAGATCGTGCGGCAGCACGAGCGTCGGGCCAGGGCCGGACGCGTCGCCAAGGGAGTGCTGGTCCTCGGCGTGCTGACGGTCGGCGCGTTCTGCGCCTGGAGGTGGTGGGACAAGCAGGCCAATCCCGACTGGCTGGTCGAGCCGCCCGCTCCCACCGAGGTGGACGAGGAGACCGGGCTGTCGTCCGTCGACGACGGCGGTGCGTCACTCGATCCCGAGGTGGCGGCCAAGGAGGCCGACGCGGAGGCTTCGGACCGCGACGAGGAGCGTCGCTGATCGCCGGCCGTTCACCGTGCCGAGCACGGTCGGACGCGAGGGCGCGCGCGGAGGATCCCGCCGCGCCCTACGCGGCCTGCGCGACCCGGGTGGCGCGGGCGACGTTCACCGAGGGAGCCGAGGGCGCCGACGGCATCGCGGGCGCCGACAGCGCCGCGCCGGCGAGCTCGTCGGCCGGGGCGGCCGCGTCGGCGCCGGACTGGGCGGCGGCGTCACGCAGGTGACGGACGGCCGGGGAGGAACCGTGCGCCTCGGCGCCGATGCGCTGCTTGATGGTCGGCGGCAGCGCGTTGCTCCGCGCCGCACGCCACTGATGGCTCCGCTGCGCGGGTACGGAGACGGCGGGGCGCTCGGCGGCGGTCCCGGTGCCACCGGCGAGGGCCGGCTCCTCGCCCTGCTGGAGGGCGGGCTGCGGGGCGGCGGCGGCCGGGGTCGCCAGGCCGAGGGAGGCGAGCAGGGCGAAGAGGACGGAGATGAAGGCGGTCCAGAACTGCTTGACCTTGGCGGTGGCCATGACCCCTCACTTTCGTGACGTTACGGGCGTTCTCGGATGGTTCATTTCGGATTGCGCGCTTTTCGTACCTTCCTCATGATGAGGAAGGGCACCGGGATTCCCCGGAGCGACGCCGCGTCCGCGCAGTTCTTCCGATGAACACCACCCGTCCGGCTCAGCGGGCGCCGACCGCGTCCCCCTGCGCCGGGGCCGCCCCGGGCCCCGCGACCGGTCCCGCCGCCGCCCGGGAACGCTCCGCCCAGCGCACCGCGGGCCCCGTCAGCAGGCCCGTGACCAGGAAGATCCCGCCCAGGACCAGCCAGCCGGCCGCTCCCCCGCCGATCAGCAGCGTGGTGACGAGCAGCGGCCCGAGCGTCCGGGCGACCGGCACGCCGGAGCCGTAGAAGCCCTGGTACTGCCCGACCCGGCCGGCCGGCGCGAGGCCGAGCCCGATCTGCCACGACCCGGCGGAGTGGCGCATCTCGGCGACCACCTGGAGGACGGCGCCCAGCACCAGCACGGCGGCCGTCGGCCAGGGCCCGAAACCGGCGGCGGTCACCGCGAACACCGCGCACGAGGCGAGCATCACCAGGCCGGAGCGCCCGACCGCGCGGACCGCCTCGGGCAGCCCGGTCACCGAGCGGGCGGCGCGCACCTGGAAGAGCATCACCGCGCCCGTGTTGAGGACGAAGAGCGCCGACACCGTCCAGCCGGGCGCCGCCGTGCGCTGGGTGATCCACAGCGGCAGCGCCAGGCTGAGCAGCGGCAGCCGCAGCAGCAGCACCGCGTTCAACACGGTGAGCAGGGCGTACGGGCGGTCCCGCAGCACCTCCAGGCGTGCCCCGCCGGTGCTCGCCGCCCCGCTGCCGGCGAGCGCCGGGAGGAGGCGCAGGAGCAGGGCGCAGCCGAGGAAGCCGAGCGCGTCGAGGGCGAAGACGGCGAAGTAGGCGTCCCGGGTGCCGGCGTGCAGGGCGAGTCCGCCGAGCGCGGCGCCAACGGCGAGCCCGGCGTTGAGCGTGGCCTGGATCTTCGCCAGCATCCCGACCCGGGCGGCCGGCTCGACGAGCCCGGCGAGCAGGGCCTGCCGGGAGGCGGCGAGCCCGCTCTGGGCGGTGGCGTAGACGGCGGCGGCGAGCAGGAAGAGCGGGAAGGACCGGATGAACAGGAAGGAGGCGACGGCTCCCGCGGTGGCCAGGGCGAGCACCACGGAGGTGCCCCGCGGCCCCCGCCGGTCGGCGAGCCCGCCGAGCGGGACCCCGGCGATCGACCCGATGCCCCAGGCGAGGGCGAGCCCGGCGCCGATCTGGGCGGCGGAGAGCCCGACGACGAGGGAGAAGTAGAGCGCCGAGGTCACGTAGAAGGCCCCGTCCCCGACGGAGTTGCTGAGCTGGGCGAGGAGCAGCACCCGGTGGGTGCGGGCGGGATTCCCGGTGATCTTCGTCATGGACACGACGATAGTGCGGGGTGGCCCACGGCTTCTGGTCCACTTCAAGGGAAGCGAAGTGGGCCACTAGGGAGCCCGACACCCGCGCGAGACAAGGGAATTGACCGGAAATTGACCGGGAGTCGGCAGAGCACGACCGGGACCGGTCCGGAACGACGAAAAACCCCTCCCGGGCTGTGTTTCCACATCCTGGAAGGGGTGTACGCGTGGAGCCTAGGGGAGTCGAACCCCTGACATCTGCCATGCAAAGACAGCGCTCTACCAACTGAGCTAAGGCCCCGGAACGACACCAGAGTACCGGGTCGGAGGCCGTATCCCGCAAAAAGATGGGGACTCCCCGACGGCGACCACTCTCCGTAAGATGCTGATCGAGGTTCGCAGTGGCGAACCGCAGGGATGGGGAGAAGTGATGGATACAGCGCAGCAGGAAGCCACGGCCAGAGCCCGGGAGCTTCAGCGCAGTTGGTACGGGGAGCCGCTGGGGGCGCTCTTCCGTCGGCTGATCGACGATCTCGGGCTGAACCAGGCCAGGCTCGCGGCCGTGCTCGGACTGTCGGCGCCCATGCTCTCCCAGCTGATGAGCGGCCAGCGGGCCAAGATCGGCAACCCCGCGGTCGTGCAGCGCGTCCAGGCCCTCCAGGAGCTCGCCGGCCAGGTCGCCGACGGCAGCGTCAGCGCCGCCGAGGCCACCGACCGGATGGACGAGATCAAGAAGTCCCAGGGCGGCTCCGTGCTGACCGCCACCGGCCAGGCCACCACCGGCGCGGGGGCGCCCACGGTCCGCCGGGTCGTCCGCGAGATCCAGTCCCTGCTCCGCTCGGTCTCCGCGGCCGGCGACATCATCGACGCGGCGGACTCCCTCGCCCCGGCCCACCCCGAACTGGCAGAGTTCCTCCGGGTGTACGGCGCCGGGCGCACCGCGGACGCGGTCGCGCACTACGAGGCGCACCAGAACTGACGCCGGACGGCGGGGGCCGCGTCGGCAGGGGGGCGGGCGCGGCGCGATGGGTGAGGTCTTCGCCGGTCGGTACGAACTGATCGACCCGATCGGCAGGGGCGGGGTGGGGGCGGTCTGGCGCGCCTGGGACCACCGGCGGCGCCGGTACGTGGCGGCCAAGGTGCTCCAGCAGAGCGACGCCCACACCCTCCTGCGCTTCGTCCGCGAGCAGGCGCTCCGGATCGACCACCCGCACGTCCTGGCCCCGGCCAGCTGGGCCGCCGACGACGACCAGGTCCTCTTCACGATGGACCTGGCCGCGGGCGGCTCGCTGGCCCGGCTGATCGGGGACTACGGCGCCCTGCCGCCCCGGTTCGTGTGCGTCCTGCTCGACCAGCTGCTGGCCGGTCTCGCCGCGGTGCACGCGGAGGGGGTGGTGCACCGGGACATCAAGCCGGCCAACATCCTGCTGGACCCGACCGGGACGGGACGGCCGCATCTGCGGCTCTCCGACTTCGGCATCTCGATGCGCAAGGGCGAGCCCCGGCTCACCGAGACGGACCATGTGATGGGCACACCCGGCTACTTCGCGCCCGAGCAGCTCCGGGGCGCCGAACCGGACTTCCCCGCCGACCTGTTCGCCGTCGGGCTGGTCGCGCTCCACCTGCTCCAGGGCCGCAAGCCGGACGGCCCGGCCCTGGTGGAGTACTTCCTGGCGCACGGCACCCCGGGCGCCCCCCAGGGCATCCCGGAGCCCCTGTGGCAGGTGCTGGCCGGGCTGCTCCAGCCGGACCCCCAGGCCCGCTTCCGGACCGCCACGGGCGCGCGCAAGGCGCTGGGCGCGGCGGTGGAGCTGCTGCCCGAGCCGGCGGCCGCCGAGCCGGTCGAGGTCTTCGACCAGCTCGGCCCGCTGCCCGCCGGCTTCGGCCCGACGGGCCCGGAGCCCAGCCACGAGCCGGCCCCCGGCGCCGTACGCGAGCCCCGCCCCGTACGCGAGCCCGGCCCCGTACCGCGACCCACCGCCGTACCCGAACCGGCCCCCGCCGACCCACCCGCCACCCCGGCCACCACCGGCTTCCACCTGGCCCCGCCGCACCCCCTGCCGCCCACGCGGCCGGTGACCGCCCCCGCGTACGCCCCGGCTCACGGCCCGGCCCCGGATGCCCCCGACACCCCCGCGCGCCGCCCGCTGCCGCCCGCGAAGGTGGCCGTCCCGGTGCTGTGCGCGGCGCTGCTCTGCTTCGCCGTGGGGATCTGGGCGCTGCTCGCGGCCTAGCGACGCCGGCGGGACGCTCCGGACCCCGCCCGATTCGCGACAGCAACTCAGCTATTCACTACAGCGAACAGCACGAGGCCCCGGCCGCTTTTCAGCGGCCGGGGCCTCGCACACGGACGATTCTTCGTCTCACACACCCGAACCTGCGGGCACGGAGTCGGTCGCCTCCGTCCACAGGTCCTGCTCGGCGCGATCCGCCTGGATCTGGCGGTACACGAGGAGCCCGCCGATGGCGGCCAGTGCAACCAGGAGCAGCTTCTTCACCGCGCGACCTCGTCTTTCGTTGACGTAGGAGACTTCTGACGCCCACTCTACACACCGACCGATACCGATCAGTGACCTGGGCCGCCAACGCGTCCGGCAAAGCAATCGGCCCGGACGGGTGAACCGTCCGGGCCGATCTCTTCTGTGGGGCTAACAGGATTTGAACCTGTGGCCTCATCCTTATCAGGGATGCGCTCTAACCAACTGAGCTATAGCCCCGCCGCGCTTTGCGGTGTGTGTCCCGCGCGCTGACTCCTGAAGATTAGCGCACGTGGGGGCCAGTCCCAAAATCGGTTCCCGACCGGCCCCCTCGGGCACGCTCCGAGGACTACTCGTCCTCGGCCAGCGTCAGCTCCACACCGCCCACGAACCCGGCCGACAGGTTGTAGATGAAGGCCCCCAGCGTCGCCAGCGCCGTCATGAGGACGACGTCGATCACGGCGATCACCGAGGTGAACATCAGGACCCGCGGCAGCGACAGGAACGACTGCAGGTCGAAGCCGTTCGACTCGTTGGAGCCGGTGGCCTCGCTGATGGTGCCGCCGACGGTCGAGAAGACGCCCATGGCGTCCATGACCATCCACAGCACCGCGGCCGCCACGATCGTGCAGATGCCCAGCGCGATGGAGAGCAGGAAGCTCACCTTCATCACCGACCACGGATCGGCCTTGGCCACCCGCAGCCGCGCCTTGCGCGTGCGCGGGGTGGTCCGGGCTCCCGTGCGCGGCTTGCGCACGGCGCCGGCGTTCTGACCGCCGGACGTGCCGCCCTGGGCCGCGTACGCCTGCGGCGGGTGGTACGGGCCGCTCTGCTGGCCCTGGCCCCCCGCGCGCTCGCCGGGCAGCGGCCCGTTGTACGTCTCGTACGAGGGACGCTGCCCCCGGGTGTCCGTCACCGTATTCCCCCTACCTTCGGCGGGAGTCCCCCCACCCTGGGAGTCCGTGGCGGAGCCACGGGCACCGCTCGATCCTGCGGACCGGCCGTCGGCCGAACCGGCGCCCGTGGCTCCACTCACGCTCTACTCCTCGTGCTCCCCGGTCGCGGGCTCCGTGCCCTCGACCGCCTCGACCGCATCGGCACCCTCGGCCGCCTCGGCGTCGACGTCGATGTCGTCGTCCTCGCCGCCGGCCTCGGCGTTGCGCGCGATGCCGACGACGGCGTCGCGCTTGCCCAGGTTGATCAGCTGGACGCCCATGGTGTCACGGCCGGTCTCCCTGACTTCATTGACTCGCGTGCGAATCACACCGCCGGAGAGCGTGATGGCGAGGATCTCGTCGGTCTCCTCGACCACCAGCGCGCCCACGAGCGAACCGCGGTCCTCCACGATCTTGGCGGCCTTGATGCCGAGGCCGCCGCGGCCCTGGACGCGGTACTCGTCGACCGGGGTGCGCTTGGCGTAGCCACCGTCGGTCGCGGTGAAGACGAACGTACCGGGCCGGACGACATTCATCGAGAGAAGCTCGTCGTCCTCGCGGAAACTCATCCCCTTGACACCCGAAGTCGCTCGTCCCATCGGCCGAAGCGCGTCGTCCGTCGCGGTGAAGCGGATCGACTGGGCCTTCCGCGACACCAGCAGCAGATCGTCCTCGGAGGAGACCAGCTCGGCGCCGATCAGCTCGTCGTCGCTGCCGTCCTCGCGCTCACGCAGGTTGATCGCGATGACACCGCCCGAGCGCGGCGAGTCGTAGTCCTTCAGGGACGTCTTCTTGACCAGACCGGCCTTCGTGGCGAGCACCAGGTACGGCGCGGCCTCGTAGTCGCGGACCGCCAGGATCTGCGCGATCTGCTCGTCCGGCTGGAAGGCCAGCAGGTTGGCCACGTGCTGGCCGCGCGCGTCCCGGCCGGCGTCCGGCAGCTCGTACGCCTTGGCCCGGTAGACCCGGCCCTTGTTGGTGAAGAAGAGCAGCCAGTGGTGCGTGGTGGAGACGAAGAAGTGGTCGACGATGTCGTCCTGCTTCAGCTTCGTGCCGCGCACGCCCTTGCCGCCGCGCTTCTGCGAGCGGTAGTCCTCGGTCTTCGTCCGCTTGACGTAGCCGCCGCGCGTGATGGTGACGACGATGTCCTCTTCGGCGATGAGGTCCTCGATGGACATGTCGCCGTCGAAGGGCACCAGCTTGGAGCGGCGGTCGTCGCCGAAGCGCTCGACGAGCGCGGCGAGCTCCTCGCTGACGATCGCGCGCTGGCGCTCCGGGGAGGCCAGGATCGCGTTGTACTCGTTGATCTTCGCCTGGAGCTCGTCGTGCTCCGCGAGGATCTTCTGGCGCTCCAGGGCGGCGAGCCGGCGGAGCTGCATCTCCAGGATCGCGTTGGCCTGGATCTCGTCGATCTGCAGCAGGCCCATCAGGCCCGTGCGCGCGACCTCGACGGTGTCGCTGCGCCGGATCAGCGCGATGACCTCGTCGATGGCGTCGAGCGCCTTGAGGAGGCCGCGCAGGATGTGGGCGCGCTCCTCGGCCTTGCGCAGCCGGAACTTCGTCCGGCGGACGATGACCTCGATCTGGTGCTGCACCCAGTGGCGGATGAACGCGTCGATCGACAGCGTGCGCGGCACCCCGTCGACCAGCGCCAGCATGTTCGCGCCGAAGTTGGTCTGCAGGTCGGTGTGCTTGTACAGGTTGTTCAGGACGACCTTGGCGACGGCGTCGCGCTTGAGCACGATCACCAGGCGCTGGCCGGTCCGGGACGAGGTCTCGTCGCGTACGTCGGCGATGCCGCCGATCTTGCCGTCCTTGACCAGGTCGGCGATCTTCTGCGCGAGGTTGTCCGGGTTGGTCTGGTACGGCAGCTCCGTGACCACCAGGCACTGGCGGTTCTGGATCTCCTCGACCTCGACGACCGCGCGCATCGTGATGGAGCCGCGCCCGGTGCGGTACGCCTCCTCGATGCCCTTGCGGCCGACGACGAGCGCGCCGGTCGGGAAGTCCGGGCCCTTGATCCGCTCGATCAGCGCGTCGAGGAGCTCCTCGTGGCTGGCCTCGGGGTGCTCCAGCGCCCACTGGGCACCGGCCGCGACCTCGCGCAGGTTGTGCGGCGGGATGTTGGTGGCCATGCCGACCGCGATGCCGGCGCTGCCGTTGACCAGCAGGTTCGGGAAGCGGGCCGGCAGGACCGTCGGCTCCTGGTTGCGGCCGTCGTAGTTGTCCTGGAAGTCGACGGTCTCCTCGTCGATGTCCCGGAGCATCTCCATGGCCAGCGGCATCAGCTTGCACTCGGTGTAGCGCATCGCGGCGGCCGGGTCGTTGCCCGGGGAGCCGAAGTTGCCGTTCGAGTCGACCAGCGGCATCCGCATCGACCAGGGCTGGGCGAGGCGGACGAGCGCGTCGTAGATCGAGGAGTCGCCGTGCGGGTGGTACGTACCCATGACGTCGCCGACGACGCGGGCGCACTTGTAGAAGCCCTTCTCGGGCCGGTAGCCGCCGTCGTACATCGCGTACAGCACGCGCCGGTGCACGGGCTTGAGGCCGTCCCGGACGTCGGGCAGCGCGCGGGACACGATGACGGACATCGCGTAGTCGAGGTACGAGCGCTGCATCTCGGTCTCGAGCCCGACGGGCTCGATCCGCAGCACGGGTTCGTCTTCGGTGGTGCCGGTCGGGGTGTTTTCGTCGGCCATTGCTGGTCGTCAGTCCTTTCGTACGGTCAGCTGAGACCGACTCAGATGTCGAGGAAGCGAACGTCCTTGGCGTTGCGCTGGATGAACGAGCGCCGTGCCTCGACGTCCTCGCCCATCAGCACCGAGAACAGGTCGTCGGCCTGCGCGGCGTCGTCCAGGGTGACCTGGCCGAGGACCCGGTGCTCGACGTCCATGGTGGTGACGCGCAGCTCCTCGGCGTTCATCTCGCCGAGACCCTTGAAGCGCTGGATCGAGTCTTCCCGGATCCGCTTGCCGTTCTGCTTGCCCAGCTCGACCAGCGCGTCGCGCTCGCGGTCCGAGTAGGCGTACTCGAAGTCGTCCCGGCCCCACTTGATCTTGTAGAGCGGCGGGCGGGAGAGGTAGACGTGCCCGGCCTCGACCAGCGGACGCATGAAGCGGAAGAGGAAGGTGAGCAGCAGGGTGTTGATGTGCTGGCCGTCGACGTCGGCGTCCGCCATCAGGATGATCTTGTGATAGCGGAGCTTCTCGATGTCGAAGTCCTCGTGCACCCCGGTGCCGAAGGCGGAGATCAGCGCCTGGACCTCGGTGTTCTGCAGGATCTTGTCGACGCGGGCCTTCTCGACGTTCAGGATCTTGCCGCGGATCGGCAGGATGGCCTGGTACATCGGGTTGCGGCCGGACTTGGCGGAGCCGCCGGCGGAGTCGCCCTCGACGATGAAGATCTCGCACTTGGTCGGGTCGTTCGACTGGCAGTCGGACAGCTTGCCCGGCAGCGAGGCGGACTCCAGCAGGCCCTTGCGGCGGGTCAGGTCGCGCGCCTTGCGCGCGGCCACGCGCGCGGTGGCGGCCTGGATGCCCTTGCGGATGATGTCCGCGGCCTCGTTGGGGTTGCGGTCGAACCAGTCCGTCAGGTGCTCGAAGACGACCTTCTGCACGAAGGTCTTCGCCTCGGTGTTGCCGAGCTTCGTCTTCGTCTGGCCCTCGAACTGCGGCTCGCCGATCTTGACCGAGATGATCGCGGTCAGACCCTCGCGGATGTCGTCGCCCGTGAGGTTGTCGTCCTTCTCGCGGAGCAGCTTCTTCTCGCGCGCGTACTTGTTGACGAGCGTCGTCAGCGCCGCGCGGAAGCCCTCCTCGTGGGTGCCGCCCTCGTGGGTGTGGATCGTGTTCGCGAAGGAGTACACGCCCTCGGAGTACGAGGAGTTCCACTGCATCGCGATCTCGACCGAGAGCAGGCGCTCCTTGTCCTCGGCCTCGATGTCGATGACGGTCGGGTGGACCAGCTCGCCCTTGCGCGAGTTGAGGTACTTCACGAAGTCGACGATGCCGCCCTCGTAGTGGTACTTCACGGTGCGCGCGGCCGGCTCGGCGCCCGCCTCGGCGTCCGGGGCGTCGGCGCCCACGGTGGCCTTCGCTGACTCGCGCTCGTCGGTGAGCGTGATCGTCAGGCCCTTGTTGAGGAAGGCCATCTCCTGGAAGCGGCGCGAGAGCGTCTCGAAGGAGTACTCGACCGTCTCGAAGATCTCGGGGTCGGACCAGAAGGTGACCGTGGTGCCGGTCTCCTCGGTCTCCTCGTGCCGGGCGAGGGGCGCGGTCGGGGCGCCCATCTTGTACTCCTGCGTCCAGCGGTGACCGTCCGTCTTGATCTCGACGGCGACCTTGGTGGACAGCGCGTTGACGACGGAGACGCCGACGCCGTGCAGACCGCCGGAGACCGCGTAGCCGCCGCCGCCGAACTTGCCGCCCGCGTGCAGCACGGTCAGGACGACCTCGACGGCCGGCTTGCCCTCGGACTCGACGATGCCGACGGGGATGCCGCGGCCGTTGTCCACGACGCGCACACCGCCGTCGGCCAGGATCGTCACGTCGATGGTGTCCGCGTGACCGGCCAGGGCTTCGTCGACCGAGTTGTCGACGACCTCCTGCACCATGTGGTGCAGGCCGCGCTCTCCGGTCGAGCCGATGTACATGCCGGGGCGCTTGCGCACCGCATCCAGACCCTCGAGTACCTGGATGTTGCTGGCGGTGTACTGGTTGTTCTCGTTGGGGTTGCCGGAATCGGCCACGAAGCGCCCTTTCTGGCACAGCACAGGCCGTTCTCCGGGCATACGGGAGCGGCTGCGTCGTTCGACATGTTCCGCAGGGTGGCGGGATTGTCTTCCAGTCTACCGGTACCACTGACACTCATGGGGGTTTGCCGGTACCTGAATGCTCATGTGCCGCCCTCGACGGGCGCGAGACGACTCCCCATATCCGGGGAGGGGCTCCAGAGGCCCCTGACGGCCACCTAGCGCTTCGGCTCGTAGCGCGTTGTGGGCATCGGGACGGCCGGCCTACCCGTAGGTGTCGCCGGGGCCCGTCGAGCCCGGCGCCCGCAGCGGTCCGTAGCCCCGGCGCGGGGCGCCCGGACCCAGCACCTTGATCATCCGTACGGTGCCGTGGCCGAGGTCCTCGTTGAGCCGCGCCACCAGCCGGGGCGCGAGCAGCCGCAGCTGGGTCGCCCAGGCCGTGGAGTCGCACTGCACCGTGAGCACCCGCACCTCCGGGTCCTCGTCGTACTTCAGCGGGACGCAGTGCTTGGCCAGGTCCTCGCCCACGATCTGCGGCCAGCGGCCCATCACCCCGCCGACCGCGGCCGGCGTCTCCCAGCCGCGCTCGGTGATCAGCCGGTTGATCGCGGCGCCCAGCGCCATGGGGTCGCGCCCGTCCGCGCGCGCGCCGGAGCGCAGCCCGCCGCCGCGCCGCGCCTGCTTCTTCTGCTGCGCCGCCGCGCCCCGCGCGCGCGCCTGCTCCTTGGCGGCGCGCAGCGCGACCCGCGCGAGGTCCACGCCGGAGGGCTCGGGCGCGGCCGGCCCGTCCACAGGCTGGGGAGAGCCCGGCCGGGCAGGGGATTCGCCGTCGGCAGCGGCCATGGGACTCACACCCGCTCCACGTTCCCGCCGGACACCGTGTACCGCGTCCCCGCGAGCACGCCCGGCACGTCGTCGTCCACGGCGGCCGTCACCAGCACCTGCTCGCCGGGCGCCACCAGCTCCGCGAGCCGTTCGCGCCGGCGCGCGTCCAGCTCGGCGAAGACGTCGTCGAGGACGAGCACCGGCTCGTTGCCCTCGGCGCGCAGCAGGTCGTACGAGGCGAGCCGCAGCGCCAGCGCGTACGACCAGGACTCGCCGTGGCTCGCGTACCCCTTGGCCGGCAGGTCGCCCAGCTTGAGCAGCAGCTCGTCGCGGTGCGGGCCGACCAGCGTGACCCCGCGCTCGATCTCCTGCTTGCGCACCTCGGCGAGCGCGGCGGTCAGCTGCTCGTACAGCTCCTCGCGGGTGTGCCCGGAGCCGGGCGCGGAGGGCTTGTACTCCAGGTGTACGGGGCCGCCGCCGGGCGCGAGCTGCTCGTACGCCTTGTCGGCGAGCGGGCGCAGCACCCCGATGAGGTCGAGGCGCTGGGCGAGCAGCTCGGCGCCCGCGCGGGCCAGGTGCTGGTCCCAGACGTCGAGCGTGGACAGGTCCATGGAGCGCCCGCCGTGCCGCCGGGCCATGGCGGCGGACTTGAGGAGCGTGTTGCGCTGCTTGAGCACCCGCTCGTAGTCGGAGCGCACACCAGCCATGCGCGGCGCGCGCGCCGTGATCAGCTCGTCGAGGAAGCGCCGGCGCTCGCCGGGGTCGCCCTTGATCAGCGCGAGGTCCTCGGGCGCGAACAGCACGGTCCGCACGATCCCCAGCACGTCACGCGGCCTGACCTGCGAGGACCTGTTGATACGGGCCCGGTTCGCGCGGCCCGGGTTGAGTTCGAGCTCGACGAGCTGGGAGCGCTCGCCCTGGGTGACGGCGGCGCGGATGACGGCCCGCTCGGCGCCCATCCGCACGAGGGGGGCGTCGGAGGCGACCCGGTGACTGCCGAGGGTGGCGAGGTAGCCGACCGCCTCGACGAGGTTGGTCTTGCCCTGCCCGTTCGCCCCCACGAACGCGGTGACGCCCGGGTCGAGCGGGACCTCGACCCGGGCGTACGAGCGGAAGTCGGCCAGCGAGAGATGCGTGACGTGCATGGTGGGCGCCGACCTTCTTCCCCCGGCGGCTGTGCACCGCGGGGTGCACAGCCTGTGGATTACTTCTTCGTCTCGACCGCGTGGCCGCCGAACTGGTTGCGCAGCGCGGCGATCATCTTCATCTGCGGGGAGTCGTCCTGGCGGGAGGCGAACCGCGCGAAGAGCGAGGCGGTGATCGCCGGCAGCGGGACGGCGTTGTCGATGGCGGCCTCGACCGTCCACCGGCCCTCGCCGGAGTCCGAGGCGTAGCCGCGCAGCTTGTCCAGGTGCTCGTCCTCGTCGAGGGCGTTGACCGCGAGGTCCAGCAGCCAGGAACGGATGACCGTGCCCTCCTGCCAGGAGCGGAAGACCTCGCGCACGTCGGTGACGGAGTCGACTTTCTCCAGGAGCTCCCAGCCCTCGGCGTACGCCTGCATCATGGCGTACTCGATGCCGTTGTGGACCATCTTCGCGAAGTGGCCGGCGCCGACCTTGCCGGCGTGCACGGAGCCGAACTCGCCCTCGGGCTTGAGCGCGTCGAAGACCGGCTGGACGCGGGCCACGTGCTCGGCGTCGCCGCCGTACATCAGCGCGTAGCCGTTCTCCAGGCCCCAGACGCCGCCGGAGACGCCGCAGTCGACGAAGCCGATGCCCTTGGCCGCGAGCTCCTCGGCGTGCTTCTCGTCGTCGGTCCAGCGGGAGTTGCCGCCGTCCACGACGATGTCGCCGGGGGAGAGCAGCTCGGCGAGCTCGTCGATGGTGGACTGGGTGGCGGCACCGGCCGGAACCATGACCCACACGACCCGCGGGCCCTCAAGGGCGTCCACGAGCTCCTGGAGGCTCTGGACGTCGGCGAGGTCAGGGTTGCGGTCGTATCCGACGACGGTGTGGCCTGCGCGGCGGATGCGCTCGCGCATGTTGCCGCCCATCTTGCCGAGACCGACGAGACCGAGCTCCATCAGATGATTCCTTAAGCGTCGTGTGCGGTTCGTACCCGCGTCCGAGCCTACGCCCGGACGCGGGTGCACACCTGTGGGGTCAGCCGCTCAGGCGTACCGGCATGATCAGGTACTTGTAGGCGTCGTCCGCCTCCGCGTCGAGCGCGGGCCTGCCGCTCAACAGCGCGGGCTTCGTGGAGGTCGTGAAGGAGAGCTGGGCGACCGGGGAGTCGATCGCGCTCAGGCCGTCCAGCAGGAAGGTCGGGTTGAAGGCGATCGAGATGTCGTCGCCGTCCAGCTGGGCGTCGACGCGCTCCACAGCCTGTGCGTCGTCGCTGGAGCCGGCCTCCAGGATGAGGACGCCCTGCTCGAAGCTGAGCCGGACCGGGGTGTTGCGCTCGGCCACCAGGGCGACGCGCTTGACGGCCTCGACGAAGGGGGCGGTCTCGATCACCGCGACCGAGTTGAACTCGGTGGGGAAAAGCGTCCGGTACTTCGGCAGGTCGCCTTCGAGCAGCCGGGTGGTGGTGCGGCGGCCGGCGCCCTCGAAGCCGATGAGGCCCTCGCCCTTGCCGGAGCCGGAGAGCGCCAGGGTGACCGTGTCGCCGCTGGTGAGCGCCTTGGCGGTGTCCAGGAGCGTCTTGGCGGGCACCAGGGCGACCGCGGAGGCGTCCGGGGACTCCGGCTTCCACAGGAACTCGCGCACGGCGAAGCGGTAGCGGTCGGTGGAGGCGAGGGTGACGGTGTCGCCCTCGATCTCGATGCGCACACCGGTGAGCACGGGCAGCGTGTCGTCACGGCCGGCGGCGATGGCCACCTGGGCGGCGGCGGAGGCGAAGACCTCGCCGGGGACGGTGCCGGTGGCGGTGGGCATCTCCGGCAGCGCCGGGTACTCCTCCACAGGGAGGGTGTGGAGGGTGAAGCGGGAGGAGCCGCAGACGACGGTCGCCCGTACACCGTCTGTGGAGATCTCCACCGGACGGTTGGGGAGGGCGCGGCAGATGTCGGCGAGCAGGCGGCCGGAGACCAGGACGGTGCCGTCCTCCTCGACCTCGGCCTCGACGGAGACCCGGGCCGAGACCTCGTAGTCGAAGCTGGAGAAGCTGAGCGCGCCGTCCTCGGCCTTCAGCAGGAGGCCCGCGAGCACGGGAGCCGGCGGACGGGCCGGGAGGCTGCGGGCCACCCAGGCCACCGCCTCGGCAAGTACGTCGCGCTCCACCCGGATCTTCACCGGAACCGCCTCCTGCTTGTTGCTGGCTCTTCGTCGACTGCGGGAACCAGTCTGACGTACGCCACCGACACTCGGTGCGGCTCGGGGTCAAGTCGCGACAAGAGCGCGTCGAGGCTCCGGGCTCGAGTTGTGCACAGCCCCCGCTTCGAAGCGGATTCCTAGCTAACTCTCTGTGGGAGTAGTAGTAGGGGCTGTGGAAACCGTGGATAACGTTGTTCGCGCAGGTCAGCGCCGGTTTTTTGTCCACCGAGCCTGTGGGTGGACCCCGTGGAAAACCGGCCCGTTCTGTGGACACGCGAAAGTTCTGCACACCCGATTCACAGGGCAGGGGGAGTTCTCCCCAGTGCTGTCCCCAGCTTTCCCCAGGTTCCCCACAGCCCAAACGTCTCCCTTGGTGTGACCGCTTTCACTCGGTGCGGTGAGAGGGGGTGTTGCGTTGCCGAACAGTGGACAGCGGTGTGGAGAAGCTGTGGGCAACCGTCCCGACCCTGGGGACGGCCGGTGGACAACCGCGCGGGCAGCCTGTGGACAGATTTTTCATCCACAGCCTGTGGAGATCGTTTGCCAACAATTCCACAGGGGCCTGACCTGGGGTGATGATCTGTCAGTCGGTCAGCCTGTGGATGCGATCCGGATAACTTCGCAGTCCCCACCCTGTGGACGGAAGATCATCCCCCAATCTGTGGAGAACCCGCCACCGGAACGGAGTAATCGAACAGCGGGGCCTCGTACACAGGTGTGCACCGAGCTCGGCCGTGCCCATCCGGAGCCCATCCGGAGCCCGTCGGAGGCCGATCCGGGGCCGATCCGGGGCGGATCCGAGGCCCATCCAGGGCTTACTCAGGGCCCATCCGGGGTCCATCCAGGGTCCACTCCGGGGTCCCTTACGGAGCCTCCCCGGGAACGCCGAAGGGCGCCCCGGGAGGTGTCCCAGGGCGCCCTCGGAGGCCCGTCTCAGCCGTTCTTGATGCGGTTGGTCAGCTCGGTGACCTGGTTGTAGATGGACCGCCGCTCGGCCATCAGCGCGCGGATCTTGCGGTCGGCGTGCATGACCGTCGTGTGGTCACGCCCGCCGAACTGCGCGCCGATCTTCGGCAGCGAGAGGTCCGTGAGCTCCCGGCACAGGTACATCGCGATCTGCCGGGCCGTGACCAGCACCCGGCTGCGCGAGGAGCCGCACAGGTCCTCCACCGTCAGCCCGAAGTAGTCCGCCGTCGCCGCCATGATCGCGCCGGCCGTGATCTCCGGCGCCGAGTCCTCGCCGCCCGGGATCAGGTCCTTGAGGACGATCTCGGTCAGCCCCAGGTCCACCGGCTGCCGGTTCAGGCTCGCGAAGGCCGTCACCCGGATCAGCGCGCCCTCCAGCTCGCGGATGTTCCGCGAGATCCGGGAGGCGATGAACTCCAGCACCTCCGGCGGGGCGTTCAGCTGCTCCTGGACCGCCTTCTTGCGCAGGATCGCGATCCGCGTCTCCAGCTCCGGCGGCTGCACATCGGTGGTCAGCCCCCACTCGAAGCGGTTGCGCAGCCGGTCCTCCAGGGTCACCAGCTGCTTGGGCGGCCGGTCCGAGGAGAGCACGATCTGCTTGTTCGCGTTGTGGAGCGTGTTGAAGGTGTGGAAGAACTCCTCCTGCGTCGACTCCTTGCTCGCGAGGAACTGGATGTCGTCGACCAGCAGGATGTCCACGTCGCGGTAGCGCTTGCGGAAGGCGTCGCCCTTGCCGTCGCGGATCGAGTTGATGAACTCGTTGGTGAACTCCTCGGAGCTCACGTACCGCACCCGGGTGCCCGGGTAGAGGCTGCGGGCGTAGTGCCCGATCGCGTGCAGCAGATGGGTCTTGCCGAGCCCCGACTCCCCGTAGATGAAGAGGGGGTTGTACGCCTTCGCCGGCGCCTCGGCCACCGCGACCGCGGCGGCGTGCGCGAAGCGGTTCGAGGAACCGATGACGAAGGTGTCGAAGAGGTACTTGGGGTTCAGCCGCGCGTGCTGCTCGCCCGGAGCTCCGGGCCCGCCGCCCTGCCCGCCCGTGGGGCCGCCCATGCCGGGGCCGCCGCCGGTCGGACCCGTGCCCATCGGACCCGGGACGGGCCCGCCGGGACGCGGACCGGGGCCGCCGCCCGGACGCTGCGTCTCGGGCAGCTCGCCGCGGTCGGGACGCTGCTGCTCGTACGCCGGGGGCCGCTCGTCGTACCGCGACCGCGGCGGCTGGGGCCGGGCCGGCTGGTACGGCTCGCGCCACTGCTCCGCGGCCGGCTCGCGCTCCTGGAAGCCGCCGAGCCGCTGCTGCTGCCAGGACAGGTCCTCCTGGGCGCGCGGCCAGGAGCCGGGCTCAGGGCGCTGCTGCTGGTACTCGGGGTAGGCGGGCCGGGCGGTCGGCAGACCGTCGTCCGGCAGCGGGCGCCCGTACTCGTCGTACTTCTCGTATTTCTCGTACGTGCCGTACGGCTCCGCCGGGCGCTCGTCGTAGCGCTGCGGCTGCGGGGGCTGCGGCGCCTGCCGGACGGGCGGCGCGGGCGGGGTCGGCTCGCCGACCGAGTCGTCGACGGTGATCGCGATCCGGATCGGGCGCCCGCAGGCGTTGCTGAGCGCCTCGCTGATCAGCGGGGCGAGCCGTCCTTCGAGGACCTGCTTGCCGTACTCGTTCGGGACCGCGAGCAGGGCGGTGTCGGCCACCAGCGCGAGCGGCTGGCAGCGCTCGATCCACTGCTTGTCCTTGCCCTCGATGCCCTGCTGGCTCTCCCCGAGAAGCTGTTCCAGGACGCGCGGCCACACTGCGGCAAGATCGGCAGGTACGTCAGCCACGGGGCACGCTTCCTCGCAGGTCCCACGAATGTGTGGTTCTCGGGACGGTTGGTCGAAGTCCTGAAGGACAGGTAAGGACAGAACGGAAAAGATTGCGGAGTCCAGCCACGGTAGTCGGGGCGGCTGACGTGGTTCAAGTTGTTGTCCACAGCCTGTGCACAATGGACCCCGGTGACCGGCCGGTTTGACCGGATGGCGTAGCCGCGCGTACCGTAACCAGGTCGAGTTGTCGATGGCTGCTGCCGCCTGCCTACCGATGGGCGAAGGTCACTTTATGTGATCGCGAAGCGGTGCACTCGAGCGTATTGCGAGTTCAGCTTCTCGTGGGCGCACGGTGACAGCCAGGCGATGTCCCGCCACCAACGAATTACTTCTGGAGCCCCCGAGTGAGCAAGCGCACCTTCCAGCCGAACAACCGTCGTCGCGCGAAGACCCACGGTTTCCGCCTGCGTATGCGCACCCGTGCCGGCCGCGCCATCCTGGCGAACCGCCGTGCCAAGGGTCGCGCTGAGCTGTCCGCCTGATCTGTCTAATCAGGTCATGACGTGCTGCCTACCGAGAATCGGCTGAGGCGGCGCGAGGACTTCGCGACCGCGGTTCGCCGAGGCCGCCGGGCTGGCCGCCCGTGCCTCGTCGTCCATCTACGCAGCGGTGAAACGGACCCGCACGCGCCTGGGGAGAGCGCTCCCCCGACGCGTGCGGGTTTCGTCGTGAGCAAAGCCGTTGGCGGAGCGGTCGTCCGCAATCAGGTGAAGCGCCGTCTACGCCACCTCGTGCGTGAACGGCTCACCGAGCTGCCCCCCGGTAGCCTGGTGGTGGTACGGGCGTTGCCCGGAGCCGGCGACGCCGATCATGCACAGCTGGCCCGAGACCTGGACGCCGCGCTACAGCGGCTGCTGGGAGGGGGCACGCGATGAAGTACCCGCTGCTGGCCCTTATCAAGCTGTACCAGTGGACGATCAGCCCGCTCCTGGGCCCCGTCTGCCGGTACTACCCGTCGTGTTCCCGCTACGGATTCACGGCCATCGACCGGCATGGCGCGATCAAGGGCACAGCCCTGACCGCCTGGCGCATTCTGCGGTGCAATCCGTGGACGCCGGGCGGCGTGGACCATGTTCCCCTGCGCAAGCGACCGCGCTGGCACGAGATGCTGCGCGCCGCCCTACGTGGAGACAAGGGCGGGTTCTCCGCCGAGACGAGCCCGGTCGGAGAGACCTCGCCCAATGCTCAAGGAGCCTGATTAGTGGACACGATTGCCAGTCTGTTCAGCTTCATCACCACACCTGTCTCATGGGTGATCGTCCAGTTCCACAAGATGTACGGGGCGGTCTTCGGCCCTGACACGGGCTGGGCCTGGGGTCTGTCCATCGTGTCCCTCGTGGTGCTGATCCGTATCTGCCTGATCCCGCTCTTCGTGAAGCAGATCAAGTCGACGCGGAACATGCAGGCGCTCCAGCCGAAGATGAAGGCGATCCAGGAGCGCTACAAGAGCGACAAGCAGCGTCAGTCCGAAGAGATGATGAAGCTGTACAAGGAGACGGGCACCAACCCGCTCTCCTCGTGCCTTCCCATCCTGGCGCAGTCTCCGTTCTTCTTCGCGCTGTACCACGTGCTCTCCGCGATCGCCTCGGGCAAGACGATCGGCGTCATCGACCAGCCGCTGCTGGAGAGCGCCCGTCAGGCCCACATCTTCGGCGCCCCGCTGGCCGCCAAGTTCACGGACAGCGCCGAGAAGGTCGCCGCCCTCGACGCCTCGCTGACCGATGTCCGCATCGTCACCGCGATCATGATCATCCTGATGTCGGCCTCGCAGTTCTTCACCCAGCGCCAGCTGATGATGAAGAACGTCGACCTCTCGGTGAAGACCCCGTACATGCAGCAGCAGAAGATGCTCATGTACATCTTCCCGGTGATCTTCGCCGTCATGGGCATCAACTTCCCCGTCGGTGTCCTCGTCTACTGGCTGACCACCAATGTGTGGACCATGGGCCAGCAGATGTACGTGATCAACCAGAACCCGACGCCGGGCAGCAAGGCCCAGGACGCCTACCTCCAGCGCCTGCTCAAGGGCGTCAGCCACCACGGTGAGGTCCGCGGCCGTCGGCGGAAGAACATCGTCAAGGCCATCGTGGCCAAGGGCAGCGACCGCAACGAGAACGAGCGCCGCTTCTTCACGGGCCTGGCCAAGGCCGGCTTCGCGCCCCAGGCCGACGGCACCGTGATCAAGAGCGACACCGCGCTCGCCGAGGCGGAGGGCGGCGCCACCGCCAAGCGCCAGCAGCCCAAGCGCCAGACCAAGGCCCAGCGCCAGTCCGGTGGCGGCCAGCAGCCCGGGGCGAAGGACGCCGAGGAATCGACTGATTCCTCCGAGTCCGCGGAGTCCTCTGATCCGGCGGAGTCCGCCGAGGACAGCGCCGGCACCGCGGACCAGAAGGCGACCGCTCCCTCGCTGGAGAAGAAGCCGCAGGACGCGGGCGACAAGCCGACGCGCCAGCGGGCCAACTCCGGTGGCTCCCGCCAGCGCAAGGGCCAGCAGCGCCCGAAGCACCCCTCCTCCAAGAAGTAAGCCTCCACGAAGCAAGAAGGAGTCCATCCGTGACGGAAGGCACCACCTCCGCCGCCGAGGGTGGCGACACCCTGACCCGCCTGGAGCAGGAGGGTGAGATCGCGGCCGACTACCTCGAGGGCCTGCTCGACATCGCCGATCTCGACGGCGACATCGACATGGACGTCGAGGCGGACCGCGCCTCGGTCTCGATCGTCAGCGACTCCAGCAGCCGTGACCTGCAGAAGCTGGTCGGCCGTGACGGCGAGGTGCTGGAGGCCCTTCAGGAGCTCACCCGGCTGGCCGTGCACCGGGAGACCGGTGACCGCAGCCGCCTGATGCTCGACATCGCCGGCTTCCGGGCCCAGAAGCGCTCGGAGCTCGCCCAGATCGGCGCCAAGGCCGCGGACGAGGTCAAGTCCAGCGGTCAGCCGGTCAAGCTGGACCCGATGACGCCGTTCGAGCGCAAGGTCGTGCACGACGCGGTCGCCGCCGCCGGTCTGCGCAGCGAGTCCGAGGGCGAGGAGCCGCAGCGCTTCGTCGTCGTGCTCCCTGCCTGAACCCACCCGTAGTGTCGGCCCCGTCTGTTCTGCAGGCGGGGCCGAATTTTGTCAGCCTGATAGTCAGCCATCCCGTGCGCTCGCACGGCATACGTGCGGTACGGAAGGACGGTTCCCCGTGACGGAAGCAGCGGAGCTTCCCCAGGCGCCCGAGCAGGCGCGGACGGTTTTCGGTGAGTACTTCCCGGAAGCCGTGCGCTACGCGGAGCTCCTCGCGGACGCGGGGGTCAAGCGTGGTCTGATCGGCCCCCGTGAGGTCCCCCGGCTGTGGGAGCGCCACATCCTGAACTGCGCGGTGCTCTCCGAGGTCGTCCCGGAGGGTGTCACGGTCTGCGACGTCGGCTCCGGCGCCGGGCTGCCCGGCATCCCGCTGGCGCTGGTCCGCCCGGACCTGAAGATCACGCTCCTGGAGCCGCTGCTGCGCCGCACGAACTTCCTCCAGGAGGTCGTCGAGCTGCTCGGCCTGGACCACGTGACCGTCGTCCGTGGGCGCGCCGAGGAGATGATGGGCAAGATCCAGCCCGTGCACGTCGTCACGGCTCGCGCCGTGGCGCCGCTCGACCGGCTCGCCGGCTGGGGTGTGCCGCTGCTGCGCCCGTACGGAGAGATGCTGGCGCTCAAGGGCGACACCGCCGAGGAGGAGATCAACGGCGCCCGTGCCGCGCTCTCCAAGCTGGGCGTGGTGGGCACCTCCGTGCTCCAGGTCGGCGAGGGCATCGTCGACCCGCAGTCCACGGTGGTCCGGGTCGAGGTCGGCGAGAGCCCGGGCGGTGTGCGCTTCGCGGCCAAGCGGGCCAAGGCGGCGAGGACCAGCCGTCCCCGCCGAGGCAAGCGCTGAACCCCGTCTACTGATCCGTACAAGCTGCGATACGCGCAGATTTCGGAGTGTCGAGCGGTCCCGGCCCGGCGGCCCGTGCATCGTGTTTCACGTGAAACGTCGCTCACTGCTGCAGGGGATCATCAGCCGCGGTCGCGCGGCTGCCACGCCCTGGGACCGCACACCGTCGGCGAAACCCCCCGTGAGGGTCAAAGGGTTGTCCACAGAGAGGGATTTCTCCACAGGACCACGGGCCTCGCTGGTTCACGACCCCGAAAGCATGGCAGGCTCTGCTCATCGCGAGCCTGAAGCCGAGGAGAGTGAATCCTTGCGGTCCGACGCCAACATCGCGGGACCGATGACCGATCCGGTCCCCGGTCCCCGAACCGAATCGGCGGGGGAGGATGTTTCACGTGAAACACCGCCCCCGATGGACGACACCCCCATCGGTCGTGCAGCACAGCTGGCCGTAGAAGCCCTGGGTCGTGCGGGTGAGGGGCTTCCCCGCCCCGCGCAGACCCGTGTGATGGTCGTAGCCAACCAGAAGGGCGGCGTCGGCAAGACGACCACGACGGTCAACCTCGCCGCCTCCCTGGCCCTGCATGGCGCCCGCGTCCTGGTCATCGACCTCGACCCGCAGGGCAATGCCTCCACCGCGCTGGGCATCGACCACCACGCCGAGGTCCCCTCGATCTACGACGTCCTCGTGGAGAGCAGGCCGCTCTCCGAGGTCGTCCAGCCGGTCCGGGACGTCGAAGGGCTCTTCTGCGCCCCCGCGACCATCGACCTCGCCGGTGCGGAGATCGAGCTGGTGTCGCTGGTGGCCCGGGAGAGCCGGCTCCAGCGCGCGATCCAGGCGTACGAGCAGCCGCTCGACTACATCCTGATCGACTGCCCGCCCTCGCTGGGCCTGCTCACGGTCAACGCCATGGTGGCGGGGGCCGAGGTGCTGATTCCCATCCAGTGCGAGTACTACGCGCTGGAGGGCCTGGGCCAGCTCCTGCGGAACGTCGATCTGGTCCGGGGGCACCTCAACCCCGGGCTGCACGTCTCGACGATCCTGCTGACCATGTACGACGGCCGGACGAGGCTCGCCTCCCAGGTCGCCGACGAGGTGCGCACCCACTTCGGCAAGGAGGTGCTGCGGACGAGCATCCCGCGGTCCGTGCGCATCTCCGAGGCCCCGAGCTACGGCCAGACCGTGCTCACCTACGACCCGGGCTCCAGCGGCGCGCTCTCCTACCTTGAGGCGGCCCGTGAGATCGCCCTGCGCGGTGTCGAGATCCATTACGACAGCACGCACGCCCACACCGGCCAGTCGGCCATGGGCCACCAGAACAGCCAGCGAATGTCGGAGGGGATCCAGTGAGTGAGCGACGTAGGGGGTTGGGGCGTGGACTCGGTGCGCTGATCCCCGCTGCTCCCCAGGAGCGACAGGTGCCGGCCGTGACCGTGGCCGGGGGACAGGGGCTGAGCTCCCCCGGTGCCGTTCCGGCGCTCGGCTCGGAGCGCGGGGTGGCCGCGGCGAAGCTGGCGAGCCTTCCGGCGAGCCCGCAGTCGCCCGACTCCGTGGTGCCGGTCCCCGAGCCCGCGGTGCTGCCGGAGTCCCCCGCCGGGGCGCACTTCGCGGAGCTGCCGCTCGACTCCATCACCCCCAACCCGCGTCAGCCGCGTGAGGTCTTCGACGAGGACGCGCTGGCCGAGCTCGTCACCTCCATCAAGGAGGTCGGCCTGCTCCAGCCCGTCGTGGTGCGGCAGGTGGGCACCGAGCGCTACGAGCTCATCATGGGTGAGCGCCGCTGGCGGGCCTGCCGGGAGGCCGGTCTGGAGCGGATCCCCGCGATCGTGCGGGCCACCGAGGACGAGAAGCTTCTGCTCGACGCCCTGCTGGAGAACCTGCACCGGGCGCAGCTGAACCCGCTGGAAGAGGCCGCGGCCTACGACCAGCTCCTCAAGGACTTCCACTGCACCCATGACCAGTTGGCGGACCGCATCGGTCGGTCCCGGCCGCAGGTCTCCAACACGCTGCGTCTGCTGCGGCTCTCCCCGCCGGTGCAGCGCCGGGTCGCCGCCGGTGTCATCTCGGCCGGGCATGCTCGTGCCCTGCTGTCGGTCGAGGACCCGGAGACGCAGGACAAGCTGGCGTACCGGATCGTGGCCGAGGGCCTCTCGGTGCGGGCGGTCGAGGAGATCGTCACGCTGATGGCCTCGGAGCCCTCCTCGCCGGTCAAGCCCAAGGGCCCGCGCGCGGGTGCTCGGGTCTCCCCGGCGCTGAGCGAGCTGGCCACGCGCCTCTCGGACCGCTTCGAGACCCGGGTGAAGGTCGATCTGGGGCAGAAGAAGGGCAAGATCGTCGTCGAGTTCGCCTCGATGGACGATCTGGACCGGATCCTGTCGACGCTGGCCCCGGGTGAGGGCCGCGTGATGGACCACGGAAACGGCGAGCGGGACGAGCAGGACGGCCAGTCTTCGGAGCACTGACCTTCACTTCTCTCCCACTGGGCGGGGCGTGTACCGGCATTCACCGGAACACGCCCCGCCCTTTGCCTGACCGCGGTATCGCCCTGATCGCCCCCTCGTTACGATTCTGAGAGGCGTATTCGTACGGCAATAGCCGAGGGAAACGAGGAGCAGCCGTGGGGCGTCGGCTCGTACCGCTCACGCTGGACAACCTTCCGGACCTTCCCAAGCGGTGCCGCTCCTGTGTCTTCTGGGAGCTCGATCCGGTGAGCGGTGAGGCCGCCGTGAAGGCCGGCAGGCCGGAGCTGGAGAAGGAGGCGTGGATCTCCGCCGTGCTTCTGGAATGGGGCTCCTGCGGCCGGGTGGTCTATGTCGACGAGGTGCCGGTCGGCTTCGTGCTCTACGCGCCTCCCGCGTATGTGCCCCGCTCCATCGCCTTTCCCACGAGTCCGGTCTCGGCCGACGCCGCCCAACTGATGACGGCGTGGATCATGCCGGGGTACCAGGGGCAGGGGCTCGGGCGGATGATGGTGCAGACGGTGGCCAAGGATCTGCTCCGCCGGGGCTTCAAGGCGATCGAGGCATTCGGGGACGCGCGCTGGAAGGAGCCGGCCTGTGTACTCCCGGCCGAGCATCTTCTGGCGGTGGGCTTCAAGACCGTACGGCCGCACCATGCCTTTCCGCGGCTGCGGCTGGAGCTGAGGACGACGCTCTCCTGGAAGGAGGACGTCGAGCTGGCCCTGGACCGGCTGCTGGGCGCCGTGCAGAAGGAGCCCGCTCTGCGGCCCCTGTGACCCGGCCCGGAGTCTCCTTGTCTCCCCGTGAACGACAGCGGCCCGCCCCCTCGGAAGGGGGCGGGCCGCCGCTGTTTCACGTGAAACAGCGAGAGTCTTACTCGCTGATGAAGGTGTCGAGGTCGCGCTCGATCGCGGCCTTCGGCTTGGCACCGACGATCGTCTTCACGACCTCGCCGCCCTGGTAGACGTTCAGGGTCGGGATGGACATGACGCCGTACTTGGCGGCCGTGGCCGGGTTCTCGTCGATGTTGAGCTTGACGACCTGGATCTTCTCGCCGTGCTCGTTGGCGATGGCCTCCAGCGACGGGGCGATCTGGCGGCACGGCCCGCACCACGCGGCCCAGAAGTCCACCAGGACGGGCTTCTCGCTCTTGAGGACGACCTCGTCGAAGTCAGCGTCGGTCACGTTCTTCAGGGCGCCGGCCACGGCGACCTCCTTATTTCGCGGGGTGTGGGGTGATGAAGCAGAAAGATCAGACCGCGGGGGTTTCGGCGAGCTTCTCGGCGTCGGCGAGGGCGGCGAGGAAGCGCTCCGCGTCGAGGGCGGCCGAGCAGCCGGTGCCGGCGGCGGTGATCGCCTGGCGGTAGGTGTGGTCGACGACGTCGCCCGCACCGAAGACGCCCGTGAGGTTGGTGCGGGTGGACGGGGCGTCCACCTTCAGGTAGCCCTCCTCGTCCAGCTCCAGCTGGCCCTTGAAGAGCTCGGTGCGCGGGTCGTGGCCCACGGCGATGAAGAGGCCGGTGACCGGCAGCTCGCTGGTCTCGCCGGTCTTGGTGTTGCGCAGGGTCAGACCGCGGAGCTTCTGGTCGCCGTGGATCTCGGCGACCTCGTTGTCCCACGCGAACTTGATCTTCGGGTCGGCGAAGGCACGCTCCTGCATCGCCTTGGAGGCGCGCAGGGAGTCACGGCGGTGGACGATGGTGACGGACTTGGCGAAGCGCGAGAGGAAGGTGGCCTCCTCGATCGCGGTGTCGCCGCCGCCGACGACGGCGATGTCCTGGTCCTTGAAGAAGAAGCCGTCGCAGGTGGCGCACCAGGAGACACCGCGACCGGAGAGAGTGTCCTCGTTCGGCAGGCCGAGCTTGCGGTGCTGGGAGCCGGTGGTGACGATGACCGCCTTGGCGCGGTGCACGGTGCCGGCGGTGTCGGTCACGGTCTTGATCTCGCCGGTGAGGTCCACGGCGACGATGTCGTCCGGTACGAGCTCGGCGCCGAAGCGCTCCGCCTGGGCACGCATGTTGTCCATCAGGTCCGGGCCCATGATGCCGTCACGGAAGCCCGGGAAGTTCTCCACGTCGGTCGTGTTCATGAGGGCGCCACCGGCGGTGACGGCTCCTTCGAACACGAGCGGGTTCAGCGACGCGCGGGCCGTGTAGAGCGCAGCGGTGTATCCCGCGGGCCCGGAGCCGATGATGATCACGTTACGGACGTCGCTCACGGGTTTCTTCCTCGTCTCTGGGGACTGCCTACTGCCTACGGGGGGCGGTCGGATCGGTCACTCTCACCCCACCCAACCGATCCTACGGGGGAAGCATTCCCGAGACCGCCGCCTGCCGCGGCGCGGAGCCGATCAGCGCGGAACGGATTCCTTCAGCAGGACATCGGCCCGGCTGTTCCCGCTTCCGGTGGCGCAGGAGGCATCGAGGACGTAGACCTGCACCCGCTTGCCGTCGGCGGTGTCGGGCAGCACGAGGAGATAGGCGTTCGTTCCCTCGTAGGTGCCCTGGCGGAAGGCGAGGACCGGGTCCTGGCGCTGGGTGCCCACCTTCACGCATTCCGGCAGGGGAGTCTCCAAGGACCGCTGGTGCCCGTCGCCGCCGTTCTGGGCGGAGAGCGAGCTTGGGCCGGTGTCCCTGGGAGCCTTGAAGGTGCTGTTCTGCTGGAGCAGGGCCTGAGCGGCGGCCTCGACCGGCATTCCGTCGAAGCGGGCGGCACCGGCGGCCTGGGCCGAGACGCCGGAGGCCGTCGTGTCGGTCGTGTCATGGCCGAACGGGAGGGCGCCGGACTGGATGAAGAACAGGCTCAGCGCCAGGGCGGCGGCCCCCACACCAGCGCCCAGGACGGCGATCCTGCGGCGGCGCCCACGTGGCCGTCCGGGGCCGGTGGCGGCGGCGGGACGCCCTGCGGGCCGGTCGGCGACCGGGGCACTCTCGACCGGATGGCTGCGCGGTGTTTCACGTGAAACATGTGCGGCGGTGTCCGGAGCGGTGGCGTTCAGGAGGGCTTCGGCGGCCAGGGCGGCGTCGATCCGCCCGGCGATCTCGGCCGGCATCCTCGGCGGGCCGGGCAGGGTGCCCAGCAGGCCCCGGATCTCCTCCAGGGAGGTCCGCACATCGGCGCACAGGGGACACGTGTCCAGATGGACCCGTACGGCCGCACTGCGGGAAGGGGTGAGGAGCCCTTCGGTGAGGTCGGAGATCTCCGAGACGTCGGGGTGCTGAGTCGTGTCGGCCGTGGAAGTCACGCGCGCCCACCTCCGCCCTTCACAGCAGCTGGATTGCTCGGTCCGGTGTCCCTCGGTCCCGACACCGGTGGGACGGATGCCCCCGGCGTCCGGTTCCTTCCCCGGTCGGGGCGCTCGTTACCCACCGTGTCCCCGCGCAGATGAGTGAGCATCGGCAGGAGTCTGGCCCGCCCTCGCGCACAGCGGCTCTTCACGGTGCCGGTGGGGACATCGAGGATACGAGCGGCCTCGGCGACCGGATAGCCCTGCATGTCGACCAGGACGAGCGCGGCACGTTGCTCCGCGGGGAGGGTGCCGAGGGCGGCGAGGAGCTGGCGGTGCAGATCCTGGCGCTCCGCGGGAGCCTCGGCGGACTCGTGCGGCTCCAGGATCTGCTCGAAGCGGTCGGTGTCGTCCACCGGAGAGGTCCGGCGGGAGGCCGCCTTGCGCGCCCGGTCGAGGCAGGCGTTCACGGTGATGCGGTGCAGCCAGGTCGTGACGGCCGACTGGCCCCGGAAGGTATGCGCGGCCCGGAAGGCCGATACGAGGGCGTCCTGGACGGCGTCAGCGGCTTCCTCGCGGTCCCCCAGCGTACGGAGGGCCACCGCCCACAGCCGGTCGCGGTGGCGCCGTACGAGCTCGCCGAAGGCGTCCGGATCGCCGGCCACATGGGCGGCCAGGAGATCGCCGTCGGAGCGAGCGTCCCTCGTGGATCCGTTGTTCACGCCAAGTCTCCCACCATGGCAGGGGCGGCACCGTGGGTATTCTGCGGAATTTGCCGGTGATCGACAAGGTGGCCCTTGTGGAGATCCCATGCGGACCGGGGTGCCGCCCGGTGCGGGCGGCACCCCGGTCGGGGGCCGTTACGGGGCCGAGCCGAGGAACGAGACGTTCGTGACGGCCTGCTTGTATCCGGCGTCGCTGTACTGGTCCCCCGCCGACTGCGGCAGCGCGGTGAACCAGAGCAGGACGTAGCGGGTCTTGACCGGCGCCTTCGCGTCCAGCTTCAGCGAGGATCCCGAGGTCGTGGCCGTCGCGATCTCCTTCATGGACGAGGGAGAACCTGCCGGGCTCAGCGAGTCGGCCGCGTACAGCGTCCCGGTCGTGTGGTTTCCTCCGTAGCGCAGGTCTATGGAGGCGGACGTGACGTTCTGCTCCGAGCCGAGGTCGTAGACGATGCCGACGCCCTGCTTGAACGGGGCCAGCGTGGGCCCGTCGAAGAAGCTCTTGGTGCGCCAGTAGGTCGACGTGTCGCTGTCGTAGGTCTTGTCCACGCCCGCAGCGTTCTGCGGGGACCCGTCCGGTGCGTACTCCTTGGCGTCGCGCACGACCAGCGGCTTCGGCTCGGCCGGCTTCTCGTCGCCGGTGTCGGGGGCCGTCGCGGGCGGTATCGGCTGCTTCTGGCCGTTCAGCAGCCGGTCCGCGATCTGCCAGCTGCCGAGACCCAGGGCGGCGATCAGTAGGGCCGAGACGGCCCACTTGAGCGCCTTGCCGGTGCGGCTCTGGAGCGGCGGCGGCGGGATCACGACCGCCTGGGTCACCTGCGGGCGGACCTGGGGGCGCCCGTACGTGCCCTGCTGGTAGGTGGTGCGCTGGTACTCCGGCGGGGTCGGCAGCGGGAACGCCGGCTCCGGCGGGCGGATGCGGGGCATCGCCGCCACGGCCTTGGCGAGCTCGTCCGGGGTGGTGCACGGCGGTTCCTGGCGCGAGGCCGTGGCCCCGTCGTTGGCCAGGGCGCGCATGGCGATCTCGGAGAGACCCCGGTGGACACCCGCCCGGACCTGGTCCGGCGGGAGCAGCCCGACGCCCTTGGGCAGCCCCGAGAGGCCGTAGGCGTCGTTCTCGTAAGGCCAGCGCTGGGTGAGCGCCGCGTAGAGCAGGGCGCCGATCGCCTCGGTGTCGGTGCGCTGCGGGCGGTCGGCGCTGATGCCGCGCAGGGCGGCGTTCACGGCGAGGCCGCGGATGCGGTACTGGCCGGTGGAGCTGCGCAGCACGGCGCTGGGTGTCAGCCGCAGGTGCGAGAGGCCCTCGCGGTGTGCCGCGGTCATGGCCTGGGAGACCTGGCTGACCAGTTGGTAGGCGTCGTGCGGCTCCATCGGGCCGGCCGCGAGGAGCGCGGTCAGCTCGGTGGAGTCGGGCAGCCACTCGTGCACGACGTAGACCAGGTCGTTCTCCTCGACGGCGTCGAGGACCTGGACGAACCGGGGATCGCCGAGCAGCGCCGCGGACCGGGCCGCGGCCAGCACGGAGCGTGCTCGGGGGTGGTCGGCCGGGAGGATGTGCACGCCGACGGCGCGGCGGAGTTTCTCGTCCACCGCACGCCAACTGCTGAATCCGTCCAGTCGGGTGACGCACTCCTCCAGCCGGTAGCGTCTCGCCAGCTTGTGGCCGCTGTGGAGCTCCGGTGCCGTGATGGAGGGCTGTTCGCCGCTCTTCGCTTCGCCCGCCTTGTTCTCCGTGGACTCGGCGGTCGTGACCGCCTTCTTCTGCGCTTCCGCCACCCCGTCGGTCGCGGCCTTGTCCGCCTTGGCGGTCAGCGGGTCGTCACCGCTGTTGTCGGCCACGTCGACGGCAGCCGTGCTACGTTCCGCCACCGTCGTTCCTGCCTCCCCATCCGTTGCGCCACATCCAACAGCCATGCCAATTGTGCCCACAGTCCGACGCTATGCACGACACGCGTCGGCAGGCGATGGTTGTGCGAAGCCTGTTCGTCAGCGTCCCAGACGCCCGCGGACCATGCCGACCATGGAGTTGAGCTCCGCGATCCGCATCCGCTTGGCGGCGACGAAGAAGACGCCGAGCAGCACCGCTCCGCCCACCAGCAGGGCCACCAGCGAGCCGAGGGCCCCTTCGCCGAGCACCTTCAGCAGGGCGAAGCCGACGGCTCCGGAGACGACCGCGGCCGGGAGGGACGCGAGGCACAGCCGGGCGTAGGTGCGCAGCACGTGGGCGCCGTCCAGATCGCCGCCGAGGCGGTTGCGCAGCCGGCGCCAGGCGACTCCGACGCCGACCGCGTAGGCCAGGCCGTAGGAGGCGGCCATGCCGACCACGGCCCACTGGGCCGGGAGCACGACGTAACAGACGGCGGAGGCGGCGGCGTTGACGGCGGCGACGATGACGGTGTTGTAGAAGGGCGTCCGGGTGTCCTCGTAGGCGTAGAAGCCGCGGAGCACGACGTACTGGACGGAGTAGGGGATCAGGCCGAGGCCGAAGGCCATCAGGATGAAGCCCATGCCCTGGGCCGCCTGGACGCCGCTGGAGGCGTAGAGCAGGGTGCACATCGGGACGCCGAGGGCCAGGAAGGCGAAGGAGACCGGCACGATCGCCACGGCCGAGTTGCGCAGGCCCTGGGAGATGTCGTCGCGGACGGCGCCGGGGTCGTTGTCCGAGGCGGCGCGCGAGATGCGCGGCAGCAGCGCGGCCATGACCGAGACGGTGATGATGGCCTGCGGCATTCCCCAGATCAGCTGGGCGTTGGAGTAGGCCAGGAAGCCCGCGCCGTTCTTGCCGGACTCCTCGCCGGCCGCCGTGGCGAGCTGGGTGACGACCAGGACGCCGGCCTGGTTGGCCAGCACGAAGAGCACGGTCCACTTCGCCAGCTTGACCGTCTTGCCGAGTCCGTGGCCCTTCCAGTCGAAGCGGGGGCGGAAGCGGAAGCCGGTCTCGCGCAGATACGGGATCATCGCCAGGGCCTGCACGGCGAGGCCCAGCAGGGTGCCGATGCCGAGCAGCCGGATGCCCTCGTCGGGGATGGTCGAGACGCCCATGTGGGATTCGGCGGAGGTGCCGTAGACCCAGATGAACAGGCCGAACGTGGCGATCATGACGATGTTGTTGAGGACCGGGGTCCACATCATCGCGCCGAACTTGCCGCGGGCGTTCAGGATCTGACCCATCACCACGTGCACACCCATGAAGAAGATCGTGGGCAGGCAGTAGCGGGCGAAGGTGACGGCGACGCTGTTGGCCGCCGCGTCGTCGGCGATGGTGTTCGACATCAGCCGGATCAGCAGCGGGGCCGCGAAGACGGCGATGGCGACGATCGCGCCGAGCGCGACCATCACGAGCGTCAGCAGACGGTTGGCGAACGCCTCGCCACCGTCCTCGTCGTTCTTCATGGAACGGACCAGCTGCGGCACGAAGACCGAGTTGAGACCGCCGCCGACGGTGAGGATGTAGATCATCGTCGGCAGGGTGTACGCGATGGTGAAGGTGTCACCGAGGAGCGCGGCGCCGAGGGCGCCGGTGATCACCAGGCTGCGGACGAAGCCGGTGAGGCGGGAGACGAGGGTGCCCGCGGCCATCACGGCGCTCGACTTGAGCAGACCGGAGGCGCGGCCGGACTTCTTGGGGGCGGGCGCGGGCATGGGGTCGGGCTCCGTCGCGGGCGGAGGCACCTGTCCGGGTGTCTGCTGGTCCCGGTAGAGGTGGGCGAAGGCGTCCGGCTCCGGCGCGTCCTCCCCCGCCCGGGTCACCAGGTCGTCGACCCCGGTGAACTGGACCGTCCGGGCGTCGTCGCCGTACGGCAGGTGACGCGAGGGCCCGTCGGGCTCGGGCGCCGGGGTCTGCGCCCAGACCCGCGGGTCCGGGGCGTGCGCGGGCGCGGCGGGCTGCTGGTAGAGCGGCTGGGGCTCCGCGTAGGTGCCCGGCGGGGGCGGCGGGTGCGCGGCGCGGTCGTAGAGCGCCTCGGTCACCGGGTCCTGCGCGGAGAGGTCCCGGCCCTGGTACGGGTCCTGGGCGTAGGCGTCCTGGACGTACGGATCCTGGGCGTACGGGTTGTGCTGGTCCGGCGTGTACGCGTTCTGCTGGTTCGGTGCGTACGGGCCGGGCGCGGGATGCTGCGGCGGCGGCACCGGCATGGGGCCGGGTGCCGGTGCCGCGGGCGTCCCACCGGCGGGCGCGGTGCCGCCCGCGGCCTGACCGCGGTCACCGTCGTACGGCGCGTTCATCGTTACCCCACCTCATCGTCCCCGGCCGACCGGCCACGACATCGCTCAACGGTCCACTTTCTCACCCGGGCCCGACGGGTCGCCGCTTTCGGGACCGGTGTCCGGTGTCGGGTCACTCGGCTGCCCGGGATCGGCGTCCCCGGAGCCCTCGGCGGCGCCCTCCGCGCCCGCGTCGGCCTCCGCTTCCGCCTCGGCGTCGGTCCCGGCCTCCGCCTCCGCTTCGGCCTGTGCTTCCGCTTCGGCGTTACGGGCGGCGGCCCGCTTGCGCTGGGAGTACATCCGGACGCCGGCCAGCACCAGCAGGAGCACACCGCCCGCGATGACGAGCATCACGGTGGGGGTGATCTCGGAGACCTTCACCGTGAAGTGCATCGGCGGACCGTACGGCGTGCCGTCCTCCGTGTACAGCTGGGCCGTCATCGGGACCGGGCCGTTGGCGTTGGCCGAGGCGGTGAACTTCACCGACTGGCTGTGTCCGCCCTCGATCTTCACCGGCCGCTCGGAGGCGCCCTCGCCGTCGAGGTTCAGACGGGTCTTGTTGCCCGAGGACAGCCGCAGCACCAGGTGGTCCACCCCCTGGAGCAGCTTGTTCTGCACCGTCACGGGGATCGTGGCGCTCCGCCCGGAGAGCACCAGGTCCGACTTCTTGATCAGCTCCACCTCGCGGGTGAGGCTCGCCAGGTACTGCTGCACCTCCTGGCGGTAGAGCGCGGCCGAGGCCCCTTCGCCCCGCCAGGAGGTGGACATCTCACGGCTGATCGCGTTGGTGAAGGGCGGCACGACCCGCTCGGGGGCCGTCAGGATGACCTTGAAGTCGTCCAGCCCGTCGCGGGTCTGCTTCATCTCGAGGAACGCCTCGGCGTCGAGCTCCTGGGCGCGCAGCTTCTTCGGGTACGCGCCGCTGCCCGGCACCCGGGAGGCGGCCGGGTCGGACGTGACCGCCGTGGCGGCCGCCAGCAGATCCGTCGGCTGGGTCCAGCGCTTCGCCGCGCCCTGCAGCACCGTCGCCATGGCCTGGGCCTGCGCGATGCTCGGCATCCGCTGCGGGGCGACGACGAGGGTCCGCTGGTCCTCGGGCCGCTCCAGGGTCACCGCGAGCGACTGGGCGAGGAAGTACTGGACGGCGAGGGTGGAGCTCTCGGCCCGGATCAGATCGCCCTCGAAGGCGGTCGAGAGCGCGGCGTCGCTGACGACGGCCGTGGTGCCGCCGCCGACCGGGCGGGCCGCGTCCGGCGTGTACGGGAGGTCGTCGCGGAAGCTGTCGCTGCGGGCGATCACGTTGTGCGCGCCGGCGGAGGTGGCGACGGACATGATCGAGGGGTCCACGGCGCCGTCGACGGGCCAGGAGAAGTCCGTGGAGGGCTTCACGTGGAGGATCGTCTCGACGGTGGTCGAGGCCAGCGCGGTCGCCTGCTGGAGGTGGCTGAGCGAGCCGGGGACGTCCTTGCCGCGGTGGGCGAGGGAGGCGAGGTCGGGGTCGGCGAAGGGCAGCGCGACGATCTTCTTGCCCTGGACCGCCTTCTCCAGGGAGTCCAGCCACTTCTCGGCGATCGCCTGGTGCTTGCCCGCGACCTCGGTCTTGCCGTTCTTGACCAGGTAGGGCCCGGTCATGAGGTCGATGCTGGCCAGCAGGTCGGGGTCGATCACCCAGGTGACCGGGAGGTTCGCGCCGAGACTGACCATCTCGTGCAGCCGGCCGCCGGGGGCGAGGTCGGCGGCGAGGTCGTCGTTCTCGAAGACCGGGGTCTGCTGGATGTCCGGCCCGGTCTCCGCGGAGACATGGGTGGTGGAGATCAGCGGCCAGAGATAGCTGAGCTGCGTCTTCTTCTCGGCGTCCTCGGACTGGTACGGCAGGAAGGTCCGCTCGATGCCCAGAACCCGGCCGTAGGACTGGCCGCCGGTGCGGCCGGTCAGGGAGACCCCGAGCTGGTAGACGCCGGACTCGTCGAGGCCGAGCTTGGAGACGGGCACCGAGAGCGTGAAGTCCTGGCTCAGCCCGGCGCCCAACTTGGGGATGGTGACCTTGTAGGAGCCGCCCAGCGGATAGGGGTCGCTGCCATCCCGGTAGCCGCGGCGCTCGGAGACGTCCTCGATCTCGCTGCGGCTGGTCATCCGCGGGCCCACCCGCAGATCGACCGTGGCGTCGGTCACGGCCTGCTTGCCCTTGTTGGTGACCGAGCCGGTCACCGTGAGCGTGTCGCTCTCGACCGGGGCGCTCGGCGTGAGCGTGTCGACCGACACATCGACGGTTCCGGTGGCCCGCGCGGTCTCGGCGGCCTCCGCCTCCGGGGCGGTGAGCCCCGGGAGGAGTCCGGCCAGCAGTGGGGCCGCGACGGCGAGGGTGATCAGGCGCCGCAGGCGGCGGCGGGCAGGTGAGGGACCGATCCCCTGGATAGCTGCCGCCTCGGCCACGCGTCGCCCGTCCTCGTCGTTGTCTGTGGTGCCTGTGGTGTCAGTGGTTCCCGGTTGCTGTGTCCAGGCATGGTAACGAGGCACGCGGCGGGCAAGTGCCGGGGACTGCTCCAGCCGATCCGGCGAAGGGGGTCGGCACGGGGTTTCCGACCGCTGTCCCCCGCCTAAAACGGGGCCATCGGTACGAGCCGAGGCACGTACCCTTTTCTGTTGTGCCGAACGCCAATGAAGAGACCCCGAACGCACTGAGCCAGGTGCAACGCCGTGCGGTCAGTGAACTACTGCGTGTGTCCCCCGTCGCCGACGATCTGGCCCGTCGCTTCAAGGAAGCCGGGTTCAGCCTCGCGCTGGTCGGCGGCTCGGTCCGCGACGCGCTGCTCGGGCGGCTCGGCAACGACCTGGACTTCACCACCGACGCCCGCCCCGAGGACGTACTGAAGATCGTCCGTCCGTGGGCCGACGCCGTCTGGGAGGTCGGGATCGCCTTCGGGACGGTCGGCTGCCAGAAGGACGCCCGGGTCGGGGACGTGGCGCAGCGGTTCCAGGTGGAGATCACCACCTACCGCTCGGAGGCGTACGACCGCACCTCGCGCAAGCCCGAGGTCTCCTACGGCGACTCCATCGAGCAGGACCTGGTCCGACGCGACTTCACCGTCAACGCCATGGCCGTGGCCCTCCCCGAGAAGGAGTTCGTCGACCCGTACGGCGGTCTGGAAGACCTCGCCGCCCGGGTGCTGCGGACCCCCGGGACCCCCGAGGAGTCCTTCTCCGACGACCCGCTGCGCATGATGCGCGCCGCCAGGTTCTCGGCGCAGCTGGACTTCGAGGTGGCCCCCGAGGTCGTCACCGCCATGACGGAGATGGCCGAGCGGCTGGAGATCGTCTCCGCGGAGCGGGTGCGGGACGAGCTCAACAAGCTGCTGCTCTCCGCCCATCCCCGCAAGGGCCTGGGCCTGCTCGTGGACACCGGTCTCGCCGCCTATGTGCTGCCCGAGCTCCCCGGGCTGCGGCTGGAGAGCGACGAGCACCACCGGCACAAGGATGTCTACGAGCACTCGCTGACCGTCCTGGACCAGGCGATCGACCTGGAGGAGGACGGCCCCGACCTGGTGCTGCGGCTGGCCGCGCTGCTCCACGACATCGGCAAGCCCCGGACCCGCCGCTTCGAGAAGGACGGACGCGTCTCCTTCCACCACCACGAGGTGGTCGGGGCGAAGATGACGAAGAAGCGCATGACGGCGCTCAAGTACTCGAACGAGATGATCAAGGACGTCTCGCGGCTGGTCGAGCTGCACCTGCGCTTCCACGGCTACGGCACCGGCGAGTGGACCGACTCGGCCGTCCGCCGGTACGTCCGCGACGCGGGCCCGCTGCTCTCCCGGCTGCACAAGCTGACCCGCTCCGACTGCACCACGCGGAACAAGCGCAAGGCATCCGCCCTCTCCCGCGCCTACGACGGGCTGGAGGAGCGCATCGCGCAGCTCCAGGACCAGGAGGAGCTGGACTCGATCCGTCCCGACCTCGACGGCAACCAGATCCAGGAGCTTCTGGGGATCCGCCCGGGTCCGGCCGTCGGCCAGGCGTACAAGTTCCTGCTGGAGCTGCGGCTGGAGAACGGGCCCATGGAGCACGACGAGGCCGTGGCCGCGCTCAGGGAGTGGTGGGCCGCTCAGAGCGAATCGCAGGTCGAGTCGGCGAGCGAGTAGGGCCGACAGGGCGAGCAGAGCGTTTGCCGCTGATCCACGTGCGCGTTGCCCACGCGATGTTTCACGTGAAACAGCGAAAGCACGGCACCGGCGAGGGGCGATGTTTCACGTGAAACATCGCCCCTTCGTCATGCCGCCCGCCGGGAGCGCCGGACGGACCTCGCCAGCGCCAGGGCGGTGCCGGCGTAGAGCAGGGCCACGAGGATCACCAGCAGGGCGGAGCGCCCGTCCGGGGGCAGCATGAGCGCCGCGACCCCGGCCGCCCCGACGAAGGCGACGTTGAAGAGCACGTCGTACAGGGAGAAGACCCGCCCGCGATAGGCGTCGTCCACGGAGGTCTGGACGACCGTGTCCGTCGCGATCTTCGCCCCCTGGGTGACCAGCCCGAGGAGGAAGGCGGCGACCAGGAAGGGCGTCCGGGCGAAGGTCAGACCGAGTGCCGGGGTGAGCACGGCGGCGGCTCCCGCGCACAGGGTCATCCAGCCGAAGGGCCCCAGCCGGCCGACGGCCCAGGGGGAGAGCACGGCCGCCGCGAAGAAGCCGGCCCCGGAGGCGGCGACGGCGAGGCCGAGCACGGCCAGGCCCTCCGATTCGGTGGAGCTCCAGGCGTACCGGCAGAGCATGAGCACGGTCACGAAGAGGGCGCCGTAGCAGAAGCGCATCAGGGTGACCGCGGCGAGCGCCCTGGCCGCGGGGCGCCGCTCGGAGAGATGACGCAGCCCGCTCGCCAGCCCTCGGGCGGTGGACCGCAGCGCGCTCGTCAGCCGGGGCTGGACGCGGTCCGGGTCGGGCCCGAGGAGGGCGCGCGGCATCCGCAGCGAGACGAGCGCGGAGCAGAGGTACAGGAGGGCGCCGAGGAGGACGACGGCCGCGTCCGAGCCGTCGGCGAGCAAGCGGACGCCGAAGGCCAGTCCGCCGCCCAGGGTGGCGGCGAGGGTCCCCGCGGTCGGGGAGATCGAGTTGGCGACGACCAGCCGCTCGTCGTCGACGACCCGGGGGAGGGCGGCCGAGAGCCCGGCCAGGACGAAGCGGTTCACCGCCGTGACGGAGAGCGCGGAGGCGTAGAAGAGCCACTCGGGCGGGGAGGCGAGGATGAGGAGCGCGGTCCCGCAGGCGAGAACGGACCGCAGCAGGTTGCCGTAGAGGAAGACCTGGCGCCGCTGCCAGCGGTCGAGCAGGACGCCGGCGAAGGGCCCGACGAGGGAGTACGGGAGGAGCAGCACGGCCATGGCGGAGGCGATGGCCGCGGGGCTGGTCTCCTTCTCGGGGGAGAAGACGACGTAGGTGGCCAGGGCGACCTGGTAGACCCCGTCGGCGCACTGGGAGAGCAGGCGTACGGCGAGCAGGCGGCGGAAGTTCCGCAGACGCAGCAGGACACGCAGATCTCGCACGACGGACATGGCAGCAAGACTCACATACGAAGAGGGCCCCCGGGCAGTGCCACGGGGACCCTCGTCAGCGAGCCGCTGGACCGTCAGGTCAGCGCTCGACCTCGCCCTTGATGAACTTCTCGACGTTGGCGAACGCCTCGTCGTCGAAGTACTGGACCGGCGGGGACTTCATGAAGTACGAGGACGCCGAGAGGATCGGGCCACCGATGCCCCGGTCCTTGGCGATCTTCGCGGCGCGCACGGCGTCGATGATGACACCGGCCGAGTTCGGGGAGTCCCACACCTCGAGCTTGTACTCGAGGTTCAGCGGGACGTCGCCGAACGCGCGGCCCTCGAGGCGGACGTACGCCCACTTGCGGTCGTCGAGCCACGCCACGTAGTCCGAGGGACCGATGTGGACGTTCTTCTCGCCCAGCTCGCGGTCGGGGATCTGCGAGGTGACGGCCTGCGTCTTCGAGATCTTCTTGGACTCGAGGCGGTCGCGCTCGAGCATGTTCTTGAAGTCCATGTTGCCGCCGACGTTGAGCTGCATGGTGCGCTCAAGACGGACACCGCGGTCCTCGAACAGCTTGGCCATCACGCGGTGCGTGATGGTCGCGCCGACCTGGGACTTGATGTCGTCGCCGACGATCGGGACACCGGCCTCGGTGAACTTGTCCGCCCACTCCTTGGTGCCGGCGATGAAGACCGGGAGGGCGTTGACGAACGCGACCTTGGCGTCGATGGCGCACTGCGCGTAGAACTTCGCGGCGGCCTCGGAGCCCACGGGGAGGTAGCAGACGAGCACGTCGACCTGCTGGTCCTTGAGGACCTGGACGACGTCCACGGGGGCCTCGGGGGACTCCTCGATGGTCAGGCGGTAGTACTTGCCCAGCCCGTCGAGGGTGTGACCACGCTGGACCGTGACGCCCTTGTTCGGGACGTCGCAGATCTTGATGGTGTTGTTCTCGCTGGCGCCGATGGCGTCGGAGAGGTCGAGGCCGACCTTCTTGGCGTCCACGTCGAACGCGGCCACGAACTCCACGTCACCGACGTGGTAGTCGCCGAACTGGACGTGCATGAGGCCGGGCACCTTGGACGCCGGGTCGGCGTCCTTGTAGTACTCGACGCCCTGCACCAGCGAGGCGGCGCAGTTGCCCACGCCGACGATGGCTACGCGAACCGAACCCATTCCGGTTGCTCCCTGTGTGTCGTGGAAGCCCTGCTGACGCAGGGATTCACTTTGCGGTGTCGTCGGACGGATCCGGCCGGGTACTGCCCCCGTGCCGGGGCAGGCCGCCCGTTTCTCCAGAATCGTTGTCGTGCCGAGCGGCGCCCTCGGGGGCGTCGGGACGTGATCGCTGATCCCGTCCCGCCCGCTCGCTCTCGATGAGCTCGTTCAGCCAGCGCACTTCGCGCTCCACGGACTCCATTCCGTGGCGCTGGAGCTCAAGCGTGTAGTCGTCCAGGCGCTCGCGCGTCCGGGCCAGGGAGGCGCGCATCTTCTCCAGGCGCTCCTCCAGCCGGCTGCGGCGGCCTTCCAGCACCCGCATCCGCACGTCGTGCTCGGTCTGGCCGAAGAACGCGAAGCGGGCGGCGAAGTGCTCGTCCTCCCAGGCATCGGGGCCGGTGTGGGAGAGGAGCTCTTCGAAGTGCTCCTTACCTTCGGCCGTCAACCGGTAGACGATCTTGGCGCGGCGTCCTGCGAGTGAAGCGGCGAGCGCGTCCTCGGGGGCGCTGCCCGGCTCCTCGATCAACCAGCCGTTGGCGACCAGCGTCTTGAGGCAGGGGTAGAGGGTCCCGTAGCTGAAGGCCCGGAAGATGCCCAGGGAGGTGTTGAGCCGCTTGCGCAGCTCGTACCCGTGCATCGGGGCCTCGCGGAGCAGGCCGAGAACGGCGAATTCGAGGATTCCCGAGCGCCTGCTCATCCGTCGCCTCCTCCGCTCTCGCTACTCGTCTCTGGGGACCGCGAAACTCTTATGCCGAGTCGATGTGCCGCACTGATGTATCGACTCGATACATCCCGACGATAGAACGGCCCCCCTGCCTCGACAAGTGGGGCGCGAGTGACCGGCGTCACATCGTCAATTCATAGCGTTCGACTTGTCCGAATTGGGGTGAACTCCGGCCCAAGGTGGGTTTTGGCCGTGCGTAGTCTGTGCGCCATGCAGACCACCGGGAACCGAACGATGCCGCGGGGCGTCAGTGAAGCGGGTGACCGGCTGCGGCACGGTGGGGCTTTTTCCGAGGTCCCGCCGTGTGCATTTCGGGGGGACCGGAACTCAACTGCCGCTTCCAGGCGTACGCGCCTGCCCGAGGAGTAGTCGTTCGATGAGCGAGCACCGTCGCAAAATGCCGCAGCAGCAGCCGCCGAGTGGCGGTCGCGCTGCGGCCCGGCGCGCGGCCCAGCAGCCGATGGGCCGCAGGTCGGCCCAAGGCCGTGACGTCGGTTCGGGGTCCCCTGAGGACTCCTACGGACCGCCTTCCGCCCATGGGGAGGAGGCGCGTCCCTACGGGGGCCGCGCCGAGGCCCGGCGGGCCGCCCAGCGGGGCGGGCGCCGGCGCGCCCCCGAGGCCGGCGGCCCCGGCGGGCCCCAGGGCCCCGGCGGCGGGCGCCGCGGCGGCGGTGGCGGCGGACAGGGCGGCGGTCCCGGCCGGGGCCGCGGCGGCGGTCGTCCGCCCGGCAAGAAGCGGATCATCGACTACCCGCGCCACGACAAGTACGGCTGGCGGCGCTGGGTGCCCTCGTGGCGGCTCACCACGGGCCTGTTCCTGGCCTTCTGCGGCGGCCTGATGGGCGCGGCCACCCTCGCGTACTTCATGGTGGGCATCCCGGACGTGGACAAGTCCGCGGTCGCGCAGAACAACGTCTTCTACTGGTCCGACGGCACCGTGATGGCGGCGACCGGCGGCGAGGTCAACCGGCAGATCATCGGCATCGAGCAGATCCCCAAGGCGATGCAGAACGCGGTGGTCTCGGCCGAGAACAAGACCTTCTGGACCGACTCGGGCATCGACCCGATGGGCATCGGCCGCGCCGTGTGGAACATGGCCAAGGGCGGCGAGACCCAGGGCGGCTCGACCATCACCCAGCAGTACGTGAAGAACAACCGGCTCAACGACCAGTCGCAGACCGTGACCCGCAAGGTGAAGGAACTCTTCATCTCCATGCGCGTCGGCAACGAGCTGAAGAAGCCCGAGATCATGGCGGGCTACCTCAACACCTCGTACTACGGCCGCGGCGCCTACGGCATCCAGGCCGCCGCCCGCACGTACTTCAACAAGAACGCCCGGGAGCTCGACCCCAGCCAGTGCGCCTTCCTGGCCTCGCTGCTCAAGGGCGCGACCTACTACGACCCGGCCGGCTACCCCGAGATCGACCCGCAGGCCAGCGCCCAGGCCAACCGCGCGCGAGCCGAGAAGCGCTGGAAGTGGATCCTCAACGAGATGGTCAAGGACGGGCACCTGACCGCCACCGAGCGCGCGAAGTACAAGACCTTCCCCACGCTGAAGCCCCGCACCCCCGGCGCCCAGCTGGGTGGCCAGGTCGGCTACCTGGTGCGCACGGCCGAGGCGAACTTCCTCAACAACAACGACAAGGGCATCGACGCCCCGCAGCTCGCCACCGGCGGCTTCGAGATCCACACCACCTTCGAGAAGAAGAAGGTGCAGGCGCTCGAGAAGGCCGTCAAGAAGGTCTACGACGAGCACATCAAGCCCGACAAGCGCCCGGACACGGACACCCACGTCCAGTTCGGCGGCGCCTCGGTGGACGCGAAGACCGGCGCGATCCTGGCGATCTACGGCGGCACCGACGCGACCAAGCACTTCACCAACAACGCCGACCAGACGGGCGCCCAGGTCGGCTCGACCTTCAAGCCCTTCGTGCTGGCCGCGGCGATGCGTGACGGTGTGCGGGACAAGAAGCTGAACAAGGTGCAGGGTCCCTCCTCGCGCACGATCGTCGACCCCGACAAGAGCATCTACAACGGCCAGAACAAGCTGAAGATCCGGAACTACGACGGCACGATCTGGCACGACGAGAACGGCAAGGAGTGGCTCCAGGTCAACGACGACGACCGGAGCTACAAGAACATGACCCTGCGCGAGGCGATGGAGCGCTCCGCGAACTCGCCGTACGTGCAGCTCGGCATGGACGTGGGCATCGACAAGGTCCGCCAGTCGGCCGTCGACGCGGGTCTCCTGGACTCCTCGCTGATCAAGGCCGACGTGCCCTCGTTCTCGCTCGGCATCTCCTCGCCGAGCGCGATCCGCATGGCCGGCGCCTACGCGACCTTCGCGAACAACGGGCAGCAGAACGACCCGTACTCCGTCACCAAGGTGACGCAGAAGGGCGAGGTCGTCTACGAGCGGAAGTCCGCGCCGAAGCAGGCGTTCACCACGGCCGTCGCCAGCAACGTCACCGACGTGCTCAAGGACGTCGTCAAGAAGGGCACCGGCAAGAAGGCCGCGCTCGAAGGGCGCGACTCGGCCGGCAAGACCGGTACGACCGACGGCAACAACTCCGCCTGGTTCGTCGGCTACACCCCGCAGATCTCGACCGCCATCGACATGTACCGCTTCGCGGACGACGAGACGATCAAGAACCGCAAGTTCGAGTCCATGTTCGGCACCGGCGCCCAGCCGAAGATCCACGGTTCGTCGTTCCCGTCGCAGATCTGGCACGACTACATGACCGACATCCTCTCGGGCACCGAGGCCGTCGACTTCCCGGCGCCCGAGGACCTGGGGGCCGAGGCGGTCTTCGGCGGCGGCGCCGTCAGCCCGACGCCGACCCCGACCGAGACGGCGACCGAGTCCCCGTCGGCCACCGCGACGACGACGCAGTCGCCCACCACGAAGCCGACCAAGACGGCGGACCCGGGCAAGACCTGCTCCGTGTGGGACTGGCCGTGTGAGCCCGACGGCGGCACGTCCAACGGCAACGACAACAACGGCGCGTCCAGCGGCGGAGCCACCACGACACCGCCGCCGACCCCGACGGACACCGGGTCCACCGACCCCGCGTCCAACGGCGGCCCCGGCGGCGGCAAGCCGAACGGCGGCACCAGCTGGGGCGGCCTGGGCGGCTAGCCGCCCGGGAAAGCCCCCGGCCCGGCGGCCGGCGGTCACGTCGAGGGCCGCCGCGCCCGGTCCGTACACCACGTACGGAACCGGACGCGGCGGCCCTCACCGTTTTCCCAGGCCCGTACGGCAGGATGTCCCCCATGCCGAGCCTCCAGAAGACGAGTCCCCCGCGGGAACCGGCGGTGGTCTGCCCCACGCGCAGCGACGAGGTGGCCGCCGCGGGCAGCGAACTGATCGGCGGACCCATCGGCCGCCGGGCCCGGCTGGGCACCGGACAGCTCACCCCGGTCGCCGTGGTGGCGCTGGTCGCCCTCGGGATGTTCGCGCTCGGCATGGTGCAGAAGCTGCCCTGCTACAACTGGGCCTGGTTCCAGGGCACGACCTCCCAGTACACCCACGCCTGCTACTCCGACATCCCGCACCTGTTCTCCGGGCGCGGCTTCTCGGACGGTCTGGTGCCGTACTTCGACCGGATCGGCGGCGACATACCGTTCCTGGAGTACCCGGTCCTGACCGGGCTGTTCATGCAGGTCGCCGCGTGGCTCACGCCCGGCGGCAGCCTGACGGAACAGGAGCAGGGCTACTGGATGGTCAACGCGGGCCTGCTGATGGTCTGCACGGCCGTCCTCGCCGTCTGCGTGGCCCGGACGCACCGCAGGCGCCCCTGGGACGGCCTGCTGGTCGCCCTGGCGCCCGCCCTGGCGCTGACGGCCACGATCAACTGGGACCTGCTGGCCGTCGCCCTGACGGCCGCCGCGCTGCTCCTGTGGTCGCGCGGCCGGCCGCTCGGCGCCGGTGTGCTGCTCGGGCTCGCGACGGCCGCCAAGTTCTACCCGGTACTGCTGCTCCTCCCCCTGCTGCTGCTCTGCTGGCGGGCCGGGAAGTGGCGCGCGTTCGGGACGGCGCTGCTCGGCTCGGTGGGCGCGTGGCTGGCGGTGAACCTGCCGGTGATGCTGCTGGCGCCGGAGGGCTGGAAGCAGTTCTACGTCTTCAGCGCCGACCGGAACGTCGACTTCGGCTCCTTCTGGCTGCTGCTCAGCCAGATCACGGGCCGCCAGGTGCAGCCGACGACCGCCAACACCTGGTCGCTGCTGCTGATGCTGCTGGCCGCCGCCGGGCTCGCGATCCTGGCGCTGTCCGCGCCGCGCAGGCCCCGGCTGGCGCAGCTGGCCTTCCTGATCGTGGCCGCGTTCGTGCTCACCAACAAGGTCTACTCGCCGCAGTACGTGCTGTGGCTGATCCCGCTCGCCGCGCTCGCCCGGCCGCGCTGGCGCGACTTCCTCGTCTGGCAGGCGTGCGAGGTCATGTACTTCCTGGGCATCTGGTTCTACCTGGCCTACACGAGCAGCGGGAACAAGCAGGGCCTGCCGACCGACGGCTACCAGTTCGCGATCGTCCTGCACCTGCTCGGCACGCTGTACCTATGCGTGATGGTCGTACGGGACATCCTGGCGCCGCACCGGGACCCGGTGCGGGCGGACGGCTCGGACGACCCCTCCGGCGGCGTCCTGGACGGCGCCGAGGACGTCTTCGTGAGGGGCGGGGCGGCGCACCCGCCCCGGCACGCGGCGGCCCCGGCGGTGGAGGGCCCGGTGATGGAGGGCCCCCGGGCCGACCGGGGCACCGACCCCGGGGGCACCGCCCGGGAGTGAGCACGGCGGGACGCGCGAGAGGCCCCCGGGGGGATCCCGGGGGCCTCTTCACGTACGCGTACGGGGCTGAGGGGCCCTGTGGGGCCCTTGAGGGCCCGCGGGCTCAGCGCTCGACGATCCGGTCGTACTGGGTCGTGGTGTGCCGCAGATGGGCCACCAGCTCGTCGCCGACCTTCGGCTCCTGCGCGTCGGAGGGCACGAACAGGATCGACACCTGCATGTGCGGCGGCTCGGCGAACCAGCGCTGCTTCCCGGCCCAGACGAAGGGCGAGAGGTTCCGGTTGACGGTCGCGAGACCGGCCCTGGCCACGCCCTTGGCGCGCGGCATCACGCCGTGCATCGCCTTGGGGGCTTCCAGGCCCACGCCGTGCGAGGTGCCGCCGGCGACCACCACGAGCCAGCCGTCGGAGGCGGCCTTCTGCTGGCGGTAGCCGAAGCGGTCGCCCTTGGCGACGCGGGTGACGTCGAGGACCGCGCCGCGGTACTCGGTGGCCTCGTGGTCGCCCAGCCACAGCCGGGTGCCGATGCGGGCCCGGAAGCGGGTCTGCGGGAACTGCTGCTGGAGCCGGGCCTGCTCGTCGGCGCGCAGGTGGCTGACGAACATGGTGTGCAGCGGCAGCCGGGCGTTCCGCAGCCGGTCCATCCACGTGATGACCTCCTCGACGGCGTCGGTGCCGTCGGGGCGGTCCAGGGGCAGGTGCAGGGCGAAGCCTTCGAGGCGTACGTCCTCGATGGCGGCGTGCAGCCGTCCCAGGTCCTCCTCGTGGACGCCGTGGCGCTTCATCGAGCTCATGCACTCGATGACCACGCGCGCGCCCACCAGGGCGTGCACGCCGTCCACGGAGGACACCGAGCGGATCACCCGGTCCGGCAGCGGCACCGGCTCCTCGCCCCGCCGGAACGGGGTGAGGACCAGCAGGTCACCGCTGAACCAGTCCTTGATCTTGGCGGCCTCGTACGTGGTGCCCACCGCGAGCATGTCGGCGCCGAAGCGGGTGACCTCGTCGGACAGCCGCTCGTGGCCGAAGCCGTAGCCGTTGCCCTTGCAGACCGGGATCAGACCGGGGAACTGGTCGACGACCGACTTCTGGTGCGCCCGCCAACGAGCGGTGTCGACGTAGAGGGAGAGCGCCATGGCCGGCCCGGGACCTTTCTGGTGGGGGTGTACGTGTGTACGAGACTACGCAAGCCTCGGCCGCCGCGTCAGCGACGCGGCACGTCAGCGGCGGGACATGTAGATGTCGAGCGCCTTGTGCAGGAGCTTGTTGAGCGGGAAGTCCCACTCGCCGACGTACTCCACGGCCTCGCCGCCGGTGCCGACCTTGAACTGGATCAGGCCGAAGAGGTGGTCGGTCTCGTCCAGCGAGTCCGAGATGCCGCGCAGGTCGTAGACGGTGGCGCCCATCGCGTACGCGTCGCGCAGCATCCGCCACTGCATCGCGTTCGAGGGCCGGACCTCGCGGCCGATGTTGTCGGAGGCGCCGTACGAGTACCAGACGTGGCCGCCGACGACGAGCATGGTGGCGGCGGACAGGTTCACGCCGTTGTGCCGGGCGAAGTACAGGCGCATCCGGTTGGGGTCCTCGTTGTTGAGGACGGTCCACATGCGCTGGAAGTACGAGAGCGGGCGCGGCCGGAAGTGGTCGCGGACGGCCGTGATCTCGTAGAGCCGCTGCCACTCGGCGAGGTCCTCGTAGCCGCCCTGGACGACCTCGACACCGGCCTTCTCGGCCTTCTTGATGTTGCGGCGCCACAGCTGGTTGAAGCCCTTGAGGACGTCGTCCAGCGAGCGGTTGGCGAGCGGGACCTGGAAGACGTAGCGGGGCTGTACGTCACCGAAGCCGGCGCCGCCGTCCTCGGCCTGCTGCCAGCCCATCTTCCGCAGCCGGTCGGCGACCTCGAAGGCGCGCGGCTCGATGTGGGTGGCCTCGACGTCCTTCAGGCGCTTGACGTCCGGGTCCTGGATGCCGGACTTGATGGCGGCCGAGTCCCAGCGGCGGATGACGACCGGCGGGCCCATCTTCACGGAGAAGGCGCCCTGCTGCTTCAGGTGCGCGAGCATCGGCTGCAGCCAGTCGTCCAGGTTTGGGGCGTGCCAGTTGATGACCGGGCCCTCGGGCAGATAGGCCAGGTAGCGCTTGATCTTCGGGAGCTGGCGGTAGAGCACCAGGCCCACGCCGACGAGCTCGCCGGACTTGTCGAACCAGCCGAGGTTCTCCGAGCGCCACTCGGTCTTCACATCCGCCCACGCCGGGACCTGGCAGTGGCTCGCCGCGGGCTGGCTCTGGATGAATGCCAGATGCTGCTCACGGCTGATGGTCCTCAGGGTCAGGCTCATGCGGGGCGCTCCTCGGCAGGTGTGTCCCCATCGGTTCAGGGGCTCCGGCTCTCGCGCCGAAGCCTACTGTGGCCGTGGAGCGCCCCAGAGGGGACGTGCGTCCCCTGACCGGCGGACCGGCAGGTGTTTCCGGTGCCGCCGGCGTTTCCCGCGTTTCCCTGGTCTCCCCGGGTTTCAGACCAGACCGCCGTAGAACATGCCGAGATAGAAGCCCACGGCCGAGGCGCCGAGGCCGACGATCAGGACGAAGCGCTCCCGGGTGGTCGCGGAGATGAACTGTCCGTACACGCCGGTCAGGATGCCGATCAGGCCGGTCCAGGACGCCAGCACGTGCAGGCTGTGGAACTGGGCCGTGATGACCGACAGCAGCCCGAGGAAGATCGTCACCCCCATCAGGGTGTCCTGGAGCGGGTGGGACTTGCCGTCGGTGGCGAAGAGGGAACGTCCGGGATCGGGTCGCATTGCCTGTGCCATGGGGCACCTCCTGGCGTGACTGCCGGAAGGCGGCGCTCTGTGACGCCGCCGACATCCGTTGTGTACAGATTGCGTCCCCTCACCACCGGATTTCAACCGCAGGGCGATGTGCGGGTACTCTGTACGGTCTGCACCGGTGTCTGCCCAGGTCCCTCCCGGACCCCGACGGAACCCTCGCTCGCCGAGGGTGATTGTCAGTGGCGGCGGATACCGTTGCTTACGCATCACGACCCTCCTGCCACGGAACGACCGTGGCCGCTGAGTCCAAAGGAGGTGGGTTCCACATGCGTCACTACGAGGTGATGGTCATCCTCGACCCCGATCTCGAGGAGCGCGCTGTCTCCCCGCTGATCGAGAACTTCCTCTCCGTCGTCCGTGAGGGCAACGGAAAGGTCGAGAAGGTCGACACCTGGGGCCGTCGTCGTCTCGCCTACGAGATCAAGAAGAAGCCCGAGGGCATCTACTCGGTCATCGACCTGCAGGCCGAGCCTGCGGTCGTCAAGGAGCTCGACCGCCAGATGAACCTGAACGAGTCGGTCCTCCGGACCAAGGTCCTCCGCCCCGAGACCCACTGAGCTTTCAGCTCACAGGTTTCCGGGTTCGAGTAGCAGCAAGCAGCCAGAAGCAATCCCGCCGAGAGGTTCACCCATGGCAGGCGAGACCGTCATCACGGTCGTCGGCAATCTTGTCGACGACCCCGAGCTGCGCTTCACCCCGTCCGGTGCGGCGGTCGCGAAGTTCCGTATCGCGTCCACTCCCCGCACCTTCGACCGTCAGACCAACGAGTGGAAGGACGGCGAAAGCCTGTTCCTGACCTGCTCGGTCTGGCGTCAGGCAGCGGAGAACGTCGCCGAGTCCCTCCAGCGAGGGATGCGTGTCGTCGTTCAGGGCCGCCTGAAGCAGCGGTCCTACGAGGACCGCGACGGTGTCAAGCGCACGGTCTACGAGCTGGACGTCGAGGAAGTCGGCCCCAGCCTCAAGAACGCCACGGCCAAGGTCACCAAGACCACGGGTCGCGGTGGCCAGGGTGGTTACGGCGGCGGGCAGCAGCAGGGCGGCGGCAACGGCGGTGGCGGCGGCTGGGGTGGCAACTCCGGCGGCGGCCAGCAGGGCGGCGGAGCTCCCTCCGACGACCCCTGGGCCTCCAGCGCCCCGTCCGGCGGCCAGCAGCAGGGCGGCGGTGGCTGGGGTGGAAACTCCGGCAACGCCGGCGGCGGCTACTCGGACGAGCCCCCCTTCTAGGGCACTCCCCAAGAAGCAGCTCGTACCCAAACTTCTTGATCACACAGGAGAAACACCATGGCGAAGCCGCCTGTGCGCAAGCCTAAGAAGAAGGTCTGCGCATTCTGCAAGGACAAGGTCACGTACGTTGACTACAAGGACACGAACATGCTGCGGAAGTTCATTTCCGACCGCGGCAAGATCCGTGCCCGTCGCGTGACCGGCAACTGCACGCAGCACCAGCGTGACGTCGCCACGGCCGTCAAGAACAGCCGTGAGATGGCGCTGCTGCCCTACACGTCCACCGCGCGATAAGGGAAGGGTGACCGAAAAATGAAGATCATCCTCACCCACGAGGTCTCCGGCCTCGGTGCCGCTGGCGACGTCGTCGACGTCAAGGACGGCTACGCTCGCAACTACCTGGTCCCGCGTGGTTTCGCGATCCGCTGGACCAAGGGTGGCGAGAAGGACGTGGCGCAGATCCGCCGCGCCCGCAAGATCCACGAGATCGCGACCATCGAGCAGGCCAACGAGGTCAAGGCCCAGCTCGAGGGTGTCAAGGTCAAGCTGGCCGTTCGCTCCGGCGACGCCGGCCGCCTGTTCGGCTCCGTGACCCAGTCCGACGTCGCCTCGGCGATCAAGGCTGCTGGTGGCCCGGACGTGGACAAGCGTCGCGTCGAGCTCGGCTCGCCGATCAAGACCCTGGGCGCGCACCAGGTCTCCGTGCGTCTGCACGCTGACGTGGTCGCGAAGCTCGGCGTCGAGGTCGTCGCCGCGTAACGCTGCCTTCGGCAGTCTGCGCTCAGCAGTGAGGAAGGGCCGCACCCCTTGGGGTGCGGCCCTTTCGCCGTTTCACGTGAAACATTCGGTTTCACGTGAAACGTCCCGTCAGCGGGCTGCGCCGGTGACGATCCAGCGGCCGGAGCGGGTGCGGAACCAGAGGGTCGCCATGCGGACCGTCATCATCAGCGTCATGGCGCCCCAGAGCGCCGTCAGCCCGCCTCCGAAGGCCGGGACCAGTAGGGCGACGGGGGCGAAGACGGCCAGGGTCAGGAGCATGGCCCAGGCGAGGTAGGGGCCGTCTCCCGCGCCCATGAGCACGCCGTCGAGGACGAAGACCACCCCGGAGATCGGCTGGGAGAGCGCCACCACCAGCAGGGCGGGGAGCAGGGTGTCCTGGACCGCCGGGTCGCTGGTGAAGAGCGGGATGAAGAGCGGTCGGGTGAGGATCAGCAGGAGCCCGAGCACGATCCCGGAGACCACGCCCCACTGCACCATCCGGCGGCAGACCTCGCGGGCGCCCTGGGCGTCGTCGGCGCCGAGATAGCGCCCGATGATGGCCTGCCCGGCGATGGCGATGGCGTCCAGGGCGAAGGCCATCAGGCTCCACAGAGACAGGATGATCTGGTGGGCCGCGACATCGGCGTCCCCGAGCCGGGCGGCCACGGCCGTGGCGATCATCAGGACCGCGCGCAGCGAGAGCGTACGGACCAGGAGCGGGGCGCCCGCCTGGGCGCTGGCCCGGATGCCGGCTGTGTCGGGACGGAGGGAGGCCCCGTGACGGCGGGCGCCGCGGACGACCACGACCAGGTAGGCGGCGGCCATGCCGAGCTGGGCGATGACCGTGCCCCAGGCGGATCCGGCGATGCCGAGGCCGGCTCCGTAGACCAGACCGACGTTGAGGACGCCGTTGGCCGCGAAGCCGGCGATGGCGACGTAGAGCGGGGTCCTGGTGTCCTGGAGGCCGCGGAGGACGCCGGTGGCGGCGAGGACGATCAGCATGGCCGGGATGCCGAGGATGGAGATCCTCAGATAGGTGATCGCGTACGGGGTGGCGGTGTCGGAGGCCCCGAAGAGGCTCACGAGCCAGGGGGCGGTGGGCAGGGTGAGCGCGACGACACAAGCGCCCAGGAGCAGGGCGAGCCAGATGCCGTCGACACCCTGGCGGATCGCGGAGGGGAGGTCGCCCGCGCCGACCCGGCGGGCTACGGCCGCCGTGGTGGCGTAGGCGAGGAAGACGAACACGCTGACCGCGGTGGACAGCAGCGCCGAGGCGATGGCGAGGCCGGCGAGCTGGGGGGTGCCGAGGTGGCCGACGATCGCGCTGTCGGCGAGCAGGAACAGGGGCTCGGCGACGAGTGCGCCGAAGGCCGGGACGGCGAGCGAGACGATCTCGCGGTCATGGCGCCGTCGAACGGCCTTGGGTGGCGCGGAAGCCTGATGCATGGGGTCAATCTAATCTTCCACAGGTAACAGATGCAATGATGTTAAGACCCTTACTTATGGAGGGAGTGGGCCTTCGGGTGTGCGCCGTTTGTTCTGATCTTGGTCCGGACGGAAAAGTTTTTCTCCCCCACAGCCGGTGGATCGAAAAACCGCAGGTCAGAGTGGTTCGATCGGGGGTGGTATGAGTTTGTCCACATGGCTGTCCCCCGGTCCGTGCACAGGATCCGGGGAGTTCTCCACAGCATCGGGGCCTTCACCCACAGGCCCTGTGGATAACCAGATTGGCTGACGGTGCCCGCGGGCCTACCGTGGTCCGGCGCACGACGCGCCAGAAGCGGAGTCAAAGCCTCTTGTTTGTCCGAGCCGTGGCGTAAGAAAGAGTGGCACGGCGAGGTCCGCGGAGCGGACGGGAGGAGGTGGCTTGGTGAGCAGTCCCGAGCCCATGGACGATCCCTGGGCCGACGGCGGACCAGGTGACCGGCTGCCCACCCGGACCCGCGGCGAGGGCCGGGGCCGGGGGCGCGGCCGGGAAGACCAGCACGAGCGCGGCAGCGAGGACTCCTGGGACTCCGGCCTCTCCGGCTTCGAGCGGGTCCCCCCGCAGGATCTGGACGCCGAGCAGTCCGTCCTCGGCGGCATGCTGCTGTCCAAGGACGCCATCGCCGACGTCGTCGAGATCCTCAAGGGCCACGACTTCTACAAGCCGGCCCACGAGACGGTCTACGCGGCCATCCTCGACCTCTACGCGAAGGGCGAGCCCGCCGACCCCATCACGGTCGGCGCCGAGCTCACCAAGCGCGGCGAGATCACCCGGGCCGGCGGCGTCTCCTACCTGCACACCCTCGTCCAGTCGGTGCCCACCGCCGCCAACGCCTCCTACTACGCGGAGATCGTCCACGAGCGGGCCGTGCTGCGGCGTCTCGTGGAGGCCGGCACCAAGATCACGCAGATGGGATACGCGGCCGACGGCGACGTCGACGACATCGTCAACCGCGCCCAGGCCGAGATCTACCAGGTCACCGAGCAGCGGACCACCGAGGACTACCTGCCGCTCGGCGACATCATGGAGGGCGCGCTCGACGAGATCGAGGCGATCGGCTCCCGCAGCGGCGAGATGACCGGTGTACCCACCGGCTTCACCGACCTGGACGCGCTCACCAACGGCCTGCACCCCGGCCAGATGATCATCATCGCGGCCCGTCCCGCCATGGGTAAGTCCACGCTCGCGCTGGACTTCGCCCGCGCGGCCTCCATCAAGCACAACCTGCCCAGCGTCATCTTCTCCCTCGAAATGGGCCGCAACGAGATCGCGATGCGCCTGCTCTCGGCGGAGGCCCGGGTCGCGCTGCACCACATGCGCTCCGGCACCATGACCGACGAGGACTGGACCCGCCTGGCCCGCCGGATGCCGGACGTCTCGCAGGCCCCGCTGTTCATCGACGACTCGCCGAACCTCTCGATGATGGAGATCCGCGCCAAGTGCCGCCGCCTCAAGCAGCGCAGCGGCATCAAGCTGGTCATCATCGACTACCTCCAGCTGATGCAGGCCGGCGGCTCCAAGCGCTCCGAGAGCCGCCAGCAGGAGGTCTCGGACATGTCGCGAAACCTGAAGCTGCTCGCCAAGGAGCTGGAGCTCCCGGTGATCGCGCTTTCCCAGCTGAACCGAGGCCCCGAACAGCGCACGGACAAGAAGCCGATGGTCTCCGACCTGCGAGAGTCCGGCTCCATCGAGCAGGATGCCGACATGGTCATCCTGCTCCACCGCGAGGACGCCTACGAGAAGGAGTCCCCGCGCGCGGGCGAGGCGGACATCATCGTCGGCAAGCACCGTAACGGCCCGACGGCGACGATCACGGTGGCCTTCCAGGGCCACTACTCACGCTTCGTGGACATGGCGCAGACCTGATCGGAGGGTCGGCGCCGGCACGTCGGGGTCCTCCCTCCGGTGGGTGGGCGCGGCATGATCGGCGTATGACCTCATCTTTCGAAGCCTTGTTGCCCAGCACCGAGCGGGCCCTGCTGCACCGTGTCGCCGTCGCGCAGGCCGAAGGGCGTGCGCCCTCCCTTGCCGCCGGTGTGGTCCGGGAGGGGGAGACCGTCTGGTTCGGCTCGCGGAGTTGTGTCGACGGGCATGCCCCGGACGCCGAGACGCAGTTCAGGATCGGCTCGATCACCAAGGTCTTCACCGCGGTGCTGGTGTTGCGGCTGCGGGACGAGGGGCTGCTCGCCCTGGAGGACCCGCTGGAGAAGCACCTGCAGGACACCGGTGTCGGTGAGGTGACGATCGCTCAGCTCCTCGGTCACAGCGCCGGGCTGGGTGCCGAGACGCCCGCCCCGTGGTGGGAGCGGACGCCGGGTACGGTGCGGCCCACGCTCGCCGACGTGCTGGGGGAGCGCCCGCAGCCGCATCCCGCGGGGCGTCTGCACCACTACTCCAACCCCGGCTACACCCTGCTGGGTTCGCTGGTCGAGGCCCTGCGCGGGGTGTCCTGGGAGGAGGCCCTGCGCGCCGAGATCCTGGAGCCGCTGGGGCTGCGCCGTACGACGGCCCAGCCGGTCGCCCCGCACGCCGGCGGCTTCGCGGTGCACCCGTGGGCCGATGTGATGCTCCCCGAGCCCTCGCAGGACCTCGGGCTCATGGCGCCGGCCGGTCAGCTGTGGTCGACCGTCGGAGACCTCTGCCGTTTCGCCGCCTTCCTCGCCGAGGGCGACGAGCGCGTGCTCGCACGGTCCTCGGTGGAGGAGATGCGGGTGCCCGCCGCGCCCCCGGCGCCCGGTGAGGCGGAGGCGGCCTACGGGCTCGGTCTCCAGGTGGTGCGCCGGGACGGGCGGACGTTCATCGGGCACACGGGCTCGCTGCCGGGCTTCGTGGCCTGCCTCTGGGTGAGCGTCGAGGACGGGCTGGCCGCGGTGACGCTCGCCAATGCCACCTCAGGGCCCCTGGTCGGCCTGGTGACGGCCGAACTCATCACGATCGTGGCCGAGGCCGAACCGCGCCTCCCGGAGCCCTGGCGCCCCCTTCCCGCGGCCGAGGTGGACCAGGAGCTCCTGGCGCTCACCGGCTCCTGGTACTGGGGCACGTACGCCTACGGGCTGCGGGTCGGCCCCGAGCGCGGGGTGATCCTGGAGCCGCTGCGCGGCGCGGGGCGGCGGGCGAGCTTCCGCGCGCTCCCGGAGGGCGGCTGGATCGGCCTCGACGGGTACTACGCGGGGGAGACGCTGCGGGTGGTGCGGCGAGAGGACGGTTCGGTGAGCCATCTCGACCTCGCCTCCTTCGTCTTCACCCGGGAGCCGTACGAGCCGGGCGACGCCGTCCCGGGCGGGGTGGAGGAGGCCGGCTGGCGCGGGCTGTGAGACGAGCGGGCTGTTTCACGTGAAACAGCCCGCTCGTCTTCAGAGGCTCAGCTTGAAGCCGAGGTGCGAGGGCTCGAAGCCGAGCCGCTCGTAGAAGCGGTGGGCGTCGGTGCGGCTGACGTCGGAGGTCAGCTGCACCAGCCGGCAGCCCTCGGTGCGGGAGGTCTCGACGGCCCACTCGATGAGCCGGGTGCCGAGACCGCTGCCGCGCTCCTCGGTGTGGACGCGGACGCCCTCGATGATCGAGCGGGTGGTGCCCCGGCGGGAGAGCCCGGGGATGACAGTGAGCTGGAGGGTGCCGACGACCCGGCCCGCGCGTACGGCGACGACCACGTGCTGGTTCGGGTCCCGGTCGAGCCGGGCGAAGGCGGCGGTGTACGGGGCGAGGTCGTCGGGCGACTCGCGCTGGGCGCCCAGGGGGTCGTCGGCCAGCATCGCCACGATGGCGGGGAGGTCCTCCTCGCGCGCGGGGCGCATCTCAAGATCACTCATGGGGGCAGGCTACGTCCCGCCCGCCCCGTCGCGCCCGGTCCGTTCCGCCCGGTCCTCAGGCGGAGACGCCGAGGCCCTGCACGACGCGGACCAGCGGGGTCAGCTCCGGGTTCTCGGCCGCCGCGTCCAGGGCCTCGCGCAGGGCGCGGTCGTTGGTGGGGCGGGCCTCGGCGAGGAGCTTCTGGCCCGCCTCGGTGACGTCGGTGTAGATGCCGCGCCGGTCGGTGGCGCACAGATACCGGGTGAGCAGCCCGCGGTCTTCGAGGCGGGTGACGAGCCGGGTGGTGGCGCTCTGGCTCAGGACGACGGCGTCGGCGACCTGCTTCATCTGGAGGTGCCCGCCGGGGCCGTCGTGCTGGCGGCTGAGGACGTCGAGGAGCGAGTACTCGCGCACGCTCAGGCCGTGCCCGGTCTCCAGGGCCTTCTCGATGTGCGCCTCGATCCTGCCGTGCAGCAGGGAGAGGGCGCACCAGCCCTGGGAGAGGGCCGTCAGTGCGGGGTCCGTCGCGGTCATGCTCTCTCCTCGCTTCCTCGGGCTCCCGGTCCGGAGCGGCCGTCTACCAGGGTAATCGATGGAGCGCAAAAATCCGCGTGTGCAAGTAAATGACGGGTGGTCCCGGCCGGGCGGACCCGCGGTGTCCGGCCGGGTCAGCCCGCCGCGACGGTGAGCGGGGCGAAGCGGCGGCGCCAGTCGCCCGGCAGCCCGGGCAGGGAGCGGATCATGATGCTCGTCGTGGCGATCTGCTCCAGGCCGTTCGCCTTCAGCCAGGTCGTCAGCTCCTCGTGGCGGCTGTCGACGTCGGTGCGGAGCGGGCGGTCCGAGGCGGCTGCCAGCGAGGCGACCAGGGCCTGGGCCGTGGCGGTGTCGCGGGCGATCAGGGGGCCGATGACATGGGTGTCCATGTTGGGCCAGAGCGCGCCGAAGCCGGTGATCTCGCCGTCCTCCTCGGCGACGCGCAGATGGTCGGCGAAGGCCGGCAGGCGGGTGATCATGGCGGTGCGGTCGACGCCGAACACCTCGTGGTCGAGGCGCAGGATCGCCGGAAGGTCCTCGGCGGTCGCGGGACGGACGGGCCGGTCGGGGGCCGGCCCCGCGGGGGCGAACCGCCCCAGGAGCATCTCCGAGAGACCGACGCCGGCGAAGCCCAGCTCCTCGTAGAGCGGCTTTCCGTTCGCCGTCGCGTAGAGGGTGAGCGGCGTGTCGCCCGCCTCGGCGAGGACCTGGCGCATCAGCCGGCGGCCGACACCCCGGCGGGCGTACCGCTCGGCGACCAGGACCATGCCGATGGCGGCGAGCCCGGGCCCGTACGAGGTGACCACGCAGGCGCTGACCAGCCCCTTCCCGGACGGGTCGTCGATGCCGTACCCGATGCCCGCGGTGAGCAGCAGCCCCCACTTGTACTCCTCCCGCGTCCAGCCCCGGTCTTCGGAGAGGTCTGCGCAGGCGAGGACGTCGGCCGAGGTGAGGCGCCGGATGGGGAGCTGATCGAGCGGGAGGGGTGAAGAGGGCATGAGGGTCAGGCTCGCGGAACCGGCGGGGGCGCGTCCACCGCTTTACGGGCGGACGCGGCCTCCCGGCGGCGGCGCTCGCGCCGGGTCAGGCCCCAGGGCTTGAGGACGGAGACCGCCGTCATGAAGAGATAGGCGGCGGTGGAGATCGACGGGGCCGCGACGAGGCTGATGTCGGGCACACCGGCCTCCGCCACATGGGCGATCTCGGGGCGGAGGGCGAAGATCGTCGCGGTGGCCGTGGCCAAGGTGATCCAGAACTTGGTCCAGACCCAGCGGTGCCGGGCCAGCCCCCAGGGTGTCCCGAGCGAGAGCATGAGCCCGCTGCCCAGGGTCCCCAGCGCCACCGGGGCCAGGATCACGTCCGCGAACACCTTCATGGCGCGGTAGGAGGCTTCGGTCAGGGAGGGGTCTTCGGTCGTGTAGGCGGTGATGCCGAGGGTGAGCAGGCCCAGACTGAGGCCGAGCCAGGCCACGGAGACGGAGACATGGACGACGAGGAGTGCCCGCCGGGCGGGCCGTCGGAGATGTTTCACGTGAAACACGGTGCCGCTCGGACGCCTGCTCCCGCGTCGCACCGGGGGAGTAAGCGCCCGTACTAGCCTCGGCGTACATGACGACCCACGACGGCGACCGCAGGCTGTATCTCTTCGGCCGACGGTGGCCGTGAACGCGGACCACCACCTCGCGGAGCTGGCCCGGCACCGCTGCACCGGTGCCGATCTGCGCGAGGCCCACGCCTTGGTCCGAAAGAGCGCAGCCTAGCCCTCGGCGGGGCGTGGGGGGCCGGAAATTCCGCTTTCTGCCCGCACTTCGCGCCGGACTGTCATCCTGCGAACACGGAAGGCGACCACCAAGGTCGGCTGCGGGGAGGCGAGGACATGACGGATGCTCTGGCTACGGCCCCGGAAGCGTCACCACCCCGAATATCCGCGCTCGGGGGTGTGCTGGAGAGCGTGCCCGAGCACGTCTCCGAGATCGCGTCCGCCAGTCCCCCGGAGGTGACGGCGGAGAGCGTGACCGAGCGGGAGCCGGAGGGCGCGCCCTCGCCGGACGCGGTGCTGGTGCGGCGCACCATGGCCGAGATCGCGCCGGTCGCCGACCGGGTGACCTCCTACTTCTACGCGCTGCTCTTCACCCGCCACCCCGATCTGCGGGCGATGTTCCCGGCGGCCATGGACACCCAGCGCGACCGGCTGCTCAAGGCGCTGCTCACGGCGGCCGAGCACATGGACGACGTGCCCGTCCTCACCGCGTACCTCCAGAACCTCGGCCGGGGGCACCGCAAGTACGGGACGATCTCCGCCCATTACCCGGCGGTCGGCGAGGCACTGATCGGCGCGCTGGTCCGGTACGCCGACATCTGGGACGAGGAGACCGAGGGCGCCTGGGTCCGCACGTACACGACGATCTCGCAGATCATGATCGACGCGGCGGCGGAGGACGAGCGGCACGCGCCGGCCTGGTGGCAGGCCGAGGTGGTCTCGCACGACCTGCGGACCCCGGACATCGCCGTGATCACGCTGCGGCCCGACCAGCCCTATCCGTTCCTGGCCGGGCAGTACACCAGCCTGGAGACCCCGTGGTGGCCGCGGATATGGCGCCACTACTCCTTCGCCTCGGCGCCCCGCCCGGACGGGCTGCTCACCCTGCACGTGAAGGCGGTGCCCGCGGGCTGGGTGTCCAACGCCCTGGTGCACCGGGCCCGCCCCGGCGACGTGCTGCGCCTCGGCCCGCCCGCGGGCTCGATGACCGTCGACCACTCCACCGACAACGGGATGCTGTGTCTGGGCGGAGGCACCGGGATCGCCCCGATCAAGGCGCTGGTCGAGGACGTGGCGGAGCACGGGGACCGGCGGCGGGTGGAGGTCTTCTACGGCGCCCGCAGTGACCACGACCTCTACGACATCGACACGATGCTGAGGCTCCAGAAGACCTTCCCGTGGCTGGCGGTCCGCTCGGTCACCGAGGAGCAGGGGCGGCTCCCGGACGCCGTGCGCCAGTACGGGCCGTGGTCCGAGTACGACGCCTTCCTCTCCGGGCCGCTCGGCATGGTCCGCAGCGGGGTGGACGCCCTGCGGGGCGCCGGGATCCCCACCGACCGGATCCGCCACGACTTCCTGACGGAACTGGTCGCGCAGGGGTAGGGCCGGTCGGAGAGGCCCTATCCCAGGTCCGGTGCGTGCATCGCGCGGACGCCCTCGATGTTGCCGTCCAGGTAGTGGCGCAGGGAGAGCGGCACCAGGTGCACCGCGGCGATGCCGACCCGGCTGAAGGGCACCCGGACGATCTCGTACTCGCCCAGTGGCTCCTCGATCTCGGGGCCGTGCCGCTGCGAGGTGTCCATGGACTCCAGCCGGCAGACGAAGAAGTGCTGCACCTTCACGCCGGAGACCCCGCCGTCGACGATGTGCTCGACGGTGTCCACGAAACAGGGCACCACATCGGTGATCTTGGCGCCGAGCTCCTCGTGGACCTCGCGGTGCAGGGCCTGGACGACGGTCGGGTCCGATGCCTCGACCCCGCCACCTGGTGTCAGCCAGTACGGGTCCACGCCCGGTTTGGTGCGTTTGATGAGGATCAGGTCGTCCCCGTCGAGCAGGATGGCGCGTGCGGTGCGCTTGACCACTGGTCGTTCGGTCATGGGAAGAAAATGGCCCGTCCCGGGTGTCCTGAAACTCACCAGTCCTCAGCGGCCCGCAGCAGCCACTCGTGGGCCCGCGCCAGCTGCGGCAGCGCGAGGGTCCCGGTGCGGACGACCAGGAAGTAGGTGCGCAGCGGCGGCACCGGAGGGTCCAGGAGCGCCACGAGCCGCCCGCCGCCCAGGGCCTCCTCGCACAGATAGCGGGGCAGCACGGCGAGCCCCGCTCCGGCCGCGGTGGTCTCCAGGACGGCCCGCAGGTCCGGGGCGATCACGGTCGCGGCGGCGGCCGGTTTGGACTCGAAGACGGCGGCCCAGTACCGCGAGACGAACGGCAGCGACTCGTGCACCTCGACCACGGGGAGCTGCTCCAGGACGACCGCGCCCCGGCGCAGCAGCGTCCCGGGCGGCAGCCGGGCGGCCCAGCGCGGGGCGGCGACCAGGACGTGCTCCTCGTCGCAGAGCGGGGTGGCCGCGAACAGCCCGCCCCGGGGCCGCGCGGCGGCGACGGCCAGGTCGTGGTGGCCGGCGGCGAGTCCGTCGAACGTCTCCTCCGCGTCGCCGGGGAACGAGGCCCGCAGCGTGAGGCCCTGGGCGATCAGCGGGGTCAGGGCGGGCAGCACCCGGGCCGAGGTGAACTCGGGCGGCCCGGCCAGGTGCAGGGTGCGCAGCCCGCTCTGCTCCTCCAGGCCCGTCTCGGCGATCTCGACGAGCGCGTCCAGGTGCGGGGCGGCGCGCTGGGCGAGCTCGTCGCCGATGGTGGTGGGGGTGACCCCGCGCGCCTGCCGGAGGAAGAGCGGGCGGCCGAGCTGCCGCTCCAGGGTGCGGATCTGGCTGGTGACGGCGGGCTGGGAGAGTCCGAGGAGGGCGGCGGCGCGGGTGAACGAGCCGGCCCGGTGCACCGTGACGAACGTGCGCAGCAGGGCCAGGTCCATCCCCGCCCCCTCCCGGCCCGCGGGGGCCGTTCGACTCAGGCGGTCCGCTGGGGCGCCTCGGGACCGTCCAACTATAAATAAGTCGATAGGCGGCTGTCGCTAGCGTGATTGGACACTGACGCACAGTCAACTAGCCTGGTTCAGGCGGTCTTCCACCTCCGGGAGGCGGGATCGCCGCCGGGGGAGGCGAGGGGGGAGAGGGGCGTTCCGAGCCACGAGGGGGGAGGTTCGGAACGCCCTTCCTTGCGAGGCCGCGCTCCCCCGTCAGGCTTCCTTGGCGGCCCTGGCGAGCGCGCGGCGGACGTCGTCGAGCAGGTCCTCCGGGTCCTCCGCGCCCACCGAGAAGCGGACGAAGCCCTCGGGCACGGCGTCCCCGCCCCAGCGTCCGCGCCGCTCCGCGGTGGACCGGACGCCGCCGAAGCTGGTGGCGTCGTCCACGAGCCGCAGGGCGTCGAGGAAGCGGTCCGCCCAGGCGCGGTCCGGCAGCACGAAGGAGACCACGGAGCCGAAGCGCCGCATCTGCCGGGCGGCCACCTCGTGCGAGGGGTCGCCGGGGAGCCCCGGATAGCGCAGCCCGGTGACGTCGGGGTGGGCGGTGAGGGCCTCGGCGAGCGCGAGCGCGGTGCCGCACTGCCGGTCGAGCCGCAGCTGGAGGGTGGCCAGCGAGCGGTGGGCGAGCCATGCCTCCATCGGGCCCGGGATGGCCCCGACGATCTTCCGCCAGCGCCGCACCTCGGCGGCGCGGAGCGGGTCCCGGCAGCTCACGTGGCCGAGCAGGATGTCGCCGTGCCCGGTCATGCCCTTGGTGTCGCTGGCGACGGAGAAGTCCGCGCCGAGCTCCAGGGGCCGCTGGCCGAGCGGGGTGGCCAGGGTGTTGTCGACCGCGACCAGGGCCCCCGCCTCGTGGGCGGCCCGCACCAGGCGGCGCACGTCGCAGACGTCGAGCCAGGGGTTGGAGGGGGTCTCCAGCCACAGCAGCTTCGCCCCGGGCAGCACGTCGAGCTGGGCGTCGCCGCGGGTGGGCGCGGTGCGGACCTCGATCCCGTACGCCCGCAGCTGCTCGTGCAGCAGGGGGAGCGCCTGGTAGGCGTCGTCGGGGAAGACGACGGCGTCGCCGGAGCGCAGCTGGGAGAGCACGACGGCGGAGATCGCGGCCATCCCGGAGGCGAAGACCAGGGTCTCGACCCCGGTCTCCCCCGGGGCCTCCAGCTCGCCGATGGCGCGTTCCAGGAGGGTCCAGGTGGGGTTCTCGTCGCGGCCGTACGTGTAGGGGCCGGTGGGCTCGCCCGGCAGGTGGAAGTGGGCGGCGAAGACCGGTCCGGGCAGCGTCGGCTCGTACTTCACCGGCTCCGGCAGCCCGGCCCGTACGGCCCGCGTCCCGTCGCCGACACGGGCCCCGTGCGCCCGAGTCCCGTCGGCCGCCCCGGTCCCGTCTGCCGTCCCGGGCCCGCCCGGCCCGTCGTGCGTGGTGCTCATCCGGTTCGCTCTCCCACCTCGTCGCGCACCGCGGCGAGGAGTCCCCCGCTCGCGGCCTCCACCATCTCCAGGCACTCCTCGAAGCCTTCCCGGCCCCCGTAGTAAGGGTCCGGCACGTCGAGCCGGGAGCCCGCCGCGGGGTCGTAGGAGCGCAGCAGGCGTATCTTCGCGGCGTCCCCGGGTGTGGGGGCCAGCCGCCGCAGGTCGCGCAGGTGCCCCTCGTCGAGTGCGATCACCAGGTCCAGCTCCGGGAACCAGGAGGCTCGGAACTGCCGGGCCGCGTGCGCGGAGCCGTAGCCGTGCTCCTCCAGGACGGACACGGTGCGCGGGTCGGCGGGGTCGCCCTCGTGCCAGCCGCCGGTGCCGGCGCTGTCCACGACGACCGCGCCGGCCAGCCCGGCCTCGGCCACGCGCGCGCGGAAGACGTGCTCGGCCATCGGCGAGCGGCAGATGTTGCCGGTGCAGACGAAGCAGACGCGGTACGTCATGGCCGGGCCTCAGTCGCCGTCGGGGAGGACGACGTTCAGCGCCCAGGAGACGACGGAGATGATCAGGCCGCCGAGGACCGCGGTCCCGAAGCCGTTCACCTCGAAGTCGAGGCCGACCTGGTCGGACAGCCAGGACGTGAGCAGCAGCATCAGGGCGTTGACGACCAGGGTGATCAGACCGAGCGTCAGGATGAAGAGCGGGAGGGTGAGCAGCTTCACGACCGGCTTCACCAGGAAGTTGACCAGCCCGAAGAGCAGGGCGACCAGGATCAGCGTCCACGCCTTCTCGGCGGTGCTGGTGCCGGTCAGGGTGATGCCAGGGACCACCCAGAGGGCCACCGCCAGGGCCCCCGCGTTCGCGAGCGTCTTGACTACGAAATTCTTCATGTGTCAGATCGTGGCAGACAGGATCGAGCCAAGGCAGGGGCGAAGGAACCATGAAGGCATTCCGACTGGACGAGCTGGAGGCGGAGCGCGCCGCCAACGACGGCGCGTACCTCCAGTTCCTGCGGGAGCGGAACATGTCGGTCGGGCTGTACGCGCTGGACGCGGGGCAGCTCGACCCGCAGCAGCCGCACGGGCAGGACGAGGTGTACTTCGTGGTGAGCGGCCGGGCCGCGATCACGGTCGGGGAGGAGACGACCCCGGTCGCGCGCGGCAGCGTGGTCTATGTGCCGGCCGGGGTGCCGCACCGCTTCCACCACATCACCGAGGACCTGCGGGTCATGGTGGTCTTCTCCCCGCCGGAGGGCTGACCCGGGGGTCCCACGGGGTCGTCGGCCCGCACCCCCTAGGGGTCGGATCAGGGAAGAGCGGGGGCCGTGAGGCCCCCGTTCGCTTGGGTGGCGCGCCTAGCATCGAGGGTGTCGGCGGTACAGGGCCGACAGCCCCGGGATCCGGACGGATCCCGCGGGACCGGATCTCTCGGGAGATGAGGTAAGCGCAATGGCGGTGAAGGAGATTCTCGCGGGGATGCCGTGGTGGGTGAAGTGGGTCGCCATACCCGTCCTCGCCCTCGTTGTCTTCGGCGGACTGATCACCAGCGTCCTGACCTTCGTGGTCGGACTGCTCTTCAAGGTGCTGCTCTTCGTGGCGCTCGTCGGTGGCCTGATCTTCGTCGTACGGAAGTTCACCTCGTCCTCCGGCTCCCGCGAGGACTGGTAGCAGCCGTTACCCGTTGGTATGGGCCAAGGGCCGGGCGTTAGCCCGGCCGGGGGAACGCACCGGTTGAAACCGGCCGGGCCCCAGGGGCCTGCCATTAGAGTGGAAACCTCTGCCGCCCCAGGAGCAACAGGCGTAGACCCGACGGTCCCAGGTCGCGGTGGGCGCGCGGGGGCGGCCCCCGCGGGCGGATGCGACGCGTCCGTCACTCGCCTGGGGGTGACCTTTGGCCACGGCTTCGCAGACCGCTGCTCCTACCCTGATCGGATCGGTACAGCGGGCGCTGAGACTTCTGGAGGCCGTGGGCTCCCACGCGGACGGGGCGCCCGCCAAGCAGCTCGCCCGGGAGGCCGGGCTCCCGCTGCCGACCGCGTACCACCTGCTCCGCACCCTGACGCACGAGGGCTATCTGCGCCGTGAGAAGGGTGTGTTCGTCTTCGGCGACGCCGCCGGCCGACTGGTCGGCGGCGGAGTTCTGCAGAATCGTCGCACCAAGGTCGAGGACTCTCTCGCGCGCTGGCGTGACGCCATCGGCGTCCCGGTGTACTTCGCGATCTACCGCGAGGGCGAGATCGAGCTGGTCTCGGTCGCCGACACCCCCGCCGCCCCCGCCGTCGAGGAGTGGGCCGACTTCCGGGAGACCGGCCACGCGCACGCCATCGGGCAGTGCCTGCTGAGTCAACTCGATCTGAAGAGTCGTCAAGACCACCTCGACCGCCACCCGGTGGAAGCCATCACGCCGTATACGGTGCGTAATCGCCATGCCCTTTTGGACCGTTTGGGCGGTATAGGGCGTATGGAACCCCTGGTGGAGCGTCAGGAATATGCGCTCGGCACTGTCTGTGCCGCCATCCCCCTCACAGCGGGGTCGACAGCCGCCGCGATGGCCATTTCCGTGCCGCTTCACCAGGAAGAACGGTTGCTACCTGCGATCGCACAGCTACAGAACGAGATCGGAAGGCTCTTCAGTTCGCTCGTCTTCTCTATCAGTATCTGAAAAATCACTCCTTGTGATCTGCTAGCGCGTACAGCACGATTGCGTCAAGAGGGCCATGGGGGATCATTCCTGGCCGTTTCGACCACAGCTTTCAGCAGCGTGTTCACACAACTGCTTCGTCTACTGCGGGGTACATGATGCGAGAGACGGTTCAGGCCGAGGTCCTGATGAGCTTCCTCGTCTCCGAGGAGCTCTCCTTCAGAATCCCGGTGGAACTGCGATACGAGGCCCGCGACCCCTATGCGGTGCGGATGACCTTCCACCTTCCCGGAGACGCGCCGGTGACCTGGGCGTTCGGCCGGGAACTGCTGCTCGACGGGATCAACAGGCCCAGTGGGGACGGGGACGTGCACATCGCCCCGACCGACCCGGACGGGCTCTCCGACGTGATGATCCGGCTCCAGGTCGGCAGCGACCGGGCCCTGTTCCGCGCCAGCGCGCCACCGCTCGTCGCCTTCCTCGACCGTACGGACAAGCTGGTCCCGCTCGGTCAGGAGCGCGACCTCGGCGACTTCGAGGACAACCTGGAGGCGGCGCTCGGCCGGATCCTCGCGGAGGAGAACGCCGGCTGAGGCGGCCGAAGGGGCCCACCACGGCCGGTAGGCCGCGCCCGGCCCCCGTCCGCCCCGGCCCGCGGGGTCACTTGGCCCGACGGCGGCGTCCACCCCGGGCCGGACGCTGCCCCGGGGCCGCCGGGCGGTCGGCGGAGACCACCAGCGCCGCGAGGGCGGTGGTGACCGGCACCGACAGGACCAGGCCGATCGAGCCGATCAGGGTCCGGACGATCTCCTCCGCGACCAGCTCGCTGTTGGCCACCGTGCCCACGCTGCTCTGGGCGATCGAGAACAGCAGCAGCAGCGGCAGCGCGGCGCCGGCGTAGGCGAGGACCAGGGTGTTCACGACCGACGCGATGTGGTCGCGGCCGATCCGGATGCCCGCCCGGTACAGCGCCCGCGGGCCCATCCTCGGGTCCGCCGCGTGCAGCTCCCAGACCGCGGAGGTCTGGGTCACCGTCACGTCGTCGAGCACGCCGAGCGAACCGATGATGACGCTCGCGAGCAGCAGGCCCGACATGTCGATGTCCGGATAAAGCCCGTGGATCAGGCCGGTGTTGTCGTCGGTGTTGCCGCTGAGCGAGGCCCAGCCGATGAAGAACGAGCCGAACAGCCCGATCAGCAGCAGCGAGACCAGGGTGCCGAGCACCGCCACCGAGGTCCTGGCCGAGAGCCCGTGGCACATGTAGAGCGCGATGAGCATGATCGCGCTCGCTCCCACGATGGCGACCACCAGCGGGTTCGACCCCTGGAGGATCGCCGGGAGGATGAACAGGGTCAGCACCAGGAAGCTCACGATGAGCGCGATCAGCGCCATCACGCCGCGCATCCGGCCGACGGCCACGACCACCAGCGCGAAGATGGCGGCCAGCACGGCGAGCGGCACCTTGCGGTTGATGTCCGTGACCGAGTACTGCAGGTCGCGCGGCGCGTCGGGGGCGTACGCGACGACCACGCCCTGCCCCGCGTCGAGCTGCCGGGGCGCGTCCGGCTGCACGACCTCGGTGAAGGTCCTGCCCTTCTCCGGGCCCGAGGTGACCTCGACCGTCGCCTTCTCGCACCGGCCCTGCTGGGAGGCGACCGCCTCGCGCCCCTCCGGTGTCGAGGTGTCGCCGGTCGGCGGGACCTGGGCGACGTTCACGTCCTTGCAGTCGACCCGCTCGACGGAGACGACCTTGCCCTGCTCGGTCTGCCGGTCGAAGCCGACGCCGGTGCGCTCGTGCGCCGGGGCGCCGCCGGGCCAGAGCACGGCGAGGCCGATCAGGACGGCGGCGCCGAAGGGGATCAGGACGGCGGCGATGACCTTGCGCAGATGACGCGAGACGGGCGCGGCGGGGCCGTGGCTGTGGGTGTGCGCGTGCCCGTGGCCGCCGCCGGAGCCGTGGCCGTCGGAGCCGTTCCCGCCACCGTCGGAGCCGTGGCCGCCGCCGTGGCCGCCATGGCCACCACCGTGCCCTTCGTGGCCGTCGTGCCCGCCCGGGCCGTGCGCATCGGGGCTCTGCTGCGTGGAAGTCACCGCCCGATCATCGCAAGAACGCGCGGAGACCCACTGTTCAGCACGCCAGGGAGGGCGCTAGCGTGGTGACACCTTTGCACACGCGGGAGCTCGGAGCACCGGGCTGAGAGGGCGCTGATCACCGTACGCGCGTACTGGACGTACGTACGGGAAGAGGCTGCGCCGACCGCCGAACCTGTTACCGGGTAATGCCGGCGTAGGGAGATTCGGTCTGATGACCATTCAGGATGCACGCACGCCTGCCTCCGACCAGAACGGCCCGCAGGAGCGCACGCCGGGCTGGCACAAGGGATACGTCGAGGGCTCCCGCCCCGACCTCCGGGTGCCGGTCCGCCAGGTGCACCTCACCAACGGCAAGGACGTGACGCTGTACGACACGTCCGGCCCGTACACCGACCCGGCCGTCGAGACCGACGTCCGCCGCGGACTGGCCCCGCTGCGCGAGAACTGGATCATCGCGCGCGGCGACACCGAGGAGTACGCGGGCCGCCCGGTCCGCCCCGAGGACGACGGCATCAAGCACACCTCGCCGCGCGGCGGCGGGCTCAAGAACCTCGACGCCGTCTTCCCGGGCCGGCCGCGGCTGCCCCGCCGGGGCCGGTCAGGCCAGGCGGTGACGCAGCTCGCGTACGCCCGCCGGGGCGAGGTCACCCCGGAGATGGAGTACGTGGCGATCCGCGAGAACGTCTCCCCCGAGGTCGTCCGCGAGGAGATCGCGGCGGGCCGCGCGGTGCTGCCGGCGAACGTCAACCACCCGGAGATCGAGCCGATGATCATCGGCAAGCGGTTCCTGGTGAAGGTCAACGCCAACATCGGCAACTCCGCCGTCACCTCCTCCATCGAGGAGGAGGTGGAGAAGATGACCTGGGCGACCAAGTGGGGCGCCGACACGGTCATGGACCTCTCCACCGGCCGCAACATCCACACCACCCGCGAGTGGGTGCTGCGCAACTCCCCCGTGCCGATCGGCACCGTGCCGCTCTACCAGGCCCTGGAGAAGGTGGACGGCAAGGCCGAGGAGCTGACCTGGGAGATCTACAAGGACACGGTCATCGAGCAGGCCGAACAGGGCGTCGACTACATGACGGTGCACGCCGGCGTGCTGCTGCCGTACGTGCCGCTGACCGCCCGCCGCAAGACCGGCATCGTCTCGCGCGGCGGCTCGATCATGGCCGCCTGGTGTCTCGCGCACCACCGGGAGAACTTCCTCTACACGAACTTCGAGGAGCTCTGCGAGATCCTCGCGGCGTACGACGTCACCTACTCGCTGGGCGACGGCCTGCGTCCGGGCTCCATCGCGGACGCCAACGACGCGGCGCAGTTCGCGGAGCTGAAGACGCTGGGCGAGCTCAACACCATCGCCAAGCGGCACAACGTCCAGACCATGATCGAGGGCCCGGGGCACGTCCCGATGCACAAGATCAAGGAGAACATCGACCTCCAGCAGGAGATCTGCGAGGAGGCGCCGTTCTACACGCTCGGCCCGCTGACCACGGACGTCGCCCCGGCGTACGACCACATCACCTCGGGCATCGGCGCCGCGATGATCGCCTGGTGGGGCACCGCGATGCTCTGCTACGTGACGCCCAAGGAGCACCTGGGCCTGCCCAACAAGGACGACGTGAAGACCGGCGTCATCACCTACAAGATCGCGGCCCACGCGGCGGACCTGGCCAAGGGCCACCCGGGCGCGCAGGAGTGGGACGACGCGCTGTCGGACGCGCGCTTCGAGTTCCGCTGGGAGGACCAGTTCAACCTGGCGATGGACCCGGTCACGGCCCGTGAGTTCCACGACGAGACGCTGCCGGCGGAGCCCGCGAAGACGGCCCACTTCTGCTCGATGTGCGGGCCGAAGTTCTGCTCGATGAAGATCTCCCAGGACATCCGCCGCGAGCACGGCGGCGACCTGAAGGCGGACGAGATCCAGGCGGGCATGGCCGAGAAGTCGGCCGAGTTCGCGGCGGCCGGCAACCGCGTCTACCTGCCGCTGGCGGAGACCGGCGGCCGGTAGGCGGGCTGCCCCGCAGGGCTCAGCGGAGGGGGGCCCGCCAGGTCACCAGACCTGTCCGGTCCGCCTCCGCGAAGCCGACGGCGAGCGGCTTGTCGCCGTCGTCCGGCAGCATGTGGATGCTGCACTGCGTCACATCGCCGCCCGCCGGGACCAGCCGGGCGACCCAGTCGGAGGGACAGCCGGGGATCTTCCCGCGGAAGAGGAACGGGGTCTTCCCCGCGATCTGCCGGCCGCCCTCGGTGAGCAGCCGGACATCGCCGGCCTGGGAGGGATAGAGCTTCCCCGGGCCGGGGTTGGTGTACCTGATCAGCACGTAGTACGGGACGCCGCGCCGCTCGTGCGGGTCGAGGCCGAGGTCCAGGCCCGCGAGGTCGGCGGGGTCGCCCCGGCGTACGGAGACCGGGGTGGCCGGCAGTTCGAGGACGCCGCGGTCGATGTCGCGCCACCGGACGAGGAGGGTCTCGCCCGGCCCCGCGAGCCCGGCGGACGCGGCCCGCACCCCGCCCTCGACGGGCCAGCTCGCGATCGGGCCGCCCGTCGCGAAGGTGCCGTCGGTGTGGTGCGTCACCGACAGCACGCCGACACCGGCGGGCAGCGTGAAGGCCGCGCAGGAGCGGAACGAGGCGCCGGGCGGGAGCGTCTTCGGCGCGGTGTCCGAGCAGGGCAGGTCGCCCCCGCCGGGCCGGCCGCCGCTGATGCGGATCTCCTCCCCGCGCGTCCAGTCGGTGGCGTTCAGCGCGAAGCCGCTGCCCACCATGTACGAGGCGGGGATCTGCTTGCGGCTGGTGTTGGTCACCTGGTAGCCCACGTAGTGGGGCACCGTGCCCTTCAGCTCCTCGTCCACCTGTGCGCCCCGCATGTCCTCCGCCGAGCCGCGGACCAGGCTCTCGACGGTGATCCGCACCTGGTACACGCGCTGGTCGGTGTCCTTGTGGACGGCGTCCCGGGTGCCGGCCCGCACCGGCAGGTCCGTCCAGGCGGCGGGCCGTTCGGAGGGCCCGGCGCCGCTCTCCGCCGCCCCGCCCGGCTTCTCGCCCGCCGCCCCGGCGCCCGGCGCCCCGCCTCCCACGCACGCGGTGAGGAGGGATATCGCGGCCGCGCCCACGGCGGCCTTCCTGAGGGCGCTGGACAGGCGCATGGGCTTCTTTCGACGCACGACGATCCGTAACTTCCGGAGGAACGGGTGCATCGTAGGTGGTCAGTGCGGAAATCGACGCATTTGCTTCCGCTTCCGTCGCCGCCTCCCTCAGCCTCCGGCCTACTCCGGGAGGTGCTCCGGGCCGCCGAAGTCCGGGCTGGTGAAGTCCGGGCTGGAGAAGCTCGGGCGGGGGGACGGGGTGTCTTCGGAGGGGCTGGTGAAGTCCGGGCCGGTGTAGCCGACCTTGGGGATGCGGCCCGTCGGCGGGCGGGGTCCGGAGGGCTCGCGGGGGGTGTACGCCGCGCGGGCCTCGTCGAGGAAGGGCAGGATGCCGCGGTCCGTCAGGGCGCGGCCCCATGCCTCTCGCGCGCGGGCGAGTTCGGGGTCCTCGCTCTCGGCCGGGACCTCCGTGGCGCCGTTGCGCAGGGCGGTCACCAGCAGTCCGGCCGCCGCGCAGAGCAGTCCGGCCGCGGCGACGGCGCCGAATATCAGGCCCGCGGTCAGCAGGGTGTCGGCGAAGGCGGGCGGCGGGTCGAGCATCTTCAGGACGGCGCCGACCAGCAGCAGGAGCACGCCCGCGGTGCCGGCGAGGATCGGCAGGAGGACGGTGACGATCGCGACGAAGCCCGCGCCGCCCTCCTCGCTGAGCGCCTCGCCCGTACCGCTGACGCCGGCTGCTCTGGCCGCTCTGAGCTGCTCGCGGACCTTGAGGAAACGGTCGTACTCGACCGCCGCGGCGGCGGTGATCAGCGCTGTCGCGTTCAGCGCCATCTCGCGCAGCTGCGCGTTCGTGAACCGGTCCTCCCGCGGCGCGGTTTCCGGCTGGTCGTGCGCGGTGCGCAGTGCCTCGTCGAGGAGGCGCTCGAACTCGGCGCGGTCCTCGGTCAGCAGGTGCGGAGCCACGTTCATGTGCATCCCCCGATGCTCCGTAGGGCCGTAACGGCCCTGGTGAAGCGACCGGTTGGGCGGAAACGGAGGAGAGCCTGCTACGGATGAGCCGATGGTATTGCGGTTACGGCACGCGGTGACAGGGTGTTTCGGGAAATCGACTTCCCCGGATGCGGAGGGTTATGCGTCAGGCGGGCAGCGGGAGTTGCACGACCAGCAGTTTTCCGGCCATGGTCACTCCGCCGTCCATCGCGATCGCGAGACCGTCCGCGTAGACGTGCGGCCCTTCCACGGGCGGGCGTTCGCCCTCCTCGCCGTCCTCCGTGCCGACCTGGCCGAGGAGGTACGGGATCGGGCTGTGGCCGTGCACGATCCGGCCGCCGCCGTAGGTGCCGAGCAGCTCCTGGACGGCCATCGGGCCGGCCGCCTCGTCACGGAAGGCGAAGCGCTTGGTGAACTTCCGGAAGAGGTCCCAGACCTCGTCCGCGTCGTTCCGGTTGAGGATCTCGTGGACCGTGTCGTTGACGTCCTCGATCGTGCTGCCGTACTCCAGATACGCGGTGGTGTCCGAGTGCAGCAGGAGGTGGCCGTCCTCCGCCACCACGGCGTCGAGCCGGGACATCCACTGGAGGTGGACGTCCTGGAGCCGGTCCATGTCGTGCTTCTGGCCGCCGTTGAGCAGCCAGGCGGCCTGGAAGGTGGCGGTGCCGGCGCCCGAGCTCACGGGGGTGTCGCCGAAGCGCTTGGCGCCGATGAGCAGCAGCTCGTGGTTGCCCATGAGGGCCTTGCAGTAGCCGCCGGCGGCGGCGGCCTCGGCGGAGAGGCGCATCACGAGGTCGATGACCCCGATGCCGTCGGGGCCCCGGTCGGTGAAGTCGCCGAGGAACCACAGGCGCGCGTTGCCCGCGGCCCAGACGCCGTTCTCGTCGATGAGGCCCTGGGCGCGCAGCGCCGCGAGGAGCTCGTCGAGATAGCCGTGGACGTCGCCGACGACGAAGAGCGGTCCGGGGCCCTCGGCGCCGCCGGCCGCGGGCTGCGGGACCGGGTCGACGCGCACCTGGACCGTGTCGCCGCGGTTGATGACCGGCAGGTCGCGCTCGGTGGGCGTGTAGCCCTCGGGCGGCTCGTCGTCGGGGTACGCGTTGCCGGGGTGACCGGTGGCGACCTCGACGATGGACGAGCCCGGCTCGCCGTACGCCTCGTACGGGGGCTCGGGTGCGTGTCCCTGGACCGGCACCCGGGCGTACGGAGGTACACGGAAGTCACGCAACGTCGCCGTGCGCACCACGGGTTCCTGCCCGGCCCCCTGTGTCATCGACCCCTCCACCACCGTCGCGATGCCCTGCACATCGCGGACCGGCCTGGTCGGGGTGGTCCGCGGTGTCGTCCGCCCATCATAGGAATGAGCGTCCTCCTGTGTGACGCACCAGGGGTGGTGAATCCGGGTCCACTCCGGGTTCACCGGTTGTTTCGCCCGAATTGGGAAGGTCTAGGCCAGGGATGGGGCCGGGCCGCTCCGGGGTTTCGTCCCGAAGCGGCTCTGAAGAGACCCCGATGAGGCCGCCGGGCGGCCCCTGGGGCTGTCAGTCCTTCGAGGGAGACCTCGGCGGGCTGACCGTCGTCCGCGGCGAGCGCCGTTGCGAGGAGGTGCGGACGATCAGCTCCGTCGGTATCACCTGCTCGACCGGTCCGTCGGTGTCGATCCCCTCGATGGCGTCGATGAGGAGCTGCACGACGGCGGTGCCGATCCGGCGCGGCTTGAGCGAGAGCGTCGTGATGGGCGGCTCGGTGGTGGCGTAGACGGTGGACTCGCTGCAGCAGACGAGCAGCAGGTCCTCCGGCACCCGCAGGCCGTACCGGCGGGCGGCTGCCAGCAGGTCGGTGCCGTTGGGGTCGAACAGGCCGTACACGGCGTCGGGGCGGTCCGGGCGGGCGAGCAGCCGGTCGGCCGCGACGGCGCCCGCGCACGGATCGTGCGCCGGATATGCCTCGTAGACGGGGTCCTGGCCGACCCGCTCGCACCAGTTGAGGTAGGCGGTGGTGGACAGGCGGGTGTACGTGTCGGTGGTGGTGCCGGTGAGCAGGCCGATCCTGCGGGCGCCGGCGGCGGCGAGGTGGTCGAGCAGGTCGAGGACGGCCGCCTCGTGGTCGTTGTCGACCCAGGCGGTGACCGGCAGGGTGCCGGCCGGGCGTCCGTCGGAGACGACGGGGAGCCCTTGGCGGACGAGTTCGGTGACGACGGGGTCGTGGTCGGAGGGGTCGATGACGACGGTTCCGTCGAGGGCGACGTTCGACCAGACGTCGTGACGGGAGGTGGCGGGGAGGATGACCAGGGCGTAGCCCCGGGCGAGTGCGGCCGAGGTGGCGGCTCTGGCCATCTCCGCGAAGTACGCGAATTCGGTGAAGGTGAAAGGTTCATCCCCGTACGTGGTCACGGTCAGGCCGATGAGTCCCGACTTGCCGGTACGGAGCGTGCGGGCCGCTGCGGACGGGCGATAGCCCAGCCGGTCTGCGACCTCGCGGACGTGGCGGCGGGTGGCGTCCGGGAGCCGGCCCTTGCCGTTGAGCGCGTCGGAGACAGTCGTGATGGAGACCCCGGCGGCGGCGGCCACGTCCCGGATGCCCGCTCGGCCCTGCCGGCTTCCCCGGGTCTGTGCCCGGCTCACCTGGTGCTTCCCTGCTGCTGTCATGGCGAGCCGATAGTAGGGCGAGGGGGGTGGGTTGGGCCGGTCGCATATGCACCCATTGACAGGCACGTTTCTGCATGATCATTTGGTCCTAACGGCCTGGAAAATAAAGGGTGTTAGGGCAAAAACCATGTGACCTATCGGCCTCTGCCCCCGTGAGCCTGGCGAGGGTGCGAGGTCTCGAAGAGGTCTCAACTCACCTCTACGGGGGACGCGCGCCACGGCGCTCGCCACCGGCGCGCGCCACCCCTGGGCGCGCTCCCCCTGTTGTCGCTCCGTTGTCCACAGGCCATTCGCAGCGGAGCCGAATCCTCATAAGGTGAGGAGTATTGGCGGTACGGACGGTCGAGGAGGCCACACTGTGAGCGAGACCAGCGGGACGAGCACCGGCAGCCCGAAGCTGCGCGCCGAGCTGGACGGCATCCCCACCTACAAGCCGGGCAAGCCGGCCGCGGCGGACGGCCCGGTCGCCTTCAAGCTCTCCTCGAACGAGAACCCCTATCCGCCGCTGCCCGGGGTCATGGAGAGCGCGGTGGCCGCCGCCGCGAGCTTCAACCGCTACCCGGACATGGCCTGCACGGGGCTGGTGAACGAGCTGGCGGACCGTTTCGGCGTCCCCGTCTCGCACATCGCCACGGGCACGGGCTCGGTCGGCGTCGCCCAGTCGCTGATCCAGTCGACGGCGGGCCCCGGCGACGAGGTCATGTACGCCTGGCGCTCCTTTGAGGCGTACCCGATCATCACGCAGATCAGCGGGGCGACCTCGGTCCGGGTGCCGCTGACCGACGGGGACGTGCACGACCTCGACGCGATGGCGGAGGCGATCACCGAGCGGACCCGGCTGATCTTCGTCTGCAACCCCAACAACCCCACGGGCACCGCGGTCCGCCGCGCCGAGCTGGAGCGCTTCCTGGACCGGGTGCCCTCCGACGTCCTCGTGGTGCTCGACGAGGCGTACAAGGAGTTCGTCCGGGACGTGGAGGTCCCGGACGGCGTGGAGCTCTACCGCGATCGGCCGAACGTGGCGGTGCTCCGCACCTTCTCGAAGGCGTACGGGCTCGCCGGGCTGCGGGTCGGCTTCGCCATCGCCCACGAGCCGGTGGCCGCGGCGCTGCGCAAGACGGCGGTGCCGTTCGGCGTGAGCCAGCTCGCGCAGGACGCGGCGGTGGCCTCGCTGCGGGCGGAGGACGAGCTGCTCGGGCGGGTCGGCTCGCTGGTGGCCGAGCGCGAGCGGGTCCACGCGGGGCTCGTGGCCCAGGGCTGGACCGTGCCGGACACCCAGGCGAACTTCGTCTGGCTGCGGCTCGGCGAGCGGACCGTGGACTTCGCGGCGGAGTGCGAGCGGCACGGCGTGGTGGTGCGTCCGTTCGCGGGGGAGGGCGTCCGCGTCACGATCGGCGAGACCGAGGCGAACGACCTGTTCCTGAAGACGGCGGAGGGGTTCCGCGGGCGGCTGTAGCGCCGTCCGGCGGCCCGGGGCGCCGGGTCCTAGCCGATGAGTTCGACCCGGATCGGGTCGCCGTCCCGGACGGTGGCCAGGATCCGGGGGTCCCCGTCCAGCGCGCCCAGGACGTTGCACGGGCTGGCCAGCCGCGGCTGGTCGTCCAGCGAGATGGGGGTCGGGCCGTAGGGGAGGGCGAGCGCGTCGCCCTCGGTCCAGAAGGCCACCGTGCCGGCCGGGACCACCTGTCGGGCGTCGGACTCGACGGGCACGGAGACCGGAGTGTCGAAGTAGACCTCCTCGCCCCAGGTCCGGGCGGTGGAGACGATCGGGAGAGCCCCCGCGAGCGCCTTGCTCGTGGGGGTTTCGTCGATGGTGGCGGTGGTGTGGCCGGCGGGCCACGAGAGGCGTATCCGAAGGGTCATGGGCCGGATTCAACAATATGTTGAATGGCTTGGGAAGGGTGCCCTCCGGGGTGACCTCGGGTAGGGGTACCCCGGTCGAAAGTACGGATTTCGTATGAGCCATAATGCTTGTGAATGTGAACGCGTTCACAAGCGTGTCCCTGTTCATCCCGGAATTGGTGGGATTAAAGGGGCAAACTGCCGTAGTGACCACGGCGATGTAAGGAGAAGACGACGTGGACCTAGCTTTGGCGCCAGAGACTCTGGCGCGTTGGCAGTTCGGCATCACCACCGTCTATCACTTTCTCTTCGTCCCGCTGACGATCTCCCTCGCCGCCCTCACCGCCGGTCTCCAGACCGCCTGGGTGCGCACCGAGAACGAGAAGTACCTCAAGGCGACGAAGTTCTGGGGCAAGCTCTTCCTGATCAACATCGCGATGGGTGTCGTCACCGGCATCGTGCAGGAGTTCCAGTTCGGCATGAACTGGTCGGACTACTCCCGCTTCGTCGGCGACATCTTCGGCGCGCCGCTGGCCTTCGAGGCGCTGATCGCGTTCTTCTTCGAGTCCACCTTCATCGGCCTGTGGATCTTCGGCTGGGACAAGCTCCCCAAGAAGATCCACCTCGCCTGCATCTGGATGGTGTCGATCGGCACGATCCTGTCCGCGTACTTCATCCTCGCGGCCAACTCCTGGATGCAGCACCCGGTCGGCTACCGGATCAACGCCGAGCGGGGCCGGGCCGAGCTCACCGACTTCTGGGCGGTGCTCAGCCAGAACACCACCGTCACGCAGGTCTTCCACACCCTGACGGCGGCCTTCCTCACCGGCGGCGCCTTCATGGTCGGCATCGCCGCGTACCACCTGGCCCGCAAGCGCCACGTCGCCGTGATGCGGACCTCGCTGCGGCTCGGCCTGGTGACCGTGGTCATCGCCGGTCTGCTCACCGCGATCAGCGGCGACTTCCTCGGCAAGGTCATGTTCAAGCAGCAGCCGATGAAGATGGCGGCGGCCGAGGCGCTGTGGGACGGCGAGGAGGGGGCACCCTTCTCGATCTTCGCCTACGGGGACGTCGAGAAGGGCCACAACACCGTGGCCATCGAGATCCCCGGGATACTGTCCTTCCTCGCCAACGACGACTTCAACTCGTACGTCCCCGGCATCAACGACGTCAACAAGGCCGAGCAGGAGAAGTACGGGCCCGGCGACTACCGGCCCAACATCCCGGTGGCCTACTGGGGCTTCCGCTGGATGATCGGCTTCGGCATGTCCTCGTTCGCGATCGGCCTGCTCGGGCTCTGGCTGACCAGGAGGAAGTTCCTGCTCGCCCCCGGCCTGAGGACCGGTGAGGACGAGGTGCCGCATCTCGTGCTCTTCAAGAACAAGGCGCTGAACCCGAAGTTCACCAAGTGGTACTGGCTGCTGGCGCTGTGGACCCTGGGCTTCCCGCTGATCGCCAACTCCTGGGGCTGGATCTTCACCGAGATGGGCCGCCAGCCGTGGGTCGTCTACGGCGTGCTGCGCACCCGTGACGCCGTCTCCCCCGGGGTCTCCCAGGGCGAGGTGCTCACCTCGATGATCCTCTTCACCCTCCTGTACGCCATCCTCGCCGTGATCGAGGTGAAGCTGCTGGCCAAGTACATCAAGGCCGGCCCGCCCGAGCTCACCGAGGACGACCTCAACCCGCCCACCAAGATCGGCGGGGACCGCGACCCCGACCGGCCCATGGCCTTCTCGTACTGAGGCTCAGGAGATCGAGGCATGGAACTCCACGACGTCTGGTTCGTACTCATCGCCGTCCTCTGGATCGGCTACTTCTTCCTGGAAGGCTTCGACTTCGGGATCGGTGTCCTGACCAAGCTCCTGGCGCGGGACCGCACCGAGAAGCGGGTCCTCATCAACACCATCGGGCCGGTCTGGGACGGCAACGAGGTGTGGCTGCTCACGGCCGGCGGCGCGACCTTCGCCGCCTTCCCCGAGTGGTACGCGACGCTGTTCTCCGGCTTCTACCTGCCGCTGCTGATCATCCTGCTCTGCCTGATCGTCCGCGGCGTCGCCTTCGAGTACCGGGCGAAGCGGCCCGAGGAGAACTGGCAGCGCAACTGGGAGCAGGCCATCTTCTGGACCTCCCTCATCCCCGCGTTCCTGTGGGGCGTGGCCTTCGGCAACATCGTGCGCGGGGTGAAGATCGACCGCGAGATGGAGTACGTCGGCAACTTCTGGGACCTGCTCAACCCGTACGCCCTGCTCGGCGGGCTGGTCACGCTCAGCCTGTTCACCTTCCACGGTGCCGTGTTCGCCGCGCTCAAGACGCTCGGCGACATCCGCACCAGGGCCCGGGCGCTCGCGCTCAAGCTGGGGCTGGTCACCGCGGTGCTCGCGCTGGCCTTCCTCATCTGGACCCAGGTGGACAAGGGCGACGGCTGGAGCCTGCTCGCCATGGTGATCGCGGCGGTGTGCCTGGTCGGGGCGATCGGGGCGATCAAGATCGGGCGGGAGGGCTGGTCGTTCGCGCTCTCGGGCATCACGATCGCCGCCGCGGTGGCGATGCTCTTCCTGACGCTCTTCCCGAACGTGATGCCGTCCTCGCTGGACCCGGCGTGGAGCCTCACGGTGACCAACGCGTCGTCGAGCCCGTACACGCTCAAGATCATGACCTGGTGCGCCGCCATCGCGACCCCCGTGGTGCTGCTCTACCAGGGCTGGACCTACTGGGTGTTCCGGAAGCGGATCGGCACGCAGAACATCGCCCAGGCCCACTAGGGCCTGTCCGACAATTCCCGCGCCGGACCCGCACCGGCCTCCTCAGGGGAGCATGTTTCACGTGAAACCGATCGATCCGCGGCTGCTCCGGCACGCCCGCGCCACCCGGGTCTTCCTCGCGGCGGTCGTCGCGCTCGGCCTCGCCGGGGCGGGACTGGTCATCGCCCAGGCGATGCTCATCGCCGAGGTCGTGGTGGGGGCCTTCCAGAAGGGCCTGTCGGTTTCCGGGCTCACCACGCCCCTGCTGCTGCTCGCCGTGGTGGCGGCGGGGCGGGCGCTCGTCGCCTGGCTGACCGAGCTCGCCGCCCACCGGGCGAGCGCGGCGGTCAAGTCCGAGCTGCGCGGCCGGCTGCTCCAGCGGGCGGCCGCGCTCGGGCCGGGGTGGCTGAGCGGGCAGAAGGCCGGTTCGCTGGCCGCGCTCGCCACGCGGGGCGTGGACGCGCTCGACGACTACTTCGCCCGCTATCTGCCGCAGTTGGGGCTCGCGGTGGTCGTCCCGGTGGCGGTGCTCGCCCGCATCGTCACCGAGGACTGGGTCTCGGCGGCGATCATCGTGGGGACGCTGCCGCTCATCCCGATCTTCATGATCCTGATCGGCTGGTACACCCAGGCCCGGATGGACCGTCAGTGGAAGCTGCTCTCCCGGCTCTCGGGACACTTCCTCGACGTCGTCGCCGGACTTCCCACGCTCAAGGTCTTCGGCCGGGCCAAGGCCCAGGCCGAGAACATCCGCTCGATCACCGCCGACTACCGGCGGGCGACCATGCGGACCCTCCGCATCGCCTTCATCTCCTCCTTCGCCCTCGAACTGCTCGCGACCCTCTCGGTCGCCCTGGTCGCCGTCACGATCGGCATGCGCCTGGTCCACGGCGGCTTCGACCTCTACACCGGCCTGGTCATCCTGGTGCTGGCGCCCGAGGCGTATCTGCCGCTGCGCCAGGTGGGGGCGCAGTACCACGCCGCCGCCGAGGGGCTCGCCGCCGCCGAGGAGATCTTCGAGGTCCTGGAGAACCCGGTCCCCGACGCCGGTACGGGCCCGGTGCCCGCCTCCGTACGGCTGGAGCTCGACCGGGTGACGGTCCGCCACCCGGGCCGCGCGGAGCCCTCGCTCGACGCGGCCACGCTGACCGTGGAGCCCGGCGAGACGGTGGCCCTGGTGGGGCCGAGCGGCGCCGGGAAGTCGACCCTGCTCGACGTGGTGCTCGGCTTCGCGCGGCCGGAGCCCGGCGGCTCGGTCCGGGTCGGCGGGGCCGAACTGGCCTCGCTGGACCTGGAGGAGTGGCGGTCCCGGATCGCCTGGGTGCCGCAGCGCCCCTACCTCTTCGCCGGGACGATCGCCGAGAACGTCCGGCTGGCCCGGCCGGAGGCCACCGACGCACAGGTCCACCGGGCCCTGCGGGACGCGGGCGCCGAGGAGTTCGTCGCCGAGCTGCCCGAGGGCGCCGGGACCCCGCTGGGCGAGGACGGCGCCGGACTCTCCGCCGGACAGCGCCAGCGGCTCGCGCTCGCCCGCGCCTTCCTGGCCGACCGGCCGGTGCTGCTCCTCGACGAGCCCACCGCGGCGCTGGACGGCGAGACCGAGGCGGCCGTCGTGGACGCCGTCCGCCGGCTCACCGCGGGCCGCACCGTGCTGCTCGTCGTGCACCGCCCGGCGCTGCTCGCGGTCGCGGACCGGGTGGTGCGGGTCGAGGGCGCCGAAGGCGGCGAAGGCGCCGTGGGTGCCGGGGAGACCGGGGAGGCCAAGGGCGGCGCCGCCCGGCTCACCGACGACCTGGGCGAGCCGCTGCCGTCCGGCCCGGGTACGGACGCCGGAGAGCTCACGGACCCGGAGCCGGTGTCCGCCGCCGACCGCTCCGGCTCCTCCGCCCGCCCGGTGCTGCGCCGGGTGCGGGACATGGCCGGGGAGCTCAAGGGCCGGATGGCGCTCGCGCTGCTGCTCGGCAGCCTGGCGCTGGGCTCCGCCGTCGGGCTCATGGCCGTCTCCGGCTGGCTCATCTCCCGGGCCTCCGAACAGCCCCCCGTGCTCTACCTGATGGTCGCCGTCACCGCGACCCGCGCCTTCGGCATCGGCCGGGCCGTCTTCCGCTACGCCGAGCGGCTCGTCTCGCACGACGCCGTGCTGCGGATGCTCGCGGACCTGCGGGTCTCCGTCTACCGGCGGCTGGAGCGGATCGCCCCCGCCGGGCTGCGCCGCACCCGCCGCGGCGACCTGCTCGCCCGGCTGGTCCAGGACGTCGACGCCCTCCAGGACTACTGGCTGCGCTGGCTGCTGCCCGCGGGCGCCGCCGTGGTCGTCGGCGCCGGGTCGGTCGGCTTCACCGCCTGGCTGCTGCCCGAGGGCGGCGCCGTGCTCGCCGTGGGCCTGCTGCTCGCCGGCGTGGGCGTCCCGCTGATCGGCGGCGCCCTCGCCCGCCGGGCCGAATCCCGGCTCGCGCCCGCGCGCGGCACGCTCACCACCGCCGTCGTGGACCTGCTGCGCGGCTGCGCCGAGCTCACCGTCTCCGGCGCCCTCAAGGACCGCGTGGAGCGGGCCGCGGCGGCCGACCGGACGCTCACCGGCATCGCCTCCCGGCAGTCCGCCGCCACCGCGCTGAGCGCCGGGCTCTCGGCCCTGATCTGCGGCCTCACCGTCGCCGGAGCCGCCCTCGTGGGTGTCCAGGCGGTCCGGGACGGGCGGCTGGACGGGGTCGCGCTCGCGGTCCTCGTGCTCACCCCGCTCGCCGCCTTCGAGGCGGTCAACGGGCTGCCGCTGGCCGTCCAGTACCGCCAGCGGGTGCGCCGCAGCGCCGAGCGGGTGCTCGACGTGCTCGACGCCCCCGTGCCCGTACACGAGCCGGAGCGGCCCGCCGCGCCGCCGGCCACGCCGTTCCCGCTGGAGCTCGCCGGGCTCACCGCCCGGCACGCCGGGCAGGGGCGGCCCGCGCTGGACGGTTTCGGGCTCACCCTGCGGGCCGGGCGGCGGGTCGCCGTCGTCGGCGCCTCCGGCTCCGGCAAGACCACGCTCGCCCAGGTGCTGCTGCGCTTCCTGGACGCCGAATCGGGCACGTACCGGCTCGGCGGCTCCGAGGCGGCGGAGCTGGACGGCGACGCGGTCCGGCGCTTCGTCGGGCTGTGCGCGCAGGACGCCCACCTCTTCGACAGCACCATCCGGGAGAACCTGCGGCTGGCCAGGACCGGCGCGTCCGACGCGGAGCTGCGCGCCGCGCTCGGCCGGGCCCGGCTGCTGGAGTGGGTGGACGGGCTCCCGGACGGGCTCGACACTCTGGTGGGCGAGCACGGCTCGCGGCTCTCCGGCGGGCAGCGGCAGCGGCTCGCGCTGGCCCGGGCGCTCCTCGCGGACTTCCCCGTCCTGGTGCTCGACGAGCCCGCCGAGCACCTGGACCTGGCCACCGCCGACGCCCTCACCGACGACCTGCTGCGGGCCACCGAGGGCCGCACGACGGTGCTGATCACCCACCGCCTGCACGGTCTCGACGCGGTCGACGAGGTCCTGGTCCTGGACCGGGGCCGGACCGTGCAGCGCGGGGCGTTCGAGGAGCTGGCGGCGGTCGACGGGCCGCTGCGGCGGATGCTGGAGCAGGAGCGGGAGACCGATCTGCTGCTGGGCTCCGGGCACCCCGTCATGGCGGGCTCCGGCCCCACCCCGACTTTTCTTGTCAAATAGGACTAACTAGGCTCATCTCATGACCGCTGCCGTGCCCGACGCCCCGGACCCGCTCGAAGCCGCGACCCAGGCCACGCGCAGCCTGCACGGCCTCTCCACGGAGCTGACCGCCCGCGTGCCCCAGCTCCTGGAGGCCATGCGCTCGGTCGGCACCGGCCTCGAACTGCACTCCACGCTCGACCGGATCTGCGAGACCGCCGCCGAGCTCGCCGACGCCCGCTACGCCGCGATCGGCGTCGTCGACGACGAGGGCGAGGGGCTCTCCGACTTCGTCACCTTCGGCGTCGGGAACGACGTGGCCCGCCGGATCGGGCACCGCCCCGACGGGCACGCCGGGCTGCTCGGCGCGCTCATCCGGGACCCGCAGACGATCCGGCTCGCCGATCTGTCGACCGATCCGCGCGCGGCAGGCTTCCCGCCCGGACACCCGCCGATGAAGACCTTCCTCGGCGTCCCGATCCGGGTCCAGGGCGAGATCTTCGGCAACCTCTACCTCGCGGAGAAGCACGGCGGCGGCGAGTTCAACGACTACGACGTCCACATGGTCCGGGTGCTCGCCACCGAGGCGGGCATCGCCATCGGCAACGCGCGCCTGTACGAGGCGGCCCGGCAGCGCGAGCGCTGGATCGACGGCTCGGTCGCCGTCACCACGGCGCTGCTCTCCGGCGGCGACGCCGACGACGCGCTGAGCGTGGTCGCCGAGCAGGCCCGCCGGCTCGCCGACTCGGCCGCCGGGATCGTGCTGCTGCCCGCCGAGGACGGCGGTCTGGAGATCGTCGCGGTCTCCTCGCCGCGCCCCTCGAAGTCGCTCGGGGTGGTGATCCCGCCCGAGAGCGCGGTGGTGGAGAGCCTGCTGGAGGGCGAGGCGGTGTTCATCGCCGACGCCTCCACGGACCCCCGGATGCTCAACGAGCTCTCCGCCCAGTACGGGCCCGCGATGATGCTGCCGCTGCAGAGCGGCGGCCGGGTGCTCGGCGCGCTCGCCACCCCGCGGGCCCGGGGCGGCCGGCAGTTCACGGAGACCGAGCGGACCCTGGCCTCGCAGTTCGCCTCGCAGGCGGCGCTGGCCCTGATGATGGCCGAGGCGCAGCGGGACCGGGAGCGGCTGGCGGTCTACGAGGACCGCGACCGGATCGCCCGCGACCTGCACGACCTGGTGATCCAGCGGCTCTTCGCCACCGGGATGATGCTGGAGAGCGCGCAGCGCAGGTCGATCGTGCCGGCCGTGCAGGAGGGCGTCGGCAAGGCGGTGGACGAGCTGGACGTCACCATCCAGGAGATCCGTACCGCGATCTTCGCGCTCCAGCAGGGCCCGGCGGAGGCGCCCTCGGGGCTGCGCACCCGGGTGCTGCGGGAGATCAACATGGCGGCCGTGCCGCTGGGCTTCAAGCCCGCCCACCGCTTCCTCGGCGCGATCGACGCCACGGTCGGCGAGCTCACCGGCAAGAACCTCATCGCCGCCCTGCGCGAGGCCCTGTCGAACGCCTTCCGGCACTCGGGGGCGACCCGGATCGAGGTGGTCGTGGACGCCACCGTGACCCTTCCGGACGGCACCCAGGGAGTGCGGCTGTCCGTCGCGGACGACGGCGTCGGCATTCCCGAGGGCGGGCGGCGCAGCGGGCTGCGCAACCTCGCCCGGCGGGCCGAGTCGCTCGGTGGGGCGAGCTGGTGCGGCCCGGGCCTCGGGGAGGCGGGCGGCGGCACCACGGTGGTGTGGGAGGCGCCGCTCTAGGGCGGGGCCGGGCCGGTCAGCCCTGCTGGTCCTGTCGGTCCTGCCGGTCCTGCCGGTCCTGTCGGTCCTGCGGGTCCTGTCGGTCCTGCGGGTCCTGTCGGTCCTGCGGGTCCTGTCGGTCCTGCGGGTCCGGGCGGTCCTACTGGTCCCGTCGGCTCCGGGTGGCCTCGGTGACGAGCTGTTCGATGATCACGGCCACGCCGTCCTCGTTGTTGTCCGCGGTGCGGCCGGAGGCGGCGGCGACGACGTCCGGGTGGGCGTTGCCCATCGCGTAGGAGCGGCCGGCCCAGCTGAGCATCTCGATGTCGTTGGGCATGTCGCCGAAGGCCACGACCTCCTGCGGGGTGATGCCCCGTTCGGCGCAGCAGCGGGCGAGGGTGGACGCCTTGGAGACGCCGAGGCCGCTGATCTCGATGAGGGCGGTCGGGCTGGAGCGGGTGATCGAGGCCAGCTCGCCCGCGGCCTCGCGGGCGGTGGCGAGGAAGGCGTCGGGGTCGAGCTCCGGGTGCTGGGCGAGCAGCTTCAGCACGGGCGCGGCGGCCCCGGGGGCCTCCTCGAACAGCAGCTTCTCGGCGGTGGCCACGGTGGCGCCCGGGTCGAGGAAGAACGGCGGGTAGTCGGGCTCGTAGTGGATGCCGGTGGTGAGCTCGACGGCGAAGGTGGTGCCGGGCGCGGCTTCCCGCAGCGTCCGGACGACGTCCAGGGCGACGGGCCGCTCCAGCGGCCTGACCTCCAGGAAGGTGCCGCCCGCGTGCAGGTCGACGACGGCGGCGCCGTTGGCGCAGATCGCGAGGCCGTGGCCGTGGACGTGCTCGCTGACGACGTCCATCCAGCGGGCGGGCCGGCCGGTGACGAAGAAGACCTCGATGCCGGCCCGCTCGGCGGCGGCGAGGGAGGCGACCGTGCGCTCCGAGACGGATTTGTCGTCCCGCAGCAGGGTGCCGTCGAGGTCGGTGGCGATCAGCCGGGGGGCCGTGGCCGGGGCTTCGGGGCGCGCGAGGTGGGGTGAGGTCACCGATACATTGTTCCGCAGAAAGTGCACGGGCGTGCGAGGGGGTGCACATCTGAGTGTGACGGACCGGGGCCGGGGTGTGACGGCCCACGCTCCGCCCGGCGGTACGGGCGGAGCGTGGGCGTGGGCGCGGGAGAGCGGGTCAGGAGGAGAGGCGCTTCAGCGCTGCGGCGGCGGTGTTCTGGAAGGAGGCCGGGCCGGGCCGGCCGGTGAGCTCGACGACGGCGACCTTGGTGCCGCTGCGCAGCACCGCGACCCCGCCGCTGACGGCGCCGTCGCCGTTGTAGGACGTGTACCAGCGGGCGGTGCCGCCGGTGCCGGTCAGGGTGTGCGCCGGGCCGTAGTACCAGTGGCCCGCGGGCTCGTCCTGGCAGTCCTGGACGAGCGCGACGAGCTGCTTCTCCCAGGCGGTGGCCGCGGTCTTGGTGGCGGCGCTCGCGGCCGACTCGGTCAGCATGGCGTCCTTGGCGAGGGTCCAGTTCACGGACGCGTACGCGCCGGCCTTGCCCTTGGTCAGGTCGCGCATCGTCGTCTCGCCGGAGCACGCGGACAGCCCCTGGCGGCCGGCCAGCTCGACGGTCGCGGCGACCGGCTTCAGGCCCTGCCGGACGAGGTCCTCGCTCTGGAGGAGGGCGGCGGAGCCGAGCGCGGGCGCGGCGACCACGGCCGGGCGGGCGGCGGCCCCGGCGCGCTGGGCGGCGCCGTCGGCGGTGGCCGACTGGGTGCCGACGACGGTGGCGGTGAGCAGCGCGGCGGCGAAGCAGGCCGCGGCGGCGACGCGGTTGCGGCGGACGGAGGTGCGCTGGGCGGTCTGGTTCTCGTTCATGTGGTCCCCCTGGTGGTCGGGACGCCTGCTGCGTCCTCGTACAACCGGGGGAGATGCCGCCGACGGGAGGAAAGTTGGAGCGTCCGGCCGCTGTTTCACAGCTGTGACAGAGCGGTCCTGACGACCCGGTCCATCGCGGCCGTCCCCAGGCAGGCGTGGACCTCCAGCACTCCGTAGTGGGTGCCGCTGCGGAGCACGGCGATGCCGCCGCAGGGCTCCTTGCCCTCGGGCGCCTTCCCGGTGGTGTTGAGGGAGCCCTGGTAGGAGCCCATCCAGCGCGCGGTGACGTCCGGGGCGAGCCGCACGGTCATGGTCCTCCCGTAGACCCAGTGCCCCGGCACGTCCTCCTGGCAGGGCACCTGCTCCAGCAGCAGACGCTCGGCGAAGTTCTCCGCCAGGGAGGGGCTCTTGGCCTCGGCGGCGACCTGGCGGGCGACCTGGTCGGCGATGTCCATGGCCAGCGTGGGGTCCTCCGGGCCGGTGCGGGTGCCGGTCGTCAGCCCCCGGAAGTGGGCGCCGGGCCCGCCCAGGGTCTCCTCCAGGGTCTTCTCACCGGTGCACGCCGCGTTGGCGTAGTGCCCGTCGCCGAACCGGTCGGTGACGCGGATCCGGCCGGTGACCTCGGGCGGGCCGAAGGCTTCGGGTCCCAGCAGGTTCGCCTTCGTCATCGGGCCGGTCGCGCCCTTCACGCCGCTCGGGGAGGCCGAGACCGAGCCGGGGCCCGAGACCGAGCCGGGGCCCGAGGCCGAGCCGGAGGGCGCGGGTGTCGGGGCGGTCGCGTGCGCCGCCGGGTGCGCGTCGGATCCGGGGGGCGCGGGCAGGACGTATCTGCCGGTCACCAGCCCGAGCGCGGCGGCCGCCACCAGGGCGGCGACGGCGGAGCGGGGGCGGACGGTGGCCTTGGCGCCCTTCGTGGAACCGCCCTTCGCGGGGCCGTCGGTCGCGGAGCCGCCGGTCGCGGGACTGCCCTTCGCGGAGCCGCCCTTCGCGGGGCCGCCGGAAACAGGGCCGCCGGAAACGGGACCGTCGGAAACCGGACCGCCCGTCGCCGGACCGCCGGTCACAGACCGCCGACCAGGCGCTCGCGCATGAAGCGGCGGGCCTGGTGGATCCGGTCCTTGACCGTGCCCAGCGGGGCGTCGAGCTGCTCGGCCACCTGGACGTAGGTCAGGTCGCCCAGGTCGCGGAGCACGAAGGACTCCACCAGGGCGGGGTGCTGGCGCTCCAGGGCCCCCAGCGCCTCCATCAGGTCGAGCCGGCTGCCGGCGATGACGCTGGTGGTGCGGGGGTCGACGGATTCGGGCAGGTCGGCGTGGCTGTCCTCGGAGCGCCGGCACATCGAACGGTACGTGGCCCGGGCGGCGTTCGAGGCGATCACCGTCACCCAGCCCAGGAAGGAGCCGTGGCCGCCGTACTCGCGCAGATGCGTGCTGATCGACAGCAGCGCGTCCTGCGCGGCCTCCTCCGCGTCGGCGTGGTGGGGCAGGAACCGCGAGCAGCGGCGCAGCACCAGCGGCCGCAACTTGGCCAGCAGGTACTCCATCGCCCCCGGGTCCCCCGCCTGGGCAGCCGCCACGAGCCGTTCCAGCTCGCCTTCCTCGAACACCCGGATCCCCCCGTTCCGTGCCGTCCGGCACCCCTCCGCCGAACGGGAGTTCCCCACTCCCGCCGACTCCGGCAGAATGCTGCCACATGCGCAACCTCGGCCGTTACCTCCTTCTCGAGCGGCTCGGAGCCGGCTCCTTCGCGACGGTCTGGAAAGCCTACGATCCGGAGCTCGACACCGAGGTCGCGGTGAAGGTGCTGGCCGACAACTGGGCGGCCAACGCCGATGTGCGCGAGCGGTTCCTGGCGGAGGCGCGGCTGCTGCGCCGGATCGCCAGCCCGCGGGTGGTCCGCGTGCACGACGTCGGGGTGCAGGAGGACCGGCCCTTCTTCGTCATGGACTACGTACGCGGCGGCACCCTGGCGGACCGGGTCGGGCGGTGCGATCCGCAGGAGGCGCTGCGGCTGGCCGCCGAGGCGGGCTACGCGGTCCAGGTCCTGCACGAGGCCGGCGTGGTGCACCGCGACGTCAAGCCGTCCAACCTGCTGCTCGCCACCGGTGCCGGGGCCGCCGAGGTGCTGGTGGCGGACCTGGGCAGCGCGAAGCAGCTGGCCGACGCGTCCGGGCTGACGGTGACCACGGGCACGCCCGCGTACATGGCGCCGGAACAGGCGTTCCAGACGGCCGGGTTCGACGGGCGCGCCGATGTGTACGCGCTGGCCGTCGTGGCGTACGAGCTGCTGACCGGGAAGAAGCCGTTCGGCGCGGGCGGGCGGGCCACCGCCCTGATGACCGAGCAGCCGTCCGCCGCCGCCTCGACGCTGCCGGCGCTCCCGGCCGAGGCGGAGCTCCCGCCGAGCGTCGCCCTGCTGCTGCGGGCCGCGATGTCGGTGGAGCCGGCGGACCGGCCGGCGACCGCCCGCGCCTTCGCGGACGCGCTGCTGGCCCCGGTGCCGCACCCCCAGCCCCCGGAGGGCCGCGGACCGCTGACCCGGCGCACGGTCTGGCTGGCGTCGGGCGCGGTGTTCACGGCGGCGGCCCTGCTGGGCTGGCTGCCGCGCTGAGCGGACCTGCCGGGCGGGTTGCCGCGCCGGGAGGTGCTGCCGGGGCCGGGCCGGCCTGCCGCGCTGAGCGGCTCTTCCGGGCGGCTGCCGCGCTGAGCGGTTCTTCCGGGCGGCTGCCGCGCAGGTCGGTGCTGCCGGGGCCGGGCCGGCCTGCCGCGCTGGATCCGCCGGGCCCGGGCCTGGCGTCGCGGCTTCCCGTAGGGTCGGTGGCATGCGTCTGAGTACCGTGATCCTTCCGACCCGTCGTTGGCACGAGGGAGGCCGTGACCAGTGGCTGCGCGCTGAGCAGCTCGGCTTCCACACCGCGTACACCTATGACCACCTGTCCTGGCGGACCTTCCGGGACGGCCCCTGGTTCGGGGCCCTGCCGACGCTGACCGCCGCCGCGGGGGCCACCGAGCGGCTGCGCCTGGGTACGCTCGTCACCTCGCCGAACTTCCGGCACCCGGTGACGCTGGCCAAGGAGCTGATCTCGCTCGACGACATCTCGGGCGGCCGGGTCACGCTGGGCATCGGCGCGGGCGGCAACGGCTTCGACGCCACGGCGCTCGGGCAGGAGGCGTGGACGCCGAAGGAGCGGGCGGACCGTTTCGCCGAGTTCGTACCGCTGCTGGACCGGCTGCTCACCGAGGACGCGGTGTCCGCGCGGGGCACGTTCTACTCGGCGGAGGAGGCGCGGAACATCCCCGGCTGCGTGCAGCGTCCGCGGCTGCCGTTCGCGGTGGCGGCGACCGGCCCGCGCGGGCTGAAGCTGGCCGCGCGGCACGGGCAGGCGTGGGTGACGACGGGCGATCCGAAGCTGTTCGAGGACGGCACCCCGGAGCAGTCCGTGGAGGCGCTGCGCGGGCAGATCGCGAAGCTGGGCAGGGCCTGCGCGGAGATCGGCCGGGAGGCCGGGCCGATGGAGAAGGTGCTGCTCACGGGCTTCACCCCGGACCGTCCGCTGGACTCCTTCGACGCCTTCGTGGACTTCGCGGGGACCCACTTCGCGTTGGGCTTCACCGAGCTGGTGGTGCACATGCCGATCGCGGACTCGGTGTTCGCGGCCGACGAGTCGGTCTTCGAGAAGATCGCCACCGAGGCGCTCGGCCAGCTGCGCTGAGAGGCCGTGGGCGGGGCCGGGTCAGCGCACCCGGCCCGACAGCCACGGGGTGAGCCCGCTCATGTGGATGAGCTCCTTGTAGGTCTCGTCGCCGGGGAGCGGGACGACCAGCCGCCAGCCGGGCGGGAAGAAACGGCCCTTCACATGGGCGAGACCGCCGTACACGGAGCGCAGGAAGGCGGGGACCGCGTCCCGGGGGACGTCGTCGAAGCCGATGCCCTCGACGGTGATCCGGGCGTCCCCGTCGGCGTACAGCCGGACGGTGACCGAGGGGGAGCCGGCGAGCTCGACGAACGCCTCGTGGGGGAGCGAGCCGTCCGGGTCGAGGACGGTGAAGAGGCCGGCGGAGCTGCGCCGGGAGGTCTGGTCGGCGCCGATGTCGTCGGTGACCGTCATCTCCAGGCCGGACTCCCGGGCGATCTCGCGGATCGCGGCGACGGCCGACTCGGTGGTGGGCAGTTGCGGGTGTTCCATGACAACGATCATGCCCCAGCCCTGCCCCGCGTCAGCCATGCTTCGGCCCTGCCTCAGCCCGGGAAGCGCAGGAATTCCGGCGGTACGGCGTCGGTGAGCCAGACGCCGTTGGCGCTGACGTGGAAGACGTGTCCGGCCCGGTGCATCGCCCCGGCGTCGACGCTCAGCACCACCGGCCGGCCGCGGCGGGCTCCGACCCGGGTGGCCGTCTCGCGGTCCCGCGAGAGGTGTACGTGGTGGCGGGCCATGGGGCGCAGGCCCTCGGTCCGGATGGCGGGCAGCGCGGAGCCGACCGTACCGTGGAAGAGGTACGCGGGCGGTTCGGCGGCCGGCAGGTCCAGGTCCACCGCGACGGTGTGGCCCTGGCTGGCGCGGATGCGGCCGCCCTCGACGGCGAAGCGCTTCTTGTCGTTGACGGCGACCACGTGGTCGAGCTCGGCACGGGTGATCGGGAAGCCGTGCGCGGCGGCCGCGGCCAGCAGGGCGCCGATCTCGGTCCAGCCGTGCGGATCGAGGACGAGGCCGATGCGTTCCGGCTGGTGACGAAGGTGCTTCGCGAGATATTTCGACACCTTCACGGTGCGTTTCTCGTCGTTCATGAATTCATTGAAGCCCCAGGTTTGATCCACAGCCAAGTGGGTTTATCCACAGGCTACTTGGTGATTCTGTGGACAACACATCTTTATCCTCAGGTGGATTGGGTGATTTGACTGTCGTTTGCGGCATTTGAGGTAAGAGTGTCCAATGTGCGCTTCTGTACCTCTCGTTCGGTCGCCGCGGCGATGAAAGCGGACACGTGCGGCGGGCCAACGAGCCGCTGCACGGCCTGGATCGTCTCCGGCGGGAGCGCCACCGCGCGCGGCTCCTCGCCCCTCGGCAGCGGGAGGTCCGCGACGAGGTGCTGCTGGAGGTGACGGGTCGCGAACAGGCGCATCGCCCGCGCCAGTTCGGCGTCCACGGTCTGCTGGGCGAGCGGGCGCAGCCGCCGCACCAGGGTGGCCGCCTCCGCCGCGTCCGCGTCCGTCGGAGGGCGGTGCTCCAGATAGCGCGCGAAGACGTGCTCCGTCGTGAACTCCAGGAAACGGGAAGCTATGTGCTCGACCTGGCCCCGAAGCTCCCGCAGATGCCCGGTGATCGCGGCGAGCGGGACACCCGCCGCGTACAACTCGACCGCCACCGCGAGCTCTTGAGGGCTCGGGACCAGGTACTCCTCGGCCTCGCGGCCCGGGATGCGCTCCAGGACGCCGAGCTCGATCGCCTCCCGGACCGCCTCCTCGTCGGGCCGGCCGCCGAAGCGCGCGTCGAGCTCGTCGCGCGAGATCCGGTCGGCCTCCTCGTCCGTCCAGGGGCCGTCGACCTCGGCGACCAGGCCGAGCACCCCGCCGAGACCGCGGCCGGCGTCCCACGCCTCCAGGAGCTCCTTGATGGAGGCCAGGGTGTAGCCGCGGTCCAGCAGGTCGGCGATCTGCCGCAGCCGCGCCAGATGCGTGTCCCCGTACACGTTGGACCGGCCGCGCCGCTCGGGGCGGGGCAGCAGGCCCCGGTCCTGGTAGGCGCGGATGGTCCGGACCGTGGCCCCGCTGTGATGGGCCAGATCCTCGATCCGGTACTCCGGATGAGCCGACCGCTCCGACGCATGCTCCGACACGACCACTCCCACCGACCGCTCTCCTCTGTCTGCGAGGGATGGTACGACCGCCTCGCCCCGACGCCTCCCGCTACGCCGGCGGCTGCCAGCGGGCCAGCGCCCGCAGCAGGCCCGGGGAGAACCGCGAGGCCAGGTGCGCGCCGCGCGCCTCAGGTGTCACCGGGACCACGGCCCGGTCCCGCAGCACCGCGTCCAGGACCGCGTCCGCGACCTTCTCCGGCGGGTAGTTGCGCAGCCCGTAGAGCCGGGAGACCTTCCGCTGCCGCCGCTTCTCCTCGGCCTCGTCCGTGACGCCGGCGAACCGGGCCGTGGACGTGATGTTGGTGTTGACGATGCCGGGGCAGATCGCCGAGACGCCGATGCCCTGGTCCGCGAGCTCGGCCCGCAGGCACTCGCTGAGCATCAGCACCGCCGCCTTCGACGTGCTGTACGCGGGCAGCGCGCGGGAGGGCTGGAAGGCCGCCGCCGAGGCCGTGTTGACGATGTGGCCGCCCTGGCCGCGCTCCGCCATCTGCGCGCCGAACAGCCGGCAGCCGTGGATGACGCCCCACAGGTTGACGTCGAGGACCCGCTTCCACTCCTCGCTCGTCGTCTCGAAGAAGGAGCCGGTCAGCCCGATGCCCGCGTTGTTCACCAGCACGTCGAGCACGCCGTATTCGCTCGCGACCTTCGCGGCCAGCTTCTCCATCGCGGCCTCGTCGGAGACGTCGGCGGTCTCGCCCCAGGCCGCGGGCGCGCCGATCAGCCGCGCCATCTCGGCCGTACGGGCGGCCCCTTCGGCGTCCCGGTCCACCGCCACGACCCGGGCGCCGGCCTCCGCGAAGGCGAAGGCGGTGGCCCGGCCGATGCCGCTGGCGGCGCCGGTCACCAGGACGAGCTGCCCGCCGAAGCGCTCCGCGTGCTCCGGGCGCACCCCGGCGCGGAGCGCGGGCTTCGGCGCCCTGGTCGCCGGCTCCTCGTTCGCCTCGACGAACTCGGAGATCCAGGAGGCCAGCTGGTCGGGGCGGGTGCGCGGCACCCAGTGCTTGGCCGGGAGGGTGCGCCGGGTGAGGTCGGGCACCCAGTCGGCCAGGTCGTCGTAGAGCCGCTCGGAGAGGAAGGCGTCGCCGGTCGGGGTGATCAGCTGCACCGGCGCGTGCGCGTAGGCGTCGGCGCGCGGCCGGGCGAGCCGCGACCGCACGTTGTCCCGGTAGAGCCAGGCGCCGTGCGCCGCGTCGACGGGCAGGGACGCCGTCGGGTAGTCGCCGGCCGGGACGCGCTCCAGCCGCTCCAGGAGGCGCGGCCAGCGCTTGCCGAGCGGGCCCCGCCAGGCGAGCTCCGGGAGCACCGGGGTGTGCAGCATGTACACGTACCAGGACTTGGCGCCTTGGCCGAGGAGCTGGCCGACCCGGCGCGGGGTGGGCCGGGTCATCCGGCTCTTGATCCAGTGCCCGAAGTGGTCGAGCGACGGCCCGGACATCGAGGTGAAGGAGGCGATCCGGCCCTCGGTGCGCGGGACGGTCGCGAACTCCCAGGACTGCACCGAGCCCCAGTCGTGCCCGACCAGATGGACCGGGCGGTCCGGGCTGACCGCGTCGGCGACGGCCAGGAAGTCGTCCGTCAGCTTCTCCAGCGTGAACCCGCCGCGCAGCGGGGCCGGAGCCGTCGAGCGGCCGTGGCCCCGGACGTCGTACAGCACCACGTGGAAGCGCTCGGCGAGCCGGACCGCGACCTCCGACCAGACCTCCTTGGAGTCCGGATAGCCGTGCACCAGCAGCACGGTCGGCCGGGACTCGTCGCCCAGCTCGGCCACGCACAGCTCGATCCCGCCCGTGCGGACCCAGCGCTCCCGCGCCCCGTCGGTCGTCACACCGCCACCTCTTCCTCGCTCCAGCGCCGCACGTGCGGCAGGTCGTCGTCCAGCCAGAACGCGCTCTGCTCCGGGTCCCGGGAGTCGGTGACGACCAGGATCTCCTCGAACTTCGCGCCCGTGCCCCGGAAGCCGAGGTGCGGCTCGACCGCCCAGAGGCCCGGCTGGGGCGGGTGGTCGGAGAAGCGGTACGGCGACCAGAGCGGCGACCAGCCGTCCCGGTGGCCGTGCAGGGCGTCGCTCGCCAGGCCCTTGAGCGCCTGGGTGCCGAAGCCGAACACGGTCGGCGACCAGCGTCGCTCCCGCACCCGGTCGATCTTGTGGGCGATCACGCCGAAGGGATAGGCCCGGTGCCGGTTCGCATAGCCCTGGCGGACCATCAGGCGGTCCACGTCCTCGTAGATCGCGCGCAGCGTCCGGCGCTCGCGCACCTCGCGCAGGATCAGCTCGCGGTGCTCCTTGAGATCCGCGAGGAGCTTGTCGTGCAGCGGGTCGAGGCCCAGGCAGCCGGAGTAGCCGATGTCCGCCGTGAAGCCCTTGTGGACCGGGGCCATGTCCAGGATGAACGGCATCCCGGCCTCCAGCCGCCGGTTCGTCGGGAAGAACTGGAGCGGGACCTTGAAGTCCACGAAGGCCGTGCGGTCGCCGAACCAGGCGAACGGGCGGTGGAACCAGTCCCGCACCCCCCGCTCGTACAGCCACTCGCGCTGCATCCGGGCCGCGTCGCGCTCCGTCACGCCCGGCTTGAGCTGCGCCGCGACCGCCTCCGCGCACTCGTACGCGAGGCGCTGCACCTCTCTGAATCCGCGCAGCTCCGCGCTGAGTTCGCGCGTCCCTGCCGTGCCTGCTGAGGCCATGCCACCCGCCCGTCCCGTGTGAGCGCCCGGCGACGCTACGCGTACGTAACTTGACATCGATGAATGTGACAATGCTCGGCGGCTGAGTCAAGGGGTCCGGCGCAGCCTGTGGAGAACCGTGGCCGGAACCACGCCGGAACCACGCCGGAGCCGCTGCCGGAGTCGCCGCGGAACGACTTTGGTCTCGACTCCCCTACGGGCTTGTACGTCTGGAGTCGGAGAGGGATCGAGCCGTTGGTCTGACGACCGCTGTGGCGCACACCACTACCGTCGTCTGTGTGACTGTGATCGCGACCGAAAGCCTCAGCAAGCGGTTCCCCCGGGTGACCGCTCTCGACCGGCTCTCCCTGGACATCGGGCCCGGTGTGACCGGACTTGTGGGTGCCAACGGAGCCGGCAAGTCGACGATGATCAAGATTCTTCTTGGTCTGTCCCCGGCCACGGAGGGCCGCGCCGAAGTCCTCGGACTCGACGTCACCACCTCCGGCGCCCAGATCCGCGAGCGCGTCGGCTACATGCCGGAGCACGACTGCCTGCCGCCGGACGTCTCGGCGACCGAGTTCGTCGTGCACATGGCCCGGATGTCCGGCCTGCCCGCCACCGCCGCCCGCGAGCGCACCGCCGACACCCTGCGCCACGTCGGCCTCTACGAGGAGCGCTACCGCCCCATGGGCGGCTACTCGACGGGCATGAAGCAGCGCGTGAAGCTGGCCCAGGCCCTCGTCCACGACCCGAAGCTGGTCCTCCTCGACGAGCCGACCAACGGCCTCGACCCGGTCGGCCGCGACGACATGCTCGGCCTGATCCGCCGGGTCTGGACGGACTTCGGCATCTCGGTCCTGGTCACCTCCCACCTCCTCGGCGAGCTGGAGCGCACCTGCGACCACGTCGTCGTCATCGACGGCGGCCGGCTGCTCCGCTCCAGCTCCACCAGCGACTTCACCCGCACGACCACGACCCTCGCGGTCGAGGTCACCGACTCCGACACCCACCCCGACGGCACGGAGGCCCTCCGCGCGGCCCTGGCCGCCGCCGGGGTGACCCTGCGGGACGGCGTGGAGGACGGCCTGCCGGGCGCCGGGCACATCCTGCTCCTGGAGGCCGCCGGCGAGGAGACGTACGACCTGGTCCGCGACACCGTCGCCGGCCTCGGCCTCGGCCTGGTCCGCATGGAGCAGCGCCGCCACCACATCGCCGAGGTCTTCAAGCCGCAGCAGCAGGAGGAGGTGCCGACGCGATGAGTTCCCAGGCCACTGACAGCACGGCGAACACGCAGATCCACAACATCGGCTACCGCGGCTACGACGGACCGCGCCTGGGCCGCCCCGCCGCCCGCCGGGCGCTGTTCTCCCAGTCGCTGCGCGGCGCCTACGGACTGGGCCGCAGCGCCAAGTCCAAGGTGCTGCCGATGCTGCTCTTCGCGGTGATGTGCGTGCCCGCGCTGATCATCGTCGCCGTCGCGGTCGTCACCAAGTCCTCGAAGCTGGCGATCGAGTACACCCAGTACGCGATCTTCCTCCAGATGGTCATCGCCATCTTCGTGGCCTCCCAGGCCCCGCAGTCGGTCTCCCGGGACCTGCGCTTCCGCACCGTCCCGCTCTACTTCGCCCGCCCGATCGAGCGCGTGGACTACGTGCTCGCCAAGTACGGGGCGATGGCCTCCGCGATGTTCGTGCTGACCGCCTCCCCGCTGCTGATCCTGTGGATCGGCTCGCTGCTCGCCAAGATGGACTTCGTCGAGCAGACCAAGATGCTCGGCCAGGGCCTCGTCTCCGTGGCGCTGCTCTCGCTGCTCTTCGGCGGCATCGGCCTCGTCATGGCGGCCCTCACCCCGCGCCGCGGCTTCGGCGTCGCCGCCGTCATCGCCGCCCTGGTGATCTCCTACGGGGCGGTCAGCACCCTCCAGGGCATCGCCTACGGCACCGACAACGTCGGCGCGGTCAAGTGGATCGGCCTCTTCTCGCCGCTCACCCTCATCGGCGGCGTGCAGGACGCCTTCCTCGGCGCGCCCACCGCCGCCCCCGGCGGGGAGGCAGCGGCGCCCGGCACGGCGGTCGGCGTGGTCTACCTGCTGGTCGTCCTCGCGCTCATCGCCGGTTCGTACGGCGTGCTGATGCGCCGCTACCGAAAGGTCGGACTGTGACCACGCTCACCATCGACCACGCCTCGCGCTGGTTCGGCAACGTCGTGGCGGTCAACGACGTCACCATGACCGTCGGCCCCGGGGTCACCGGCCTGCTCGGTCCCAACGGCGCCGGGAAGTCCACCCTGATCAACATGATGGGCGGCTTCCTGCCCCCCTCCACCGGCACCGTCACCCTCGACGGCGAGGCGATCTGGCGCAACGAGTCGGTCTACCGCAAGATCGGCGTCGTCCCCGAGCGCGAGGCGATGTACGACTTCCTCACCGGCCGCGAGTTCGTCGTCGCCAACGCCGAGCTCCAGGGCCTCGGCGACGAGGAGGCCCGGCGCGCCCTCGCCACCGTCGAGATGGAGTACGCGCAGGACCGCAAGATCTCCACGTACAGCAAGGGCATGAGACAGCGCGTGAAGATGGCCTCGGCCCTCGTCCACGAGCCGTCCGTGCTGCTGCTCGACGAGCCCTTCAACGGCATGGACCCGCGCCAGCGGATGCAGTTGATGGACCTGCTGCGGCGCATGGGCGCCGAGGGCCGCACGGTCCTGTTCTCCTCGCACATCCTGGAGGAGGTCGAGCAGCTCGCCTCGCACATCGAGGTGATCGTGGCCGGCCGGCACGCCGCCTCCGGCGACTTCCGGCGCATCCGCCGCCTCATGACGGACCGGCCGCACCGCTATCTCGTCCGCTCCAGCGACGACCGGGCCCTGGCGGCGGCGCTGATCGCCGACCCGTCGACGGCCGGCATCGAGGTCGACCACTCGGCCGAGGGCGGACTGCGCGTCCAGGCCGTCGACTTCGGGCGGTTCACCGAACTGCTGCCGAGGGTGGCCAAGGAGCGGGGCATCCGGCTGCTCACGGTCTCGCCCTCGGACGAATCCCTGGAATCGGTCTTCTCGTATCTCGTAGCGGCCTGAAAGGAGCCCGACCGATGTACAACCCCACAGTCGCCCGGCTCACCTACCGGGCCCTCCTCGGCCGCCGACGGGCCCTGATCCTGTTCGGACTGCCGGCCCTGCTGCTCCTGATCGCCGCGGCGGTCCGCCTGTTCAACGGCGCCGACGACCAGGTCGCGGCCGACGTCCTCGGCGGATTCGCGCTGGCGACGATGGTGCCCCTGATCGGCGTGATCGCCGGCACGGGCGCGATCGGCCCGGAGATCGACGACGGCTCGATCGTCTATCTGCTGTCGAAGCCGGTGAAGCGGTCCACCATCGTCTTCACCAAGCTGATCGTCGCCATCGCCGTGACGATGGTCTTCTCCGCCGTGCCCACGCTGATCGCCGGCTTCATCCTCAACGGCAACGGGCAGCAGGTCGCCGTCGCCTACACGGTGGCGGCGCTGGTCTCCTCGATCGCGTACAGCGCGCTGTTCCTGCTGCTGGGCACGGTCAGCCGGCACGCGGTCGTCATCGGCCTGGTCTACGCCCTGGTCTGGGAGGCCCTGTTCGGCTCCCTCATCGCGGGCGCCAAGACCCTCAGCGTCCAGCAGTGGGCGCTGGCCCTCGCGGAGAAGGTCACCGGCGACGGCCTGATCAGCTCCGAGGTGGCCCTGCCGACCGCGGTGGTGCTGCTGACCGCGGTGACGGTCGCGGCGACCTGGTTCGCCGGGCACAAGCTGCGAAGCATGACGCTGGCGGGCGAGGAGTAGGCCGCCGTCGCCGGGGCCCCGCGCGGGGCGCCGGCGGTGCCGCCCGCGTCAGACCGTGCGGTCGCGGGCGGCCAGCAGGCCCGTCGTGAGGGCCGCCGCGCAGACGCCGAGGACGGCGAGGATCGGCGGGGTCCAGGAGCCCGTCGCCTGGTGCAGGGCGCCCGCCGCCAGCGGGCCCGCCGCGGCCAGCAGATAGCCGACGGTCTGCGCCATGCCGGACAGCCGCGCCGCCGTCACCGCGTCGCCCGAGCGCAGCACGATCAGGGTGAGCGCGAGGCCCACCGCGCCGCCCTGGCCCACGCCGAGGACCCCCGACCAGAGCCAGGCGCCCTGCACCGGGGCGAGCATCAGCCCGGTGTAGCCCGCCGCGACCATCGTCGTCACCAGCACGACCAGCGGGCGCTGGCTGCGCATCCGGCCCGCGAGCAGCGGCACGGCGAAGGCGCCGGCCACCTGGATCAGGTTGTTGAAGGCGAAGACCACGCCCGCCGTCGAGCGGCTCATCCCGTGGTCCGTGAAGATCGTCGGCATCCAGGCGATCAGGACGTACGACCACAGCGACTGCAGCCCCATGAACAGGGTGACCTGCCAGGCCAGCGGCGAGCGCCACACCGACCGGGCGGGCGCGGTGCCGGGGCGCGCGGCCCGCACCTCGTGCCCGGTGCGGCCCCGGGCGATCAGCACCTGCGGCAGCCAGGCCAGCGCCGCCACCGCCGCGAGCAGCGACCAGAAGCCGAGCGACGCCTGCCAGCCGCCGAGGGCCCGCTCCAGCGGCACCGAGCAGGCCGCCACGACGGTGGCGCCCGCGATCATCGAGCCGGTGTAGACGGAGGTCATCGAGGCGGCCCGGTCCGGGAAGTCGCGCTTGATGAGGCCGGGCATCAGGACGTTCAGGAACGAGATGGCGGTGCCCACCAGGACGCCGCCGGCGTACAGCGCGCCCGCCGAGGGCAGCACCCGCGCCAGGATTCCGGCGGCGAGCAGCAGCAGCGCCGCGCACAGCACCCGCTCCGTGCCGAAGCGCCGCCCGAGCCAGGGCGCGACCAGCGCGCCGACGCCAAGGAAGAGCACCGGGACCGAGGTCACCAGCGAGGACGCGGTCGACGACAGTCCGTACGTCTCGGATATCTCGCCGACCAGCGGCGAGACGCTGGCCAGCGCGGCCCGCATGTTGACCGAGGCCAGCACGATGCCGACCAGGAGCAGCGCCGGGTGGCGGAGCAGGGCCCGCCGGGCGGCGGCGCCCGCCGCGGAGGGCCGGACGTCGGCCTCCGCGTCGACGAGCGGCGGCGGGGCGTGCGTCACCGGCGCCTCGGAGGTCTCCCGGCTCATCGCCCGCCCCCCGTCAGCGCGGCGACGGTCTCCATCGGCACCCGCAGCAGCTCCCGCGCCTGGGCCTCCGCCGCGTCCGGGTCGGCCGCCTCGATCGCCGCGACCAGCGTCTCGTGGGCGTCGATGTCGACCGGCGGCATGGCGTGGTCGCCGAGCGCCTCGACCAGGGACTCGTGCACCTGGGCGGAGAAGAAGCGGTAGACCTCGCCGAAGGCCGTGTTGTGGGTGGCCTCGACGACCGCCCGGTGGAAGGCGACGTCGGCGGCGGCGTCCCGGTCGCCGCCCTCGCGCAGCCCGGTCAGGGCCGCCCGCAGCCGCAGCAGGTCGTGGGTGTCCCGGCGCACCGCCGCCAGGCGCGCGGCCTCGGCCTCCAGGGCGACGCGCAGCTCCAGGATGTCCAGGGCGCCCGCGTGCCGCACGCCGCGCAGCACGGCGGCGGGGTCGGCGGTGGACCTGACGAAGGTGCCGTTGCCCTGCCGGGACTCCAGGAGCCCGGCGTGGACCAGGACGCGGACGGCCTCGCGGACGGTGTTGCGGCCGACGCCGAGGAGTTCGGCGAGCTCGTGCTCGGTGGGGATGCGGTCGCCGACGGCCCACTCGCCCTCGCTGAGCTGCGTGCGCAGCTGCTCCACCACGGAGTCCACCAGCGAGACCCGTCCCGCCGCCCTCAGCGCCATCACAGTGTCACCACGTCCTCACAGCTCTTCATTGGCCCGGTTGCCCAGTCATCCTACAACTGTGCTTTCCGCTGGCCCCGGCCCGCGCCCGGCGGCGGGACTACTGTGGCCTCGTACGCGGACCGAACACCCTCACCACCCTCGGGAGTCAGTCATGTCAGACCGCTTCGACGTCGTCGTACTCGGAGCTGGCCCCGGCGGCTACGTCGCCGCCATCCGCGCCGCCCAGCTGGGCAAGCGGGTCGCGGTCGTCGAGGAGAAGTACTGGGGCGGTGTCTGCCTGAACGTCGGCTGCATCCCCACCAAGGCGCTGCTGCGCAACGCCGAGCTCGCCCACATCTTCACCCACGAGGCCAAGACCTTCGGCATCAAGGTCGACGGCACGGTCTCCTTCGACTACCGCGAGGCGTTCAACCGCAGCCGCGTGGTGGCGGACGGCCGGGTCAAGGGCGTCCACTTCCTGATGAAGAAGAACGGCATCACCGAGTTCGACGGCCGGGGCACCTTCCTCGACGCGAACACCCTCCAGGTGAACAAGGCCGACGGCACCGCGCAGACGATCACCTTCGACCACTGCATCCTCGCCACCGGCGCCAGCCCGCGTCTGCTGCCCGGCACGGCCCTGAGCGACCGCGTCGTCTCGTACGAGCAGCAGATCCTCGCCGAGGACGCCCCGCAGTCGATCGTCATCGCCGGCGCCGGCGCCATCGGCATCGAGTTCGCGTACGTGCTGAACAGCTACGGCACCAAGGTCACCATCGTCGAGTTCCTCGACCGGATGGCCCCGCTGGAGGACGAGGAGGTGTCCAAGGAGCTCGCCAAGCAGTACCGCAAGCTGGGCATCGACGTCCTCACCTCCACCCGCGTCGAGGCCATCGACGAGTCCGGCCCGCAGGTCCGCGTCACGGTCACCGGCAAGGACGGCGCGAGCAAGGTGCTGGAGGCCGACAAGGTCCTCCAGGCCATCGGCTTCGCCCCGAACGTCGCCGGCTACGGCCTGGAGAACACCGGGGTCGCCCTCACCGAGCGCGGCGCCGTCGACGTCGACGGCCGCTGCCGCACCTCCGTGCCGCACATCTACGCCATCGGCGACGTCACCGCGAAGCTGATGCTCGCGCACACCGCCGAGGCCATGGGCGTCATCGCCGCCGAGACGATCGCGGACGCCGAGACGATGGAGCTCGACTACGCGATGATCCCGCGCGCGACCTACTGCCAGCCGCAGATCGCCAGCTTCGGCTACACCGAGGCGCAGGCCCGTGAGAAGGGCTACGACGTCAAGGTCTCGAAGTTCCCCTTCATGGCGAACGGCAAGGCGCACGGCCTCGGCGACCCGACCGGCTTCGTCAAGATCGTCGCCGACGCGAAGTACGGCGAGATCGTCGGCGCCCACCTGATCGGCCCGGACGTCACCGAGCTGCTGCCCGAGCTCACCCTGGCGCAGCAGTGGGACCTCACGGTCCACGAGGTGGCGCGCAACGTGCACGCCCACCCGACGCTGGGCGAGGCCGTGAAGGAAGCGATCCACGGCATCTCCGGCCACATGATCAATTTCTGACGGACGGTTTCCGGCGATCGATTTCCCAGGTTTCTCACGGGTATCACCCAGCTCGGGGTGATAGGCACGACACGTGCCACGCGAAACCTCTCACCACGCCCCGGGTGGCGAGCCGTCCCGACCGATCAGGTCGTGGGTGCGCTCGTCACCCGGTACGCATGTCTGGCTGGCCGTCATCGCGGCCACCAGCCTGCTCATCGCGCTGTCCCCGGACGGCCTGGAGCACTATCTGCTGCACCGCAACAGCAGCAATCTGCACGAGCTCTCCCGCCACCCGGTGCGGGCGCTGATCGGCAGCGCGTTCTGGATCGAGAACCCGGCGAGCCTGCTGCTCTACGCGGTCCTCTTCGAGATCTTCCACGCGCCCGTCGAGCGCTGGCTGGGCACGGCGAGATGGCTGGTCGTCGTCGCGACGGCGCACATCGCCGCGACCCTGATCAGCCAGAAGGTCGTCCTCCAGGCGATCCAGGACCACGACGTGCCGCGCAGCATGGCGCACGTCGTCGACATCGGGGTGAGCTACGGCCTCGCCGCCTCGGTCGGCATCCTGACCTACCGGCTGCCCCGGCCCTGGCGCTGGTTCTATCTGGCGGGGGCGGTGGCCTTCTTCGCCGTCCCGCTGGTCACCGACCGCACCTACGTCGACCTGGGGCACGCGATCTCGCTGCTCATCGGGCTCGCGTTCTGGCCGCTGACCCGGCACGTACCGGATAAACCGGTGGTCCACGCGGGGGCGCCCGGACCACACTAGGGCCTGTCTGACGATTCCCGTCGGGTCCGGCCCGTCCGGCACGCACGCTCGCCGCACGGCCGAAACGCCCAAGTAGCTCCGCTACGAGGGCGCCCCGGCCGCACGCCGAGCGCACGCACCGGACGACCCGGCCTGATCCGACGCGAATCGTCAGACAGGCCCTAGGGATACGGGAAGGGGGCGGCCGCTTCGAGCGCGCGGGGGCGAACCGCGCGGGCCGCCCCGCTTCCCGTACCGGCGTCTAGGCGCTCAGCAGGCGCTCCAGGACGACGGCGATGCCGTCCTCCTCGTTGGTGGCGGTCACCTCGTCGGCCACCGCCCGCAGCTCCTCGTGGGCGTTGCCCATGGCGACGCCGTGCGCGGCCCAGCCGAACATCGGGATGTCGTTGGGCATGTCGCCGAAGGCGATCGTCTCCGCCGCCTTCACGCCCAGCCGGCGGGCGGCCAGGGAGAGCCCGGTCGCCTTGCTCAGGCCGAGCGGCAGGACCTCCACGATCCCGGGGCCCGCCATGACGACGTCGACGAGCCCGCCGACCGTCTCGCGCGCGATCCGGGTCAGCTCGTCGTCGCCGAGCGTCGGGTGCTGGAGGTAGAGCTTGGTCAGCGGCGCCGCCCACAGCTCCGCCGGGTCCTCGTACGGCAGGTAGGGCAGCGGGCCCTCCTGGACGCCGTAGCCCGGCCCGACCAGCACCTCGCCGTCCAGCCCGTCGCGGCTCGCGGCGAGCGCCAGCGGGCCCACCTCGGCCTCGATCTTGGACAGGGCGAGGCCCGCGAGCTGCCGGTCCAGAGTCAGCGAGGTCAGCAGCCGGTGCTCGCCCGCGTGGTAGACCTGCGCGCCCTGGCCGCACACCGCGATGCCCTCGTAGCCGAGGTCGTCGAGGATGTGCCGGGTCCAGGGCACCGCCCGGCCGGTCACGACGATGTGCGCGGCGCCCGCCTCCGTGGCGGCGACGAGCGCCTCGCGCGTGCGGTCCGACACGGACTCGTCGGCGCGCAGCAGCGTGCCGTCGAGGTCCGTGGCCACCAGGCGGTAGGGGAAGGTGCTCACTTGGAGATCGGCTCCAGGACCTCACGGCCGCCGAGGTACGGGCGCAGCACCTCGGGCACGCGCACCGAACCGTCGGGCAGCTGGTGGTTCTCCAGGATCGCCACGATGGTGCGCGGTACGGCGCACAGCGTGCCGTTCAGGGTGGCCAGCGGCTGCACCGTCTTCTTGCCGCCCTGCTCGTCGCGCATCCGGACGGACAGGCGGCGGGCCTGGAAGCCGTCGCAGTTGGAGGCGGAGGTCAGCTCGCGGTACTTGCCCTGGGTCGGGATCCACGCCTCGCAGTCGAACTTGCGGGAGGCGGAGGAGCCCAGGTCGCCGGTGGCGACGTCGATCACCTGGAAGGGCAGCTCCAGGGAGGTCAGCCACTGCTTCTCCCAGTCGAGCAGCCGCTGGTGCTCGGCCTCGGCGTCCTCCGGGGCGACGTACGAGAACATCTCGACCTTGTCGAACTGGTGGACGCGGAAGATGCCGCGGGTGTCCTTGCCGTAGGTGCCGGCCTCGCGGCGGAAGCACGGCGAGAAGCCGGCGTAGCGCAGCGGCAGCTTGTCGGCCTCGATGATCTCGTCCATGTGGTACGCGGCGAGCGGGACCTCGGAGGTGCCGACCAGGTAGTAGTCGTCCTTCTCCAGGTGGTACACGTTCTCCGCGGCCTGGCCGAGGAAGCCGGTGCCCTCCATGGCGCGCGGGCGGACCAGCGCGGGGGTGAGCATCGGGATGAAGCCGGCCTCGGTGGCCTGCGCGATCGCCGCGTTGACCAGGGCGAGCTCCAGGAGCGCGCCGACGCCGGTCAGGTAGTAGAAGCGCGAGCCGGAGACCTTCGCGCCGCGCTCGACGTCGATGGCGCCGAGCGCCTCGCCGAGCTCCAGGTGGTCCTTGGGCTCGAAGCCCTCGGCGGCGAAGTCGCGGATGGTGCCGTGCGTCTCCAGGACGACGAAGTCCTCCTCGCCGCCCACGGGGACGTCGGGGTGGACGATGTTGCCGAGCTTCAGGAGGAGCGCGCGGGCCGTCTCGTCGGCCTCGTTCTGCTCGGCCTCGGCGGCCTTGACGTCGGTCTTGAGCTGCTCGGCCTTCTGGAGGAGCGCGGCGCGCTCCTCGGGGGTGGCCTTGGGGATCAGCTTGCCGAGCGCCTTCTGCTCGGATCGGAGCTCGTCGAAGCGGACGCCGGACGACCTGCGCCGCTCATCGGCGGAGAGCAGGGCGTCGACGAGCTCGACGTCCTCTCCACGGGCGCGCTGGGAGGCGCGAACACGGTCGGGGTCCTCACGGAGCAGGCGAAGGTCAATCACCCCACCAGGCTACCGGTGCGCGATCGTGCGGCCCCACTCGATAAGGACATGCGTGTCGCTTTGCCCGAATTGCTTTATTTTTCGATGCTTTTCCCATTCGCGGTTCGCCCGGAGTTCTCCACAGGAATGCGACACCTCGAAGGGTTATCCACAGGCTGTGTGGAAGATCTGTGGACCACGATGATCGACGACATTTTCCCACTCTTTCGAGTGGGAATACCTCGCTCTGGAGAGTGGGCCCCCGGAGCGGGGGTGACGACGATTTATCGACGTGGCGGAGATGTCGTGGGCGCCCGTGGACGGCCTTGTCGACTTGTCCCCAGGTCGAGACGGCCGCCTGTGGATAACTTTGTGGGAAACCCGCTCTGCGGCGGCCCGGACCGCTACGCGCGGCCGTCCTGGGCCCGCGCCAGCCAGTCCGAGGCGTCCGTGAACTCCGCGTCCGAGGTCCCGCGCCGCAGCGCGCGCACGTCCTCGACCGCGACCCCCGCCCTCGGGTACGAGCCGAGGAAGCGCACCTTCGGGCAGATCCGCTTCAGCCCCATCAGCGCCTCCCCGACCCGCCGGTCCGAGATATGGCCCTCGGCGTCCACCGCGAAGCAGTAGTTGCCGATCCCCGCGCCCGTGGGACGCGACTGGATCAGCATCAGATTGACCCCGCGCACCGCGAATTCCTGAAGGAGTTCCAGCAGCGCGCCCGGGTGGTCCTCACCCAGCCACAGCACCACCGAGGTCTTGTCCGCGCCGGTCGGCGCCGCGGGCCTGGCCGGGCGGCCCACCAGCACGAAGCGCGTCTCCGCGTTCTCCGCGTCGTGGATCTCGGTGACCAGCGGCTCCAGGCCGTAGGTCGACGCCGCGAACTCGCCCGCGAAGGCCGCGTCGAAGCGCCCCTCCTGGACCAGCCGCGCCCCGTCCGCGTTGGACGCGGCCGACTCCCACACGGCCTCCGGCAGATGCGCCCGCAGCCAGTTCCGCACCTGCGGCTGGGCCACCGGGTGCCCCGTGACGGTCTTGATCTCCGACAGCTTCGTCCCCGGCCGTACGAGCAGGGCGAAGGCGATCGGCAGCAGCACCTCGCGGTAGATCATCAGCGGCTCGCCCGAAGCCAGCTCGTCCAGGGTCGCGGTCACCCCGCCCTCGACCGAGTTCTCGATCGGCACGAGCGCCGCCGCGGCCTCGCCGTTGCGCACGGCGTCCAGCGCCGCCGGGACCGAGACCATCGGGACCAGCTCCCGCGTCGCTGCCTCGGGCAGGGTCCGCAGCGCGGCCTCCGTGAACGTGCCTTCGGGACCGAGATACGTATACCGGGTGGCTGACATACGGTCACCCTAATGGCAGCCGGTCACCCGCGGCGCGCCGCTGGACGGGCCCTACGACTCCAGCAGCCGCTGGCCCACGTACTCGCCCTCCGCCGCCCCGCCCGGCACCGCGAACAGGCCGCTCGCCTCGTGCCGCAGGAACGGCGACAGGGCGTCGCCCCGGTCCAGCTTCCGCTGCACCGGCACGAAACCCCGCAGCGGATCGGCCTGCCAGCAGACGAAGAGCAGCCCCGCGTCCGGGGTGCCGTCCGCGGCGATCCCGTCGTGGAAGGAGAAGGGGCGCCGCAGCATCGCCGCGCCGCCGTTCTGTTCGGGGGCGGAGATCCGGGCATGGGCGTTGTCCGGGATGACCGTCTTCCCGTCCGGACCCCGCTTGTCCAGGTCCAGCGGGGTGGTCTCGGTCCCGCCGGTCAGCGGCGCCCCGTCGGACTTGCGCCGGCCGATCACCTTCTCCTGCCGCTCCAGCGGCAGCTTCTCCCAGTCGTCCAGCAGCATCCGGATCCGCCGCACCACCGCGTACGAGCCGCCCGCCATCCACTCCTGCGCGCCGGAGCCGCCCGGGCCGCCCCGCTCGACGAAGATCCGCCGGTCGAAGTCCGGGTCGGCCGGCTTCGGGTTGTTCGTGCCGTCCACCTGGCCCATCAGGTTCCGGGCGGTCATCGGCCGGGCCGTGGCCCCGGCCGAGCGGTTGAAGCCGTTCATCTGCCAGCGCACCCGCGCCGCCCCGTCGGCGTCCTTCTGCAGCGCGCGCAGCGCGTGGAAGGCGACGAGCGCGTCGTCCGCGCCGATCTGCACCCACAGATCGCCCTCCGAACGCTTCGGGTCGAGCGCGTCGGAGGAGAACGCGGGCAGCGGGTCGAGCTGCTCCGGGCGGCGCGCGACGAGCCCGGTGCGGTCGAAGAAGGCACGCCCGAAGCCGAAGGTCACGGTCAGCGAGGAGGGCCCGGCGTCGAGCGCGATCCCGGTGTCGGCGGCCGAGGGCTCGCCCGCCATCAGCGCCTTCGCCGTCGCCGACCAGCGGCGCAGCAGCGCGGCGGCCTCCTTGCGGCCCGCGCCCGGGGCGAGGTCGAAGGCGACCAGGTGGCCCCGGGACTGAAGCGGAGTGGTGATCCCCGCTTGATGTTTCCCGTGAAACATCGCCTCGGTCGCGCCGACCGAGGCGAGCGCGGTCGCGTCGGCGGCGCCCGAGCCGCCCCCGTCCGCCGCCGCGAGGCCGATCCCGCCGGCGGCGCCGATCACGAGCCCGGTCGCGCCCGCCGCACCGACGGTGCCGAGCAGCTTCCGCCGCGAGATGTCGAGGTGGTGGTCGTCGTTCACGGGGTCGTCCACGAGGCTCAGCCGATCTTCACGTTCTTGTCGATGGTGGTCTGGTCGATCTCGGAGGTGCGCACGGTGACCTGCATCTTCCACTCGCCGGCCATCGGGAGCTGGACGCTGGAGGCGGTCCAGTGCCCGGTCTGGATGCGGTCCGGCAGTACCGGCAGCGGGCCGATCTGCTTCTCCGTGAGGGTGAAGGCGACCTTCACCTCGGGCACGTCCAGCGGGCGCCCGTTGGGCCGCAGCACGAAGATGTGCAGCGCGTTGGCCCCGGTGCGCCCGGGGGAGAGGGTCAGCTGCACGGTGCCCTTGCCGTCCACGCCGCCGGTGTCGAAGGGCAGCCGGACGTCGATCGGGCGGTTGGGCACGGCGGCGGAGCCGGACGCGGCCTTGAGCCGGCCCGCCTCCTCCTCCGTACGCGCGGGCTCGGTCGAGGTCAGCACGGTGGTGACGGCGAGCAGGACCACCGCGACGGCGGCCTCGGTCAGCACCGAGCGGCGCAGCCCGGCCCGCTCGGGGTCGGCGTCCCGCTCCCGCTTGCGGCGCGCGGTGGCCACGGCGGCCCGCTGCCGGGCGAGCTGCGCGGAGCGAGCGGCGTCGGGGGCGTCGTCGCCCTCGCCGTGAGACTCGGGCTCCTCCTCCAGATCCGCATCCGCGTCCGGCTCCGTGTCCGTGTCCGCGTCCGGCCCCCGGCCCCCCGGCGCCTCCGCGTCGGCGAGCCGCCGCACCCAGCGCCGGGACACCCAGGCGATGCCCACGAGGACGGCGACCAGCCCGATCTTCACCAGCAGGAGCTGCCCGTACCGGGTGTCCGTCAGCCCCGACCAGCTGCCGACCTGCCGCCAGGACTGGTAGATCCCGGTGGCGACGAGGACGAGGACCGAGCCGAACGCGAGCTTCGAGTAGCGCTCGACCGCCGTCCGCTCGACCGAGGGGTCCCGGTAGAGCGCGACCAGCAGGGCGGTGAGCCCGCCGAGCCAGCCGGCCACCGCGAGCAGGTGCAGGATGTCCACCGGCATCGCGATGCCCGGCTGGAGCCCGGTCGAGGCGTGCTCGGCGAGCGCCCAGGTGCCGGCGATGCCCGCCGCGACGACGGTGCCGCCGAGCGCGAGGCCGAAGGTGAGGTCCTTGTGCTCCTTCTCGTCGGTGCGCCGGGCGTACGCGCCGAACAGCACGGCCACGAACAGCGCCGCCGCGCCGAGCAGCAGCAGCCGCGAGGAGAGCGCGGCGCCGGTCTTCGTGGACAGCACGGACTGGAGCCCGGCCAGGTCGAAGACGTCGGCGAGCCTGCCCGAGCCGGTGTACGGGGAGCGGAGCAGCAGCATCGCCAGGGTGGCGCCGGTCAGCGTGAGCCAGCCGCGCACCACGAGCTTCTGCACCGGCCGGACACCCGCGCCGCGCGGCCAGCAGGCCAGCACGAAGGCGCCGCCGCCGACGAGCACGACGAAACCGGCGTACGCGAGGTAGCGCGCGATCCCGTAGAGCGCGCCGACGATCCCGCCGCCCGCGCTCTGTTCGGGCAGGGCGACGGAGGTCTGGGAGGGGGCCCCGACCGAGAAGGTGAAGGCCCCGGAGACGGGGTGGCTGTCGGCGGAGACGGTCTGCCAGGCCACGGTGTAGGTGCCGTCGGGCAGCCCGGGCAGCAGCTCGACGCCGTAGCGCACGATCGAGCCGCTGCACAGGTCGCGGATCTCGCCGGTGTCCACCCGCTTCCCTGCGGGGTCGAGGACCCGGATCGAGTCGGCGCCCATGGCGACCTGCTCGGAGAAGGTGAGGTCGACGTTCTTGGGGGCGGTGGCGACCACCGCCCCGTCCTGCGGGTCGCTGCCCGTCAGGGCCGCGTGCGCGGACGCGGGGCTCGCCGTGGCGAGCAGCGTGCCCAGGAGCGCGGCCACGACGAGCAGCAGCCGGATGGCGGCGGGCCCGAGGCGCGGGGCGGTGGGGGTCATCGTCCGGTTCTCCCTCGACTGGCTCAGTGCTGCTTCGGGTTGTGGTTCGGCGCCTCGACGGGAAGCTCGACCTTGAGGGGGCCGGACTTCTCGAAGTGGAGCTCGATGCTGACCTTGTCGCCCTGCTTCGGCTGCTTCTTCAGCTCCATGAACATCAGGTGGTTGCCACCGCGTTCGAGCTTGAGCTCGCCGTTCGCCGGGATGTCGAAGGTCTTCACCTCCTGCATCTTCTGGTTCTTCGTCTCGTGCATCGTGACGTCGTCCGAGAGGGTGCTGGTGACGGAGGTGAGCTTGTCGGCGACGTCGCCGCCGTTGGTGATGGTGAGGAAGCCGCCTGCCATGTCCATCACCGGCTGCGGCATGTAGGCGCCGCTCACCTTGAGCTCGGGCGCGTCGGAGGACCCGCCCGAACAGCCCGTCAGCGCGAGCGCGGCGGCCAGCGCGACGGAGGCGGACAGGACGGTGGTGCGGCGGTTCACGGGTTCTCCCCCTTGATGAGCTTCGGCAGGTCCTTGGCGTAGTCCTCGGCGCTGGTGCTCTCGCCGTACAGGACGTACCCCTGGTCGGTGGTCGGCGAGAAGGCGATGACCTGGGCGCCGTGCATGGAGACCACGGTGTCGCCCTCCTTCTTCGCCGGGTCGATGCCGATGCCGATGGAGCGGGCGCCCGCCTGGATGGCCTTGAAGTCGCCGGTGAGGCCGACGAAGGACGGGTCGCCGGCGGCGGGCAGCCACTTGCCGAGCTCGGCCGGGGTGTCCCGGTCCGGGTCGGTGGTGACGAAGACGACCTGGAGCTTGTCCTGGTCCGCCTTGGGGAGCTGCTTGCGGGCGATGGCGATGTTGCTCATCGTCAGCGGGCAGACGTCGGGGCAGTGGGTGTAGCCGAAGTAGATGAGCGTCGGCTTGCCCTTGGTGGCCTCGCGCAGGTCGTACGGCTGGCCCTTGGTGTCGGTGAGGACGAGGTCGGGCTTGGTGAACGGCCGGTCCAGGACGGTGGCGGCCTTGTCGTTGTCGCTGCCGCCGGAGACCTCGGCGACCGGCCCGCTCGTGGTGCCGGGCTTCTTGTCGCCGTCGCCGAGGCCGACCGCGGCCGTGATCCCGAGCGCCGCGACGATCGCCACGGCGGCGGCGATCAGCGGGGCGCGGCGGCCGGGACGGCCGCCGTTCCGCGTGTCGTCGGCACCGGTCTGCTGAGCGGCATTCTTGCTGTCGGACATGGTGTTTCTTCCGGGTTGAGGGAACGGCCGTCAGGCCGAGCGGCGGCGTCCGGCGAGGACACCGAAGGCGATGCCGGCGAGCCCCACGAGGATGCCGACCACGCCGAGGACGCGGGCCGCGGAGTCGGTGGACCCGGCGGCCTCCTCGTGGCCGCCGGCCTTCTCGTCGTGACCGGCCTTGTCACCGGCCTTGTCGGAGGACTTGTCGCCGGACGTGGCGGCGGCGCCACCGTGGTGGTCGTCGCTCGCCGCGGACAGCTTCAGCACCGGGGCCGGGCTCTCGGGCTCCGGCGCGCCGTCCTTGGGCTCCTCGATCCAGCGCACGACCTCATTGTTGTCGTAGGTCTGGATCGCCTTGAGGACGAGCTGGTCGGTGTCCTCGGGCAGCTGGCCGAGGGAGAGCGGGAACTGCTGGAACTGGCCGGGGCCGATCTTGGAGCCGTCGGCGGTCCAGGTGACCTTGGAGACGGCCTCGTTGATCTGCTTGCCGTGCAGCTCCAGCGGCTTGGCCAGCTTGGACTTGGTGACCTCGACCTTCCAGCCGGGGATCGGCTGCGGCATCACGGAGGCCAGCGGGTGGTCGGTCGGGAAGTTGAGCTCGACCTTCACGGTGGAGGCGTTGTCGCGCTCGTTCGGCACCTTCACGTTGACGGTCGCGTAGCCGCCCTTGGCGGCCTCGCCCAGCGGCTGCACGCCGACGTGCGCGGAGGCGGCGGGGGCCAGCAGCAGGACGCCGGCGACGGCGGCGCCGCCCGCGAGGACGGCACGGGAGAGGTGGGTACGGGAAACGCTCATGGCAGAAGACACTCCAGCTCGAAGGTGAAGTCGGAACCGGACGCGCGGCGCGGCGCGGCACGGCGTGCCGACGGCGCGTCGCCTGGCCGCCGTTGCGGCCGGGCGGGGTCGTCCGGGGGCCGCCCGCGCGCGGGCGACCGCGGATCCGCTCCCTCCGAGCGGTCCGCGTCAGGCTGCGAGGACGCAGGGGGCGGCCGGGGGGCCGCGCCTGATCACGGTGTGCTGGAGCGCCTCGGCCACCGGCGGCGGCGAGGTGTCGAAGGCGGTGCGGACGGGTCCGCGCGGCCCGGTGGCCGGCGCCGCCGGCAGCCCGGCGAGCAGGGCCCGTACGAGGGAGAGCGCGGCGCGCAGCGCGCGGACCAGGCTCAGCGTGGCGAGCTCGGTGGCGCCCTGCGCGGAGAGCCGGACCAGGCGGGTGAGCGCGAGGTCGCCGCGGCGCAGCAGCCAGCCGGTGGCCAGCGCGGCCAGCAGGTGGCCGAGCAGCATGGGCAGGCCGGGCACCAGCTCGGCTGCCGCCGCGCCCCCGGTCCCGGCCATGCCCGCCATGTGGCCGTGCCCGCCGCCCGCGGCGGCCGGGGCGAGCCCCGCGTCGCTGACGATCCGGGCCGCGTCGGCCGGGCTCAGGGCGGTGCCGCCCTGGCCGCAGACCAGCTTGGCGGCCAGCCGGACGAGGGCCTGGTCGGTCTCGGCGCCCATGGTGAGCCGGCGCTGGCCGATCCCGAACAGGGCGTGCAGGCCGAGCTGTCCGGCGGTCAGGGCGCCGACGATGGCGGGCAGCGAGCGCTCGCGCCCGGTGAAGAGGACGGTGATGCCGAAGACGCCGAGGAAACCGGCGGCCACCGACCACAGCGCGATCCCCGCGCAGGCGGCCAGCGAGTGCCCGAGCGCGGACAGCACGACACAGACCGCGGTGAACACCGCGGCCCTCAGCATGCGTGGCGCGAACGCGGGGGCAGACATGGCGGGCCCATCATCGCACCAGCCCCTCCCCTCCCATACGGCAGGTCCGGAAGGTCACGCTTGGGCGTCTTCGGGGCGACATACACCGGCGCACGCGGTCAGTGCATCCGCCGAACGGGCGCTCCTGACGCGCCTCGGGGCTTATGGACCACCCTGTCCGGCAATAGGTATCGGTATGTCGTGCCGCAGTATGTCGAGCCGCAGCCAGGAGGCTGAAGCATGAGCATCTGGTGGTCCCTGCATCTGCGGCGCGAGGCCGCGAGCGTCCCGCTCGCCCGCCGGCTGCTGCTCGGCACGATGGAGACCGCGGGTGTGGATCCGGACGTGTCGTACGAGCTGTCGGTGGCGCTGACCGAGGCGTGCGCCAACGCCGTCGAGCACGGCGGCGCGGTCGATCCGGGCGAGGGCTCGCAGGCGTACCGGGTGACCGCCTATCTCGACGGCGAGACCTGTCGCATCGAGGTCGCGGACTCGGGCCCCGGCTTCGCCCCGGCCCCCGGCCGCCGTCCGGCGGCGCCCGACGCGGAGCACGGGCGCGGGCTGCGGCTGATCGAGGAGCTCGCCGACCACGTCCACTTCGGGCGGACCGGCCGGGGCGGGGCGCTGGTCAGCTTCGACAAGATCATCAAGTGGCGCCCGGACGCCCCGCTCGCGCTGACCTGACCGGGACCGCCCCCCATGTACGTACGCGAGGGCCCCGCCGACCGGAGTCGACGGGGCCCTCGCGCGCGTGCGGGACGGGGCGGGGTCAGCCCTTCAGGCCGGCCATCCACGCCTCGACCTCGTCGGACCGGCGCGGCAGCGCCGCCGAGAGGTTCCGGTTGCCGTCCTCGGTGACGAGGATGTCGTCCTCGATCCGGACGCCGATGCCGCGGTACTCCTCGGGCACGGTCAGGTCGTCGGCCTGGAAGTAGAGCCCCGGCTCGACCGTCAGGCACATGCCCGGCTCCAGCGTGCAGTCGACGTACGCCTCGGTGCGCGCGGCGGCGCAGTCGTGGACGTCCATGCCGAGCATGTGGCCGGTGCCGTGCAGGGTCCAGCGGCGCTGGAGGCCCAGCTCCAGGACGCGCTCGGCCGGGCCCTCGACGAGGCCCCACTCGACCAGCCTCTCGGCCAGCACGCGCTGGGCGGCGTCGTGGAAGTCGCGGTAGGAGGCGCCCGGCTTCACCGCGGCGATGCCCGCCTCCTGTGCCTCGTACACGGCGTCGTAGATCTTGCGCTGGATCTCCGTGTACCGGCCGTCGACCGGCAGGGTGCGGGTGACGTCGGCGGTGTAGAGCTCGGTGGTCTCCACCCCCGCGTCGAGCAGCAGCAGGTCGCCGGAGCGGACCGGGCCGTCGTTGCGGACCCAGTGCAGGGTGCAGGCGTGCGCGCCGGAGGCGCAGATCGAGCCGTAGCCGACGTCGTTGCCCTCGACCCGGGCGCGCAGGAAGAACGTGCCCTCGATGTAGCGCTCGCTGGTGGCCTGCGCCTTGTCGAGGACCTTGACGACGTCCTCGAAGCCGCGGGCGGTGGAGTCGCACGCCTTCTGGAGCTCGGCGACCTCGAAGGCGTCCTTCACGAGGCGGGCCTCGGAGAGGTAGACGCGCAGCTCCTCGTCGCGCTCGGCGGTGACCTTGTCGGTCAGGGCCGCCTCGATGCCCGCGTCGTGGCCGCGCACGGCGCGGACCGGGCCGGTGGCCTCCTTGAGCGCGGCGGCCAGCTCGCGCACGTCCTTCGCCGGGATCCCGAGCACCCGCTCGGCCTCGGCGAGGGAGTGGCGGCGGCCGACCCACAGCTCGCCCATGCCGTCCAGCCAGAACTCGCCGTTCTCGCGGTCGGAGCGGGGCAGCAGGTAGACGGTCGCCTCGTGGCCGTCGCCGGCCGGCTCCAGGACCAGGACGCCGTCGTGGGTCTGGTCGCCGGTGAGGTACGCGTACTCGGTCGAGGCGCGGAAGGAGTACTCGGTGTCGTTGGACCGGGTCTTCAGGTTGCCGGCCGGGATCACCAGGCGCTCGCCCGGGAAGCGGGCGGACAGCGCGGCGCGGCGGTCGGCGGTGTGCGGGGCCTGCGCGATCGGCGTCAGGTCGTGCAGCTCGGTGTCGGCCCAGCCGGACCGCATGTTCTCGGCGAGCTCGTCGGAGACGCCCGGGTACAGGCCGTTCTTCCGCTGCTTGATCGCCTGCTCTTCGGACTCCTCCGGGGTCTCCGGGGTGCCCGGAGTGAGCTCATCGGCCACGGGTCTGCCTCCTCTTGGTACGACACTGAACCATTCCCATCGTACGGTCGTGCGGAAGGGGGCCCAGAGCCGGAAGACCCATTACCGACGGGTCGGGCAGGTGGCGGTGCTCACTCCCGGCGGCCGGCGCCGCCCGTGGCGGCCTCGCGCGGCGCCGCCCCTCACTCGAAGCGCGCGGCCAGCAGGACGACGTCCTCGCCGTCGTCCGGCCCGGCCGGCCCGTCGAGCCCCTCGAGCCCCTCGGGCAGCATGGCGCGCAGGACGTGGTCGGCGACCGCGCCCGGATCGGCCAGGTCCGCCTTGGGTACGCCCGCGGCGGCGGCGTGCAGGCGCGCGAAGGCCCGGTCCATGGGGTCGCCGGTGCGCCGGAGCAGCCCGTCGGTGTACAGCAGCACCGTTTCTCCGGGCTGCGGGGAGAGCTCCACGCTCGGCGCCTCCCAGCAGGCCAGCATCCCGAGCGGGGCGGACAGCGAGGTCTCGACGTACTCGGTGCGCCGCTCGCCGAGGACCAGCGGCGGGGTGTGCCCCGCCCCGGCGAGCACGATCCGGCGGGCGGCCGGCTCGCAGTAGGCGAAGAGCGCGGTCGCCAGGCGCGCGGGCTCGGTGAGCCGCAGCAGCAGCTCCAGGTCGGAGAGGACGGCGACCGGGTCCTCGCCCTCCATCACGGCGTACGCGCGCAGCGAGGCGCGCAGCCGGCCCATGGCGGCCAGGGCGCTCGGCCCGCTGCCGGTGACGGAGCCGACGGCCAGCCCGAGGGCGCCCTCGGGCAGCGGCAGCGCGTCGTACCAGTCGCCGCCGCCGCGGGGCCCGGTGCGGTGGCGGGCGGCGAGCCGCACGCCGGGGACCCGGGGGAGGCGGCTGGGCAGCAGCTCCTCCGCGATGGTGGCCACCCGGCCGCGGGCCCGCTCGACCTCCAGGAGCCGGGCGAGGTGCTCGGTGGCGAACCTGCCGTAGAGCTGGACGAGGTGCCGCTGGCGCTCGACGGGCTCCGCGGGCTCGTCGTAGAGCCAGACGACGGCGCCGAGCCGGCCCGCCCGCTCGGTGGCGAGCGGCAGCGCGTAGCTGGCGGCGTAGCCGAGGCGGGCGGCGACCTCGCGGTGGCGCGGGTCGAGCCCGTCCGCGCCGCGCAGGTCGGGGACGGCGACGGGGCGGGGCAGCACACCCTCGGGGAGCGGATCGAGTCCGTCGAGGATGCGCCCGTACGAGGTGGCGCTGCGGGGCACGGTCTCGATGGTGCCGAGCTCGGCGTGGGCGAGCCCGAGGCCGATGGTGGCGGTGGGGCCGAGGCCGTCGGCGGGTTCGAGGACGGCCATGCCGCGCCGGGCGCCCACTAGGGCGGCTCCGGCGCGCAGCAGCTCGCGCAGGGCCTCGTCGAGCGAACCGGTCCTGATCAGGGACTCGGTGAGTTCATGGAGGAGGGTGAGGTCCGAGACCCAGCCGGCCAGGCGGTCCTGGAGGGGGCCTTCGGCGGGGCCGGGCGGCGGGGCCGCCGGGCCGAGCGGAGGAACGGCCGCAGTGTGCGGCGGAAGGGACGCAGCGGAATCGATTCCGGCCACTTTCGGCGCACGCGGCGTACTCATGGCACGGGGCTTTCAGACCTGCGCATTTCATGCAAGAGCATCGCAAACCCCCAGGTCGCCAAGTCATGGTGCGCCGCTACCCGTGGATCCACATCTACACGCACTTGTAGAGCGATGTCCAGCATTGTCACCTTGGGACTTGTGGTGTCCGTGCGAGGCGACGAGAGGGTTGAAGATCAGGGGAAGTTGGCTGAAAATTGCCCCCGGTGTGCACCATTTGCGGTCGACTGGCGTCGTTTCAAAGCGCGTCATTCAGAGCGGGACGGGTACGTAATCGGTGACGGGCAGGGGCAGTTGGACACGCCCCTGGAGACGGACGCGGAACCCGGGCGTCCTCATCACCGAAGGCCGCACCCTCCAACCGAGTGGCGGGGAAACTCCACCGCCAGGACCGGCCGGCAGCGACTGCCGCGCCTGGATACAGCTCGTACGCGCTGAGACGCATGGCTGGCAGCACGCTGACACGCACGCTGAGACGCAGGCTGAGACGCACAGTGATCCGCACGGCGACCCGCGCGGCGCACACAGGGTGATACGCACAGTGAAGAGCTCGACACGTGGAGTCACGCACGTGGTGTGATGTGTGATGTGGATTCGGCGTTCAAGGGAAAGGAACGAGCGCTCATGCGCGAGATCCTCGGATGGCGACGCGGGCTCCGGTTCCGGCGCAAGCGGCGCACGGAGCGCGGGACGGCCGTCGCCCCGCTCGAAGCGGCCCTGCGGTGCGCCACCGTATGGGACTGGCCCGTCCTGCCCGGCGCGGGACTGCGGGCGGTGGTGGCGCCCAAGGCGAAGGGAGCCAAGGGAGCCAAGGGAGACGCGGGAGCGCGCGCCCGGCGCGCCGCCCCGGCGGCCCCCGCCTCGGCCGCCTGCGCCTGCCCCGACCCGCGGTGCGTGGTGCCCGGGGCGCACCCCTTCGACCCCGGGCTGCTGGCGGCGACCACCGACGCCCGCATGATCCGCTGGTGGTGGAGCGCCCGGCCGGACGCGCCGGTGCTGCTCGCGACCGGCGGCCGGGCACCCTGCGCGGTGAGCCTGCCGGCCGTCGCGGGCGCCCGCGCGCTCGCCGCGCTGGACGCGCTGGGGATGCGGCTCGGCCCGGTCGTGGCCACCCCCACCCGCTGGGCGATCCTGGTCGCCCCGTACAGCCTGGAGCGGCTCGGCGAGCTGCTCTACACGAAGGACAGCGTGCCCGCCTCGCTGCGCTTCCACGGCGAGGGCGGCTATCTGCCGCTGCCGCCGTCGGTGATCGGCTCCGGCCAGGTCCGCTGGGAGCGGGCACCGCTGGAGGGCTCGGCGCGGCCCTGGCTGCCGGACGTGGAGGCGGTCGTCGACGCCCTGGTCGAGGCGAGCACGAGCACCCCGGGCGGCGGCAGCAGACTCGCGTACTGAGCGGGCCGCCGCCGGAGCGCGGGGCGGGCGCGGCCGTTCACCCGAACGGGTGTGACGCACCCCCGTATCCAGGGGAAACGCGCGCGGACCCCGTCTCCCGGCCGCCGGCCGCCGCTATCTTCGCCCCGAAGGCCGAAGGGCCGCTCCGAGGGAACAGGTGGCTGCGGCATGGGGCAGACGAGTCCGGCGAGGCTCCGCGCGATCGGGCTCGGGAGCGCGGTGGCGATCGCCGTCCTGGTGCCGATCGCGGCGACGGCGGGCCCCGCGTGGACCCCGACGGGGACCTCGGCGGGCACACCCGGAGCACCTGGGGATCCCGGCTCCGGCTCCGGCGACGGGAAGTCGCGGGGCCTGCTGTCGGATCTCGGTCTGGGTACGGGCACGGGGGCGGCACGGGCCGCGCACCCGGCCCCGGAGCGGAACGCAGCCCTCCCCTCCGCCACCCGCTGCGGACCCGAACTGGCCTCCCCCGACGGGGTCGAGGCGCAGACCTGCGTGGTGACGGAGGGCCGGGACATCCGGGGGCGCACGTACTACCGCAACGCCACCGGGCAGGAACTCGACGCCGTACTCACCCTGATGGCGCCCGGAGGCCGCACCGTGCAGGTGCGCTGCGCGGTCGCCGCGCAGGACGAACCAGGGATGTGCGAGACCCCGCGGGAGCCGGTGGCGGGCGGGCCCGGGGCGTATACGGCGGTGACCGAATTCGCGGGCGCGGGGGAGGGCGACAACACTCCGCTGCTGCTGCGATCGGGGAGCAACGCGGCCGGAGGGGACGGAAGTTGAACCGTCCGCGCGGGCACCGCGGGCATGGAAAGGCCCGATCGCTGGCGACGGGGGATGCACCAGCGACCGGGCTTCCAGAACGGTAACAAGAGATCTGCCGTTCGCAAATTCGATCTCGGTTATTCGGACAGGGATTCAGGCCCCCGCACGAGGTGTTGTGGCGGAAGTCACCGACTGGTCGGTCTGCCCGTCACGGATACCACCTGGGGTATCAGCTGAGCGTGACCTGACGGTTGGTGAGGCCGCCGCGCGCCCGCCGCTCCTCGCCGCTGAGCGGGGCGTCCGAGGCGAGCGCCCCGGCCAGCCGCTCGGCGAACTCCGCCGCCGGCTTCTCGCAGTCCTCCGCGGTCATGCCGGTCGGCAGGTCCCAGACGGGGACCATCAGACCGTGCGCGCGGAAGGAGCCGACGAGCCGGGTGTCCGGGCCGAGCGAGGAGACGCCGGCGGCCTGGAGCCGGGCCAGCGCGTCGAGCAGCTTCTCCTCCGGGTACGGCATGACCCAGCGCAGGTGGTTCTTGTCCGGGGTCTCGCACCAGTAGGCGGCGTCCACACCGGTCAGCTTCACGGTGGGGATGGCGGCGGCGTTGGCGCGCTCCAGGGAGGCGCTGACCTCGGGGCTGGAATTGTCCGAGGACTCGGGAATCCAGAATTCGAAACCGGTGTGCACGTCCGGCGCGAAATCGCCGCTCGGGTCGAGCAGGTCCTGCAGCCGCGGGCCCTCCGGCTCCACGCGCCGCGCGGCGACCGGCGTGCCGGGCTCGGCGACGAGGGCGCGCTGGAGGGTGTCGGCGAGGTCGCGGGCGAGGTCCCCGGAGGACGAGTCGTTCTGCAGCGCGAGCAGCACGGAGCCGTCGTCGCGGCGCAGCGCCGGCCAGGCCATCGGGAGCACGGTCGCCAGCGTCACCGACGGGACGCCCTCGGGCAGCCCGTCCTTGAGGGTGAGCGGCACGGTGGCGGCGGGCACGAGCTCGCGCAGCGCGACCCAGTCGCACTCGCCGGGCAGCCCCTCGAAGGGGCGCTGGACCAGCTCGGTCACGGCGTGCGAGGCGGCGCGCCCGTGGCACGCCTTGTAGCGGCGGCCCGAGCCGCAGGGGCACGGCTCGCGCGCGCCGACGACCGGGATCTCCCCGCTGGTGACCTGTGCCTGGCCGGACTTGCCGGGCTTCGTCTGGGGGCGCTTCTTGGCCATGGTGTGGCTATCTCCCGATCGCGGCGGTGCTGTCTAGGGCGCGAGCCTAGCCGCCCGGGCTCCCGCATGGCGGGAAGCCGCCGTGCGGGGCACCGACGACAGGGCCCGGGCCACCGGCCGCGGCCCCGGGGCGGCTCCGCGCCGCGGGGCTCGTGGCCGTGCGGGCGGGCTCACTCCAACTCGTCGTACGCGTCCAGGAAGTCGAGCCCGGAGCCGCCGCCGACCCGTGCCGCGAAGTCCTCGCGGCGATGGCCCTCGGTGACGAGCACCCAGACCGTGACCTCGCCGGTCGCGCTGTCCCGTACGCCCCAGTCCTGCGCCAGCGCGCTGATGATGTTCAGCCCGCGGCCGCCGCGCGCGGTGACCGAGGGCGTGGCGGGCACGGGGCGGGTCGGACCGCCTCCGTCCGTCACCTCGACCCGCAGGCCGCCCGCTCTGTCGATGCTCCAGGCCGCCCGCACGTCGCCGTCGCCCACGTCCGCGTGACCGAGCGGCCTGCCGTGGCGACACGCGTTGCTCAGCAGTTCGGAAAGGATCAGTACCGCGTCGTCGACGACCGTTTCGGACATTCCGCTGCGGTACAACTGCTCCCGCATCCGGTGTCGCGCCTCACCCACGCCCGCAGGGCCATGGGGTACGGCCATGCTCGACGACGTGGGCACCTCCTGTGCCACCACCAACGCCACCCCCGAGACCTCCTTTGCCCCACGCCACGGTGTGAATGCCCCAATGGCCTGGACCGGAAACCGGCCAGTAAGGGTCGGGTGAGGCACTCGTGACGATCGCGTACGTCCCGAACGCGCCGGGGCACACCTCGTACCCCTGTGAAAGAGGGGGCACACGTGACTAAGGGGGCTTAAAGACGGTCCAGCTGGGCCAGCACGCGCTTCGGGCGGTTGGTGATGATCGCGTCGACGCCGAGCCGCACGCACAGCTCGACGTCCTCGGGCTCGTCGACCGTCCAGACGTGCACCTGGTGGCCGGCCTTCTGGAGCCGCAGGATCACGGCGGGGTGGTGCCGGACGATCCGCATCGAGGGCCCGGCGATCCGGGCGCCCGCGGGCAGCCGCCCGTCGCGCAGCCGCGGGGTGACGAACTGGGAGAGCGAGACGGTCGGCAGGGTCGGCGCCGCGGCGGCGATCCGGTGCAGGGAGCGGGGCGAGAAGCTCATGACGCGGACCGGGGAGTCCTCGGGCGCGGCGGGGGCGGCGAGCCCGAAGCGGCCGAGGAGCTGGAGCAGCTTCTCCTCGACCTGCCCGGCCCAGCGGGTGGGGTGCTTGGTCTCGATGGCGAGCTCGACCCGCCGCCCGGCGTCGGCGACGAGCTCCAGGAGCCGCTCCAGGGTGAGGACGGAGGTGGCCCCGGGGTCGGCCCGGTCGGGGCTCTCGCCGGCCTCCTCGCGCCCCTTCCAGGTGCCGAAGTCGAGGGCGGCGAGGTCGGCGAGCTCCAGGGCGGAGACGGCGCCGCGGCCGTTGGAGGTGCGGTTGACGCGCCGGTCGTGGACACAGACGAGGTGCCCGTCGGCGGTCAGCCGCACGTCGCACTCCAGGGCGTCGGCGCCGTCCTCGATGGCCTTCACATAGGCGGCGAGGGTGTGTTCCGGGGCGTCCTCGGAGGCCCCGCGGTGGGCGACCACCTGGACGGGGAGGCGGTTCGGTTGCTGCGGTGCGTGGGTCACCGCGACATGGTAAGGCTGTGTCTTATATGCCCCTATATAAAGGATGGGGTACGGACACACAGCTCCGGCTTACAGTGGCCTGACGTCCGGTGGGAAAAGCTGAGCGCAGCACCATGGACCAGGCTTCCCCCACCCAACCCGTGCAGTGAACGAGGAGAGAGCTGTGAGCACCGAGAACGAGGGCACGGCGGTTCCGGCGGACCGGAGTGCCCCGTCCACCCCTCCCACGCCTCCCGCGCCTCCGGCCCCGCCCGCGGCCCCTCCGACGCCTGCCGCCGCCGAGGGGACGCCCGAGCCCGAGCCGACGCCTGAGCCGGTGCGGCAGCCCGAGCCGGAGGTCCAGCAGACCCTCCAGCAGCCCGCGCAGCAGCAGCCGGTCCAGCAGCCCGCGCCCCCCGCGCCGCAGCAGGCTCAGCAGCCGGTCCAGCCCCCCGCGCCCCCCGCGCCGCAGGAGCAGCACGCGACCCCTCCCCCGCCGCCCACCCCGGCGTACGCGCACACCCCCGCGCCCGCTCCCGCCCCCGTCCCGGCGGACAACGGAGGCTGGCCCCCCGCCCCGCCGGTGACCCCGGTGTGGGGCGCGCCGGTGCCGCCGGTCCCGGAGGCGCCGCGCAAGCGCGGGGGCGGCGGCCTGGTGGCGGCCGTGCTGGTCGCGGCGCTGGTGGCGGGCGGCGTGGGCGGCGGCATCGGCTACTGGGCGGCGTCGCGCGACGACGGCTCGTCCGGCTCGACCACGGTGTCCTCGGGCGACGCCCCGGCGTCCTTCAAGCGCGACCCGGGCACGGTGGCGGCGGTGGCGGCGAAGGCGCTGCCGAGCGTGGTCACGATCCAGGCGAAGTCGGGCGGCGCGGAGGGCGAGGGCGGCACGGGCACGGGCTTCGTCTACGACAAGCAGGGCCACATCGTCACGAACAACCACGTGGTGGCGTCGGCGGCGGACGGCGGCACGCTGTCCGTGACGTTCTCGAACGGCAAGACGTACGACGCGGAGGTCGTGGGCCGGGCCCAGGGCTACGACGTGGCCGTGATCAAGCTGAAGAACGCGCCGTCGAACCTGACGCCGCTGCCGCTGGGCGACTCGGACCGGGTGGCGGTCGGCGACTCGACGATCGCGATCGGCGCGCCCTTCGGCCTGTCGAACACGGTGACCACGGGCATCATCAGCGCCAAGAACCGCCCGGTGGCCTCGGGCGACGGTTCGGGCGGCAAGAACTCGTACATGAGCGCGCTGCAGACGGACGCGTCGATCAACCCGGGCAACTCGGGCGGCCCGCTGCTCGACGCGAGCGGCGCGGTGATCGGCATCAACTCGGCGATCCAGTCGGCCGGCAGCGGCTACGGCCAGTCGCAGGCGGGCTCGATCGGCCTGGGCTTCGCCATCCCGGTGAACCAGGCCAAGAATGTCGCCGAGCAGCTGATCAAGACGGGCAAGCCGGTCTACCCGGTGATCGGCGCGACGGTGAACATGCAGGACAAGGGCGAGGGCGCGACCATCGCGGAGCAGGGCGCCGGCGGCACCGCGTCGGTGACGCCGAACGGCCCGGCGGCCAAGGCGGGCCTGAAGCCGGGCGACGTGATCACGGCCCTGGACGACCACCCGATCGACAGCGGCCCGACCCTGATCAGCGAGATCTGGACGCACAAGCCGGGCGACACGGTGAAGATCACCTACGAGCGCGGCGGCAAGACCGCCACGGCCACGGTCACCCTCGGCGAACGCACGGGCGACAGCTGACCCACCCCGTCCCACCCCTCGGGCTTCCCTCCCCGCCACCCCCGGCCGAGCCGGTAGGCTGTAGCCGCTCCGCTCCTGGTGAGCGGCGGCGAAGGTGGGTTGCCCGAGCGGCCTAAGGGAACGGTCTTGAAAACCGTCGTGGCAGCGATGTCACCGTGGGTTCAAATCCCACACCCACCGCCAGCTCAGCGAGCTTGCTGACCAGAAGGGGTGTCCCGACCAGGGGCACCCCTTCGTCGTGGGGGCCTGTCTCACACTGACCCGCCCGTGTACCGCTTTGGATCATGCTGTGTGGACCAGGCGTGGACCAGATTCCCGCCGCAGCAGGGTCGGAGACCGCAGGTCACGACGCAACAGCAACGTGTGCCGTGGTAGGGGAGTGTCCATAACCCTCCCCCGCACCGGCGTTCCCATGCCATGATGCCGATCATGAGTGTGCAGGATGACAAGCGCGAGATTCAGATGGTCGATCGTTTCAATCTGGAGGTGCCGGAAGGAAGGAAGCGGGCAGACATCGACGCCTCTCTCACTATCGCTGGCCAGACCGTTGATTTCGAGCTTAAATCTGCTACGCGAAAAGGCGTTTCAACGGTGCGGGACTTGGGGCCAGGGCATTTTGCAAAATGGAAGAATATCCATTGGCTTTTTGGTGTCTATGACGCTCGCGGAGAGAAGTTGCAGCACAGTTACTACGCCTCTCCGGATGCCATGGTTGCTTGGATTTCAAGCAAGGAAGAGTATGTTCGCCCTGACGTGTCGCTTGCCCAGCATGCGATGAAAGGGATCTCCGAATCTTCAGTCATCGACCTGCTGGGTGAAAAGGAGTACTACACGAAGCAGGAGGCCAGATGGGTGATGAAGAATCAGTGGACGGCTGCGAAATACGAAGAGCAGGCCGACCTCACCTCTGGAAAAGATATCCGGTACTCCCTGGATCGCATGGTGGAAATAATGCGGGAGCGATGCCTGTATGTCATGTCGAGGGGGGCAACGCTGAATAACCCGCACATCCCGATGACTTATATTGAAAAACTTCCTATGATTAAGGAAGAGCCGGCTATCCACTTGCGCAAATTGGTGGCCGATTATCTGGGCAAGGCGTCCATGACGGAGGATGCAACAGCGTAGGCTAGGGGCGGCGGGACCGCATTTCCGATCTGGCCTAGGGCCATGTATGTAGCGCCCACAAAAGGCCAATCTTCCGGAAATCCTTGAATTAGGGCGACGTCGGGTACTGATAGGCGGAAATGCCCGTTCTTGGCTACGAAGGCTCGGGCTGAAGCGCGGTCCGCTGCAACGCCGTTGGGCCAAATCTGGAGGCTTTCGAACCTGCGCTGTGCCGCCACGCTGTTCAGGATGGAAGTTGTGTGTCGCGGACCGGTCAGACTGCTTCTGATTGTTGGTGACAGGTCGTCGATTCCGATATCTGGAAGGCCCAGGGCTTCACGAAGGCCCATGCAGGGGGCTCCGCCCGTGATGGATTCATCACCCCACTGATGCGTAGGCTCTGGCGGACTCCAGCGGCTAGCAATTTTCTTGTTTCGGAAGCCGACGAAGAAAACGCGGCGCCGTACCTGGGGAACGCCAAAGTCGCTGGCTTGGAGGATTACCCTCTGTACGTGGTAACTTCCGGCCAAAGGGGCCATGATTTGCTCGTCGACGTACTGGGTGAACTTCGGGCTAGCGAGAGCTGGAACGTTCTCTCCTACGAACGCGGCCGGCTTAATTTCCTTCACGGCGCGCACGAACTGAGGCCACATGTCCCGTTCGTCCAAGTGGCCCTGCTGGCGTCCGGCATTGGAGAACGGTTGGCAAGGAGGACCTCCGTGAAGAAGGTCTACTTGTCCGCGCCATTGCTTGAAGTCGACTTCGCGAACATCGCCCTCGCTACCGCTGAATACAGCCCACTGATCGCGAGCCTTGCGAAGAGTGTCCCCAGCCTCCGGCATCAGCTCAAACGATGCGGTGTGAGTGAAGCCGGCGCGCTCTACCCCAAGGTCCAAGCCGCCCCCACCGCTGAAGAGTGAAAGAGCTGTTTTGCCGCCACCGTCACGCTGTGGCATGAGGTCAAGTGGGCGAAGATTCGGAATGTTAATCTCGTGAAGCGGAGCTGGTCCTTCTCCAGCTAGTGCCGATCGCCTTGCCTCGCGAGAATCTCTCGACATCTTTCTGAATTTTTCGCGTTGCTCCTCGGTGAGGTCACGAGGCTGATGGAACGGCGATGTGGTCTTGATCCTGCTCGGGACGACCTGTTCCCCCGCCGCTTCGGGTACGTCGGAGGGGGCGAAGAGTCCTGGGCGCTGAACGGGGTAGTCGGGCATGGCTGAATCCTACGAGAACTGTGGACGTTTGTCAGCTGCGTAGATCGTTCCGTCCCCTGAGCTGCAGGTACTCGGCGTCGCTCTGTCTACGTTGTGGACGCTGAGGTGACCCCTTTACACCCCGTACCGGCGTTCAATGCTCGTTCGATTTGTTGGTTTGCGTGCGCCTGCATGCGGTGGATGGCCTTGGCATAGAAGCGGAACAGCACCGCGATGCTGTGGCCGGCGCGGCGCGCGACCTCAGCAGGCGAGACTCCAGACTCCAGCCAGAGGGAAACGCACGCAGCGCGAAGGCCGTATGGGACTTCGGCCAACGGGGTCTTGGCCTCTCGCGGGGTGAGGACGGCCCGTCGAGCAGCCTTCCAGGAGGTGCCATATTCCTTGCTCAGGAGGCCGCCGCCACGGGCCGCGCGGAAGAGTCGGCCGTCCTCTGCCGTGCCGAACTCCGCGATGTGGTCGCGGATCAGACGGACCAGGACGGGCGGGATCGGTACCTCGCGGGTGGCCTTTCGGGCACGCTTCTTCAGGCCGCGGGAGTCGAAGGACTCCCCCGAGTCGGTCCAGCCGGAGCCCACGCGCGGGGAGCTGGATGACAGGACGACTTGGCCCCAGCCTTCCTCGGGCAGAGTGAAGTCCGACTCGCGGAGCCCCACGGCTTCGCCGGGACGGGTGGCCGCGTAATAGAGGCACCCAAAGAACGGCCACTACGCCGCCCCTCGCGTGATGGCCGCCGGCCGAAGGGCGCGGGCCGAGGAAGACGGACCGCCGCAGCGGGGGCACGCGCACGGGGGATAGCGGCCGGGGTCGGAGAGGATGTCGAACGGATCCCCCTCCGAGACCTGCGTGCTCGGCGACCACGTCCGGCCCGAGTCCCGCGATACCCGCATGCTCATCAGGACGCGGGGTTCGATGCCCAGGTCAGGGAGATCCCCGAGGGCCTTTCGCTCTGTGTCAGGAGTACCCGCCGAATCACTCAAGGCGGTCGTCCTCGGTCGCTTCGCCATGTGCAGAAGGATCGCGATCAGAGCGCAGGGCCAGAAAGGCCCAGCGGATTACCCAACTTGGGTAACATCACGTTCGGTTGAGACCTTGAAGCGATCCGTAGCCTCCTCCGGAGCGTGACCGATGCCCGAGTCAGGACGCACGAAGGAACTCCCGCCCAGCCTGCTCACCGATCCCGAGATGATCGACGCCTGCCGGGTACGCGACTTCACGAGGATCTTTCGGCTGGTCAAGGTCAGGGCAGGCATCTACCCGTCCATGATCGCCCGGCAGTGCGAGCTGACACCGAGTCGAGTGGGCGAGGTGATCGCAGGCCGGAGGCAGCTCCTGCACATGGACGTGATCGAGCGGATCGCGGACGGGCTACGGGTCCCCGGCCACATGCTCGGTCTGGCCCGACGCGCGTGGGAGACACCGGCCGCCCTCGTCGTCGCGCAGCGGGATCAACCCGAGGCCGTCGACGTGTCGGCTGGGCCGAAGCTTCTCACCGGGTTACCCGGCGTAGAGGTGGACAGCATCCTGGCCCTGGCCGCCGGAACCAATCCGAGCCCATCCACGCTCCGAGCTTTGCGTTCCTCGATCGAGGACTACTGGCGTCGCGACGACGAGCACGGCGGCGAGACCCTTCGTCCGGCAGTCGTGGGCCAGCTCCGCTATGTCGAGGGGCTGTTGAAGGACCGCCGGCCGACGCCGATACAGAACGGCCTGTACGGCATCGCGGCGGAGCTGGCGCGTCTGACCGGATGGACGTACTTTGACGCCCGCCAGTACCAGCAGGCCCGTGCGTACTTCTCGGAAGCCCTGCAACTGGCCAAGGAGATCGACGACCGCCCGTTCATGGCCAACGTGCTGGCCTGCATGAGCCTGCAAGCGACCTACCAGGACAAGCCCGCCGACGCTTTGGCCCTGGTATCCGCAGCGCAGGACCAGGCCCGCACCGAGACTGGCACGACAGCAAGGGTGCGGGCCATGCTCGCGATGCGGGAAGCGTTCGCCCACGCCACCTTGGGGGACCGGAAGTCCACGCACGCCGCGATCGCCGAGGCCCACGGGCAGTTCGAACGGATCCAGCCCTACGATCCGGATCCGGCATGGGTGAGCTACTTCGACGAGCCGAAGCTCATCGTGGACACAGGCATCGCCCACGGCCGTCTCGGGGAAGTGGCGATCGCCGAACCGCTCATCGCGGACGCACTGACACGGGAAGACCCGTCGAACCAGCGAGGCCGGGCGTTCCACGCGTTCTGGCTGGCCCGTACGCAGCTCCAGCGGGGCAAGCTCGACCAGGCGTGCCACACGGCGATCGAAGCGCTGGTGCCCGCCGCAGCAGTCTCCTCCGAGCGGGTGACCGGGCACCTTCGCGAGTTCTACGAGCAGCTGGCGCCCTATCGCGAGGTGCCGGCCGCGGTTGCCTTCGAGGCCCGGCTGCGAGCGGTGCTTCCCCCGCCGGGTCAGCGGATGCCTTCGTCCATCAGCACGTAGAGCAGGCCGACGAGCGCGCCGCTGCTGACGATCTCGCGGCGGTCGATCATGCCCCGGATGTTCGCCAGCGGGATCCACTCGATCCGGTCCGATTCGTTCTTCTCGGTCGGCGGACCGTCGTACGTGGCGCCATCGGCGCGGAACAGGTGGTGCTGGGAGTCGGTGATGCCGTTCGCCGGTTCGGCGTAGATCAGCGGCTTCATCGGGCCCGGACGCCAGCCGGTCTCTTCGAGGACTTCACGGGCGGCAGCCTCGCCGGGGGTCTCGTCGGCTTCGACCAGGCCCATGGGCAGTTCCCAGGCCCATGCGTCCGTGATGAAGCGGTGGCGCCACATCATCAGGACCTCTTGGCGGTCGTTGATGACGGCGGCGACGGCCAGGTGGCGGAGCTTGACGACGTGGTGTTCCCAGCGGTGCCCGTCCGGCGTCTCCACGTCGGTGAGCCACAGGTTCACCCACTTGTTCTCGTAGATCGGACGTTCCCCGTGGATCTTCCACTGCATCGATGCAGCCCCTCTCGATCGGCCTCCAGCATCGCAGAGCAGGGGCTAACTAGGGCCAACTAAGGCTAGGTTCAGCCAGGATTCACGTCATGCTGACGAGAATCTCAGTCGTTGAGGGGAGCCTCGATTGTCAGTCAGGAACAACTGGTCGCAGGGCCCAAGGCGTGCGAGATGATATTGCTCGCCAAGACGGATCCGTCAGGGGGTGGCAATGGAGCCGCAAGCGGTCATCAGTATCGAGGACGCCGAGAGGGCGTTGGCGCAGGCGCCAGAGAAGCCGGGGAACATAACGAAGCTGAAGCTCAGGCCGCTGGGAAACCGTCCCTACAAATGTCCCGAGGTCGTCCCTGCTTGGTGGAGGCTGCGCAGCACGCATAGCAGTGTTTCGGGCTTGTTCGACACACTGCACCTAGTCCGACGTGAGCGGTCGCGTCAGAACAATGCGGAGACTAGGGGGCGCCTCCACTCTGATGCGCAGGATCTGCTGCGTGCCGCCATCGTGTTCACCTCGGCTGGTGTCGACGCCTCAGTGCAGGCCCTCATTGAGCACGCGGTCCCTGTGTTGATCACTCGACTGGGTACGCCGCGGGACAAGTACGAGACGTTCGTCGAGGAGCAGGCGAGAGCGCCGAAGGTGGAAGACTGCTTCCTCGCAGCACTGAAGTCACAGGATCCGCGCCCGGAACTGCTCAGCCTCTATGTAAAGAGCAAGACGAAGGCCAGCTTCCAGGGCAGCAGTGATCTTCGGACTCGTGCCGCATCCCCGCTCGGGATCACGAACCAACAGATCCCAAAGGGGCGCTTCACCTCGCTGGATGTCTTCTTTACGGCGAGGAATGATGTGGCGCATCGACTGGATATGGACAACGTCACCAAGGCGGATGCCGCACCTCGCAGGAAGGTTCGTACGCAGGACGAGGTCCGCTCTATGTGCGACGATGCGCTTCTTCTCGTTCGCGACCTCGTCAAAGAGACTGCGGTGAACCTGGCCGCCTGTCGCTGAGCCGCAGGTCCACCGCCGGGGCCAGTCAGTGGACCAGGTGTGGACCGCCGTCGGCGATGAAGGGTCCCGAGGGCGGGGAACGAGCAGGTCAGGCACAACAGAGACGCTTCCCGCAGCACTCTCTTGAAAACCGTCGTGGCGCGAGTCACCGTGGGTTCAAATCCCACACCCACCGCGGCGGATCGGCGTACGCGCCGTCCCCAAGGGGCGCTTCTCCTGGAGAAGCGCCCCTTGCGCGTGTAAGGGCCGCCCCGGGGAGCGACCGTCCCCGTGAGGCCCGCCGCCTCGGCCGGTCGTGCCGTCTCCGTCGGAGTGCGCGGCTGTCCGTAGACGTGCTCGGTCAGGCGCTCGCCGTCGTGCAGGACGTGCTCCGGCGCGCAGGGGCGGCTCGTCCGGCAGCTCTTTCGGGCCGAAGAACGGTTTGGCCGGAAAGGTGCTGAAACGCTTCCTCCCTTGGGGGAGGTGGGGTGTTCTCGGGGGGTAGGGGCGTTCTCGGGGTGGGCTGGGGCTTTGGTGGGGGCGCGGGGGTTTATCGGCTTGTCCTCACGCTTGAGAGGGAATCAGGCGCTAGGGGGTGGTTCGACGGGGATTCGGTGGGCAACTCTGATCTCGCGACGTCGAGCAGGAAACGACCGAGGCGGACGGCCAACCGCCTTGGTATGAGCAGCAGTTCGCACCATTCTTCGCAGCATTCAGAGAGCTTCAGTTCCCGGAGGAACAGACATGGCAAGCATCCGTACCGCCCGCGTCATCGCCGCTGTCGCCGCCCTGCCCCTGGCCGCCGCCCTCTTCACCGGCGTGGCCCAGGCCGACAACGGAGGATTCGCGGACAACGGATCGAACACCAGCGTCGCCACCATCATCGGCAGTGGCGTGGGCGGCAACAACCACGGCAACTCGACCACAACGCAGCAGGTGGCGACCGGTTCCGGTGCCTCCAACCAGAACAACACCGCGAGTGTGAACGGCTCGGCCTTCACCCACATCGACCAGTCCAACGTGAACACGGTGGTCAACTTCCATCCGTGGTGGTAGCCGGCCCGACGGGGGGAACGGCCTCGGGGTGAACGACGGCTTCAACGGCGGCCCGTACGGCGGTGCTTCGGCACCGGCGTGCGGGCCGTCCGGCGTTCCCGGGCCTCGGTGCCTTGACAGGGCGACCGAATCTGACGGACAGTCAGAAATCTTACGTGACAGTCCTGTCCCGACGAGAGGCGTCGCCGTGCACCTCGCCCCGACCGAACGGCAACTGCGGCTGCGCGCCGAGCTCCGCGCGTACTTCCGCGACGTGATGCCCGACGGCCCCCCGCCCCCCGCCGACTCCGCCGCCCAGCGGCGGCTGCTCCGCCGCATCGGCGACGACGGCATGCTGGGACTCGGCTGGCCCGAGGAGTACGGCGGCCAGGGCCGCGGCGCCGACGAGCAGTTCGTCTTCTTCGACGAGGCGTACCGCGCCGGCGCCCCCGTCTCCATGGTCACCCTCAACACCGTCGGTCCGACCCTCATGAAGTACGGCACCGACGAGCAGAAGGCGTACTTCCTCCCCCGCATCCTGCGCGGCGAGACCGTCTTCGCCATCGGCTACAGCGAGCCCGAGGCCGGCACCGACCTCGCCTCGCTCCGCACCCGGGCCGTCCGCGACGGCGACTCCTGGCTGATCGACGGGCAGAAGGTCTTCACCTCCAACGCCCAGAACGCCGACTGGATCTGGCTCGCCTGCCGCACCGACCCCGACCCCGCCACCCCCCGGCACCGGGGCATCTCCATCGTCCTCGTCCCCACCGACGCCCCCGGCTTCTCCTGGACCCCCATCGAGACCGTCGGCGGCCTCACCACCACCGCCACCTACTACGACTCCATCCGCGTCCCGGCCGGCCACCTCGTCGGCCCCGAGCACGGCGGCTGGGGCCTCATCACCAACCAGCTCAACCACGAGCGGGTCGCCCTCGCCGCCATCGGGATGCAGGCCGAGGACTTCTTCGCGGCGGCCCTCGACCACGCCCGCACCCCCGACCCCGTCACCGGCGCCCGCCGCCTCGACGCGCCCTGGGTCCGCATCCGCGCCGCCGAGGCCCACGCCCGGCTCGCCGCGACCCGGCTCCTCAACTGGCGGCTCGTCGGCGAGGTCGGAGCGGGCCGGCTGGCCCCCGGGGACGCCAGCGGCGTGAAGTTCGCCGGCACCGAGTCGGCCGTCGAGGTCTACCGGATGTGCCAGGAGATCACCGGCGGCGCCGCCCTCGTCCGGGCCGGCTCGCCCGGCGCGTTCGACGGCGGCGAACTGGAGCGGATGAACCGGGCCGCCCAGATCAACACCTTCGGGGGAGGCGTGAGCGAGGTGCAGCGCGAGATCGTCGCCACCATGCGGCTCGGCATGAAGACGAGGGGGCGGCGATGAGCGACGGCGACCGGCCCTCCGGAGCGGGCGCCCCCGGGCGCGAGTCGCGGCCCGACCCCCTCCGCGACCCCTTCTTCCTCCGGCTCCAGGCGTACGAAGGGCTCCCCGCCGCCGTCGGAGGCTCCGGCAAGGACCCCGTCAACGCGCCCATGATCCGGCACTGGTGCGAGGCCATGGGCGACACGGACCCCGCCTACCGGGGGCCCGACGCGGTCGCCCCGCCCACCATGCTCCAAGCCTGGACGATGGGCGGGCTCTCCGGCCACACGGACCGTTCCGGCGCCTACGACGAGCTCTCCGGGCTCCTCGACGAGGCCGGCTACACCTCCGTCGTCGCCACCGACTGCGAGCAGGAGTACCTGCGCCCGCTGCGCCCCGGCGACGCGATCACCTTCGACGCCGTCATCGAGTCCGTCTCGCCCCGCAAGACCACCAAGCTCGGCACCGGCCACTTCGTCACGACCCGGATGGATGTCAAAGCCGGCGGCGAACTCGCCGGCACCCATCGCTTCCGCATCCTGAAGTACACCCCCGCCGCCCGCCCCGAGAAGCCCCAGCAGCCCCAGCAGCCCCAGCAGCCCGCCGAGCGGCCCCGCCGCCCCCGCCCCGTCGTCAACCGCGACAACGCCGGCTTCTGGGCGGGTGTCGCCGAGCACCGGCTGCTCATCCAGCGCTGCGCCGCCTGCGCGACCCTCCGCTTCCCCTGGCTGCCCGGCTGCAACACCTGCGGCTCCCGGGAGTGGGACACCGTCGAGGCGAGCGGCGAGGGCACCGTCTACTCGTACGTCGTCATGCACCACCCGCCCTTCCCGGCCTTCGACCCCCCGTACGCGGTCGGGCTCGTCGAACTCGCCGAGGGCGTACGGATGATCAGCAACGTCGTCGGGGTCCCCTACGACAAGGTGCGGATCGGGATGCCGGTCCGGCTGGAGTTCCTGGCGGTGGACGAGGAGCTCGAACTCCCCGTCTTCCGCGCGGGAGGCGAGGACTGACATGGACTTCACACCCACCGAGGAGCAGCAGGCCGCGCGGGACCTCGCCGCGCGGATCTTCGGCGACCTCGCCACCCCCGACCGGCTCGCCGCCGCGGGCACCGGCACGGACGCCGAGCTGTGGAAGGCCCTGTGCGCCGCCGGCCTCCCCGAGGCCGTCGAGGAGACCGGACTGCTCGGCCTGGTCCTGCTCGCCGAGGAGCAGGGCCGCACGACCGCCCAGGTCCCCTTCACCGCGAGCTGCGTCTATGGACTGCATGCCGTCTCCCGGCACGGCACCGACGCACAGCGCGCCCGGCTGCTGCCCGGCCTGCGCGCCGGTACGACGGTGGTGACCGGGGCGTTCCCCGCGCCCGCCGGGGCCGGGGCCGTACGGGCGGACGGCGAGGGGCGGCTGACCGGCACCCTGGACCGGGTCCCCTGGCTGCGGGACGCCACCCACGTCCTCGTACCGGACGCGGACCGGACGCTGTGGCTGGTGCGGACGGCGGACGCCGGGCACCCCGCCGAAGCCGTCGAGCTCACCGCCCCCTGGTCCGCGGGCCGCCTCCGCCTCGACGGCGCCCCCGCCGAACGCCTCGGCGCGCCGACGGGGACCCCCGCCGCCCCCGGCCCGTACGCCGACGTCCTCGCCGCCGCCCGGATCGCCTTCGCCGGGCTCCAGGCCGGTGTCTGCGCCGGTTCGCTGGCCCGCGCGGTCGCCCACACCTCGGAGCGCGAGCAGTTCGGCCGCCCGCTCTCCACCCACCAGGCGGTCCAGCTCCGCGCCGCCGACGCCTACATGGACACCGAGTCCATCCGGGTCACCGCCTACGAGGCAGCCTGGCGCCACGACGAGGGGCTGCCCGCCGCCGAGCACGCCCTCACCGCCGCCTGGTGGGCCGCCGAGGCGGGCAAGCGGGTCGTGCACGCGGGCCAGCACCTGCACGGCGGGCTCGGCGCCGACCTCGACCACCCCGTGCACCGGCACTTCCTCTGGGGCCGCCAGCTCGACGCGTACCTCGGCTGCGGCACCGAACTCCTCGCCGAACTCGGCGACCTGCTCGCGAAGGGAGCCGACGCGTGAGCGCGCCCGTACGCCCCGGCGACGAGCTCGCCCCGCTCGTCGTCCCCGTCACCCGCACCCTGATCGTCGCCGGGGCCGTCGCCTCTCGCGACTACCAGGACGTGCACCACGACGCCGAACTCGCCCGCGCGAAGGGCTCCCCGGACATCTTCATGAACATCCTGACCACCAACGGCCTGGTCGGCCGCTACATCACCGACCGCCTCGGCCCCGGCGCCGAGCTCCGCAAGGTCGCCATCCGGCTCGGCGCGCCCAACTACCCCGGGGACACCATGACCCTCACCGGCACGGTCACCGAGGTCGCCGGGGACACCGCCGTCGTCCGGGTCGTGGGCGCCAACCGCCTCGGCCACCACGTCACCGGCACCGTGACCGTACGGCTGCCCGGCGCCCGGTCTGAGGCGCGCGGAGAGGAGCGGGACCGATGAGCGTCCGCCACCGCGACTCCCTCGGCGGCCGGGCCGCCATCGCCGGGATCGGGGCCACCGAGTTCTCCAAGGACTCGGGCCGCAGCGAACTCACCCTCGCCGTCGAGGCCGTGCACGCGGCCCTCGACGACGCCGGGCTCGCCCCCGCCGACGTCGACGGCATGGTCACCTTCACCATGGACACCAACCCCGAGATCACCGTCGCCCAGGCGGCCGGCATCGGCGAACTGTCCTTCTTCTCCCGCGTCCACTACGGCGGCGGCGCCGCCTGCGCCACCGTCCAGCAGGCCGCCCTCGCCGTCGCCACCGGCGTCGCCGAGGTCGTCGTCTGCTACCGCGCCTTCAACGAGCGCTCCGGCCGCCGCTTCGGCTCCGGGGTGCAGCGGCGGGAGCCCTCCGCCGAGGGCGCGGCCCTCGGCTGGCAGCTCCCCTACGGGCTGCTCACCCCCGCCTCCTGGGTGGCGATGGCCGCCCAGCGCTATCTGTACGCGTACGGGCTGACGCCCGAGGTCTTCGGCCACGTCGCCGTCACCGACCGGCGGCACGCGGCCCGCAACCCCGCCGCCTACTTCTACGGCAAGCCGATCACCCTGGAGGACCACGCGGCCTCCCGCTGGATCGCCGAGCCGCTGCGGCTGCTCGACTGCTGCCAGGAGACCGACGGCGGCCAGGCCCTCGTCGTCACCACGGCCGAGCGCGCCCGCGACCTCGCCCGCCCGCCCGCCGTGGTGCTGGCCGCGGCCCAGGGCGCCGGACGCAACCAGGAGGCCATGACCAGCTTCTACCGGGACGGCCTGACCGGGCTGCCGGAGATGGGCGTGGTCGCCCGGCAGCTGTGGCGGAGCTCGGGGCTGGCGCCCGACGACATCGACGTGGGCATCCTCTACGACCACTTCACCCCCTTCGTGCTGATGCAGCTGGAGGAGTTCGGCTTCTGCGGGCCGGGCGAGGCGGCGGACTTCGTCGCGGCGGACGCGCTGCCGCTGAACACCCACGGCGGGCAGCTCGGCGAGGCGTACCTGCACGGCATGAACGGCATCGCCGAGGCCGTCCGGCAGCTCCGCGGGACCTCCGTGAACCAGGTGCCCGGCGCGGCCCGGACCCTGGTGACGGCGGGCACCGGGGTTCCCACGTCCGGGTTGATCCTGGGCACGGACGGCTGAGGCCGGGGCCCCAGCGGTGGCCGCGCGGGGCGCGGCGGCCTTCACTCGCGCCATGGACGCCATGGACGCCGCAGCGAACGCCCCGTCAGCCCCACCGGTCCCGAAGGCCCCGGAGGCCCCGTCAGCCCCGGAGGCGGTGCCTCCACCCGGGCACCCGCCCCGGACCCGTAGCCCCCGCCCCCGGGGCGCGTGCGTCGTGTCGGTCCTCGCGGTCCTCGCGGCCCTCGCCACCGCCCTCCTCGCCGCCCCCGCCCACGCGACGGCCCCCGCCCCGGGAGCCCCGGCCGCCGCCCCCGCCGCCGCCCCCTCCCCCCGCTACTTCACCGGCCGCGCCTTCGACACCTGTGAGGCCCCGTCCGTCGACGTCATGCGGGCCTGGCGCGACTCCCCCTACGGGGCCGTCGGGGTCTACTTCGGGGGCCGCGGGCGCGGCTGCCCGGAGCAGCGGCAGCTCAGCGCCGGCTGGGTGGCCTCCGTGCACGCGCTGGGCTGGCGGCTGCTCCCGCTGTTCGTCGGCTCGCAGGCGCCCTGCGTGCTCGCGGAGGCCAAGCGCCGCTACGCGATCGGCCGCACCCCCTGGACCCAGGGCACCGAGGAGGCGCGCGACGCGGTCCGGGCGGCGCGGGCCCTCGGCTTCGAGCCGGCCACCCCGCTCTACCTGGACATGGAGGCGTACCGGCTCGGCGACGCCCGCTGCGCCGCCACGACCGTGCGGTTCGTCCGGGGATGGAGCCGGGAGGTGCGGCGGCTCGGCTACCTGCCCGGCTTCTACAGCAGCGCCGAGACGGGTGTGCGGCACCTGGAGCGGGAGCGGCGGGCGGGCACGCGGGACCTGCCCTCGGCGGTGTGGTTCGCGCGCTGGCGGGGCGCGCCCTCGCTGGACGCGGAGCCGGTGCTGGCCCCGGCGGCGTGGCAGCCGCGCGGCCGGATCCACCAGTACGCGGGGAACGTCGCGGAGTCGTACGGGGGCCGGCGGCTGCTGATCGACCGGAGCGCGGTGGACGCCCCGGTGGCCCGGGTGCGCCCCTGACGGCCCCTGACGGCCCCTGACGGCGCGGGTCCCCGCCCCCGGGCGTCCCCGGGCCGACCCTGAGCCGGTCGTACGGGTGCTCCACCTGAAGGAGGTCCGGCGGGCCCTACCCCTACAACCTGAGGGGGAGTGCGGTTCGGGACCTGGGGCCGATCCCGGGGGCGGTGGGGCGCTCATAGCGTGGAGCCATGACTCCGCCACCTTCTGGCCCCGTCTGTGCCGGCGCCTCGCAGTACGCGACCCACCCGTCGCTCGCGGCGCGCCCGACCTCCGCGACGTACCCGTCGTTCACCTCCTACGTGCGGGCCCGCGGGCCCGTCCTGCTGCGCACCGCGCGCTCGCTGACGGCCAATCCGTGCGACGCCGAGGACCTGCTCCAGACGGCGCTCGCCAAGACCTACGTCGCCTGGGAGCGGATAGAGGACCACCGCGCCCTGGACGGCTACGTCCGCCGCGCGCTGCTGAACACCCGTACGTCCCAGTGGCGCAAGCGCAAGGTCGACGAGTTCGCCTGCGACGAGCTGCCGGAGCCCGCCGGGCTGCCGGAACCGGACCCGGCCGAGCGGCAGGTGCTGCACGACGCCATGTGGCGCGCGGTGATGAAGCTCCCCGACCGGCAGCGGGCGATGGTCGTCCTGCGGTACTACGAGGACCTGAGCGAGGCGCAGACCGCCGAGGTGCTCGGGGTCTCCGTCGGCACGGTCAAGAGCGCGGTCTCGCGGGCGCTCGGCAAGCTCCGCGAGGACCCGGAGCTGTCGCCCGTACGCTGACGTCCGCCGCCGATCGCCGCCGACGGCGGTGGTCACCCTCGGTCACGCCAGTGATCGCTGGCGAATTCGTCGGGCCGACTGGCTCCCGGGTAGTGACATACCACGTGGTACGTGCGCAGAATCGGCACATCCTTACTGCCGCGTAGCGCCCTCGGGAGGACGCCCGTGCTCAGCACCATGCAGGACGTACCGCTGACCGTGACCCGCATCCTGAACCACGGGATGACCATTCACGGGAAGTCCACCATCACCACGTGGACGGGGGCCGAGCCGCAGCGCCGGACCTTCGCCGAGGCCGGCGCGCGGGCCGCGCAGCTGGCCAACGCCCTGCGCGACGAACTCGGCGTCACCGGCGACGAGCGCGTGGCGACCCTGATGTGGAACAACGCCGAGCACGTCGAGGCGTACTTCGCGATCCCCGCCATGGGGGCCGTCATCCACACCCTCAACCTGCGCCTGCCCCCCGAGCAGCTGGCCTGGATCGTCAACCACGCCGCCGACCGCGTGGTCCTCGTCAATGGCTCCCTCCTCCCGCTCCTCGCGCCGCTCCTGCCCCACCTGCCGACCGTCGAGCACGTCGTCGTCGCCGGCCCCGGCGACCTCTCCCTCCTCGACGGCGCGGCGCCCCGCGTGCACGCGTACGAGGAGCTGATCGCCGGCCGCCCCACCACGTACGCCTGGCCCGAGCTGGACGAGCGGGCGGCGGCGGCCATGTGCTACACCTCCGGCACCACCGGCGACCCCAAGGGCGTCGTCTACTCCCACCGCTCGATCTACCTGCACTCCATGCAGGTCAACATGGCCGAGTCGATGGGCCTCACCGACAAGGACACCACCCTGGTCGTGGTGCCGCAGTTCCACGTGCTGGCCTGGGGGCTGCCGCACGCCACCTTCATGACCGGCATCAACATGCTCATGCCGGATCGTTTCCTCCAGCCGGCCCCGCTCGCCGACATGATCGAGTCCGAGAAGCCGACCCACGCCGCCGCCGTCCCCACCATCTGGCAGGGCCTGCTCGCCGAGGTCACCGCCCGCCCCCGCGACCTGACCTCGATGGCCCAGGTCACCATCGGCGGCTCCGCCTGTCCGCCCGCCCTCATGGAGGCGTACGACCGCCTCGGCGTCCGGCTCTGCCACGCCTGGGGCATGACCGAGACCTCCCCGCTCGGCACCATGGCCCACCCGCCGGCCGGCCTCACCCCCGAGGAGGAGTGGCCGTACCGCGTCACCCAGGGCCGCTTCCCCACCGGCGTCGAGGCCCGCCTGATCGGCCCCGCCGGCGAGGTCCTGCCCTGGGACGGCGCCTCCGCGGGCGAGCTGGAGGTCCGCGGCAACTGGATCGCGGGCTCCTACTACGGCGGCGCCGGGGGCGAGGAGCTGCGCCCCGAGGACAAGTTCAGCGCCGACGGCTGGCTCAAGACCGGCGACGTCGGCGTCATCAGCGCCGACGGCTTCCTCACCCTCACCGACCGCGCCAAGGACGTCATCAAGTCCGGCGGCGAGTGGATCTCCTCCGTCGAGCTGGAGAACGCCCTGATGGCCCACCCGGCCGTCGCCGAGGCCGCCGTCGTCGCCGTCCCGGACGAGAAGTGGGGCGAGCGGCCCCTGGCGACCGTCGTCCTCAAGGAGGGCGAGAGCGCGGACTACGAGGAGCTGCGCGCCTTCCTCGCCGACGAGGCCGGCATCGCGAAGTGGCAGCTCCCCGAGCGCTGGGCGATCGTGCCCGGCGTCCCGAAGACGAGCGTCGGGAAGTTCGACAAGAAGGTGATCCGCAAGCAGTACGCGGACGGCGAGCTGGACGTCACCCAGCTCTGACCGCCCCGGTCGCGCCCGGTCGGCACCGACCGGGCGCGCACCGCGCCTGGGGCCTGTCTGACAATTCCCGTCGGGTCCGGCCCGCCCGGCCCGCGCGCTCGCCGCACGGCCGAAACGCCCAAGTAGCCCCGCTACGAGGGCGCCCCGGCCGCACGCCGATCGCACGCACCGGACGACCCGGCCTGATCCGACGCGAATTGTCAGACAGGCCCTAGTTGGTGCCGATCTTCGCGAGCAGGTCCACGATCCGGGCCTGCACCTCGTCGCTGGTCGACCGCTCCGCGAGGAACAGCACCGTCTCGCCCGAGGAGAGCGTCGACAGCTCGGCCCCTTCGAGACCGGCCGAGGTGTAGACGACCAGCGGAGTCCGGTTCAACTGCCCGTTCGCCCGCAGCCAGTCGATGATCCCGGCCCGGCGGCGACGCACCTGCATCAGGTCCATCACCACCAGGTTCGGGCGCATCTGGGTCGCCAGCGTGACCGCCTCGGTGTCGGTCGCCGCCCGCGCCACCTGCATCCCGCGCCGCTCCAGCGTCGCCGCCAGCGCCCGCGCGATGTCGTCCTGCTCCTCGATGAGGAGCACGCGGGACGGGTGCTGCTCGCTGTCCCGCGGCGCCAGCGCCTTGAGCAGGACCGCCGGATCGGCGCCGTACGCCGCCTCCCGGGTCGCCTGCCCCAGCCCCGCCGCCAGCAGGACGGGCACCTCGGCGGCGACCGCCGCCTGGCGCAGCGACTGGAGCGCCGTCCGGGTGATCGGCCCGGTCAGCGGGTCCACGAAGAGCGCGGCCGGGAAGGCGGCGATCTGCGCGTCCACCTCCTCGCGGGAGTGCACGATCACCGGCCGGTAGCCCCGGTCGCTCAGCGCCTGCTGGGTGGAGACGTCGGGCGCGGGCCAGACCAGCAGCCGGCGCGGGTTGTCCAGCGGCTCCGGGGGCAGTTCGTCGTCGACGGGCCGGGGCTGCGGCTGGTTCGACACCTCGACCGCGCCGCCGGGCCCGTCCAGCGGCTCCGGCCCCTCGGCCGAACCCTCGGCGGGCGCCCCTATGGCGTACGCGCGCCCCTCGGGAGCGGCGGCGGGCGCCGGGATCGGGGCGAGCTTCGCGGCCGGGACCGGCGCCGGTACGGGCGGGACGGCGGGCGCGCCCGGAGGCAGCGGGTGCGGCCGGGCGGCCTGCTCGGCCGCGCCGGGACGGCTCTCCTCGCCCGGGTTCCCCAGCTTCCGCCGCCGCCCGGAGGCCGCGGCACCCGCCGGGACGGGCGCCTGCGCCTGCGCGGGGACCACGGACGGTACGGGGGCGGGGGCGGGGGCGGGGCCGGACGCGGGGACGGGCATCCCGGACGGCACCGGGACGGGTGCCGGAGACGCGTCCCGCTCCTGCTCCTCCCGCACCGGCGGCTGGGCGAAGGGCACGCCCTGCCCGAGCGTGCGGACGCTGAAGGCGCGCCCGTGCGTCGAGTCCCGGCCCGCCGGGATCTCCGGCGGCAGCGGCACGGAGCCCGTACCGGTCCCGCTGGTGGTCTCCTGCGGCCCGCGCCGCCGCCCGGGCAGCGGGTGCGCCTGCGGCGGGGTGTGCTCGTCGCCGGGCAGCGCCCGTACGGCCTCGTGGCGCTCGCCGGGCTCCGGCTCCCGCGCCTGCTCCAGGGCGGGTACGGGCGCGGCCTCCAGGAGCCCGTCGGCGGCGCGGTCCGTGTCGGCGGGGGCGGGCGGCAGCGCGAACGGCGTGCGCGGCCCGGCCTCCTGCGCGGCGGCGCGCTCCTGCGCGGCGGCGAGCGCCCGCCGCCTGCGCCCGGTCGGCCGGGCCTCCTCGTCGGAGGCGACGGCGGGCAGCGCCAGGGCGCTGTGCTGCTGGGGCGCCGGGGCGTCGGCCGGGACGCCCTGCGGCGGCACGGCCGCGCCGAGCGCGGGACGGGCCTGCGCGCCCTCGGCGGCGGTCACGACGGCGCCCTCGGCGGGCCGGCCGCGGCGCCGCCCGGTGCCGCCGGACTCGGCGGGCCCGGCGTTCTGAGCGGGGATCAGCTCGCCCGGCGCGCCCGCGGGGGTGCCGGCGGCGGGCGTGTCGCCCGTACGCCCGCGGCGGCGGCCGGTCGGCTCGGGCGCGGGGCCGTCCTCGGGCGCCAGCGGGCTCTCCAGGAACGCGTCGGTGGACGCCCGGCGGGCCCGCCGCCGCCCGCTGCCGTGGGTGCCGTCGGGTCCGGGGACCTCCTCGGCGACCGGCGCGGGAAGCGCGGGCAGGGCGGGCAGCTCACGCCCTCGCCGCCCGGAGTCGGCGTCGGGGCCCGCGTCGGAGTCCGCGTCGGCATTGGCGTTGGCGTCGGCGGCGATGGCACCGCGCCCCGACCCGAGGGGAAGCTCGACGACGTACGCGCCGCCGGTCGTCCCCGGCACCTCGTGGGTCTGGACGACGCCGCCGTGGGCCTCGACGATCCCGCGCACCACCGGCTGGTGGACCGGGTCGCCGCCCGCGTACGGGCCGCGGACCTCGATACGGACGACGTCACCGCGCTGGGCGGCGGCGACGACGATCGTGGAGTCGGCGTAGCCGCTCGTCTGCGCGGCCTTGTTCTTGCCGGTCGCGTCGACCCCGGCCACGTCGGCGACCAGGTGCGCGAGCGCGGTGACGAGCCGTCCCGCGTCGACCTCCGCCTCGATCGGCGGCGCGTGCACGGCGAACTGGGCGCGCCCCGGCCCGATCAGCTCGACGGCGTGGTCGATGCCCGAGGTGACGACCCCGTCGAGCGGCACGGGCTCCTTGGCGAGCGGCTCGGCGCCCTCGTCGAGCCGCTGGTAGCCGAGGACGTTGTCGACGAGGGTGGTCATCCGGGTGTAGCCGGCGGCCAGATGGTGCAGCACCTGGTTGGCCTCGGGCCACAACTGCCCGGCGTCGTCGGCGGCGAGGGCGCCGAGCTCGGCGCGCAGCTCCTCCAGCGGCCCGCGCAGGGAGTCGGCGAGGACGGCGGTGAGCTGCGCGTGCCGGGCGGCGAGCGCGGTGTGCCGCTCGCGCTGCCGCTCCAGCTCGGCGAGGTGCCGCTCGGCGCGGTCGGCGGCCTCGCCCTCGTACTTCTCGACGAGCTGCTCGTACGGCCTGCGGTCGGTGAAGGTCATGACGGCGCCGACGAGCTGGTCCCCGTCCCGTACCGGCGCGGTGGTCAGGTCGACGGGCACCTTGTCGCCGTTCTTCGCCCACAGCACCTGGCCCCGGACGCGGTGCTTGCGGCCGGACTTGAGGGTGTCGGCGAGCGGCGAGTCGGCGTACGGGAAGGGTTCGCCGTCGGGGCGGGAGTGCAGCACGAGGGTGTGCAGCTCCTTGCCGCCGAGGTCGGTGGCGCGGAAGCCGAGGATCTGCGCGGCGGCCGGGTTGACGAGGACGACCCGCCCGTCGGTGTCGGTGCCCACGACACCCTCGGCCGCGGCCCGCAGGATCATCTCGGTCTGGCGCTGCGAACGGGCCAGCTCCGCCTCGGTGTCGAGGGTCCCGGTGAGGTCGCGCACGACGAGCATGAGCAGCTCGTCGCCGGTGTAGCCGCTGTACGAGTCGTACGCCTCGCGGCCGTCCTCCAGGCTGGCGCTGGTGACCTCGACGGGGAACTCGCCGCCGTCGGTGCGGCGGGCGACCATCCGGGTGGGCTTGGTGCGGCCCCGCTCGTCGGCGGCCTCGGGCAGGCGCATGGAGCCGGGGATGAGGCGCGAGTCGAACTCGGGGAGCAGGTCGAGCAGCCCGCGCCCGACGAGGGCGGTGCCGGGGGTCTCGAACATGCCGAGCGCGATCGTGTTGGCGTTGACGACCGTGCCGTTGCAGTTGACGAGCACGAGGCCGTCCGGGAGGGCGTCGAGTATGGCTGCGAGGCGAGCAGCGCCTCGGGATGGCCTGCTGCTCACGACGACGGTTCCTCCCTGACCCACTGCACGTGCCTGTTGCCTGTGCCTATCGCCTGTCGGCCGGGCCCATCTTGCCCCTCGGGTCGCGGCCTGTCACGGAGGGAGTCTAAGGGAGGCGGCTCCTCCGGTCCCCGGGACGGCCCCCGGCGGACGTCGCGACGGACGTCCCGGGGGCGCTCCCAGGGCTGTTCAGACCCGGGGGAGGACGGGCCGGAGGTTCTCCCAGCGGGAGATCTCGCACCCGTTGGCGCGGGAGAAGCGGGCGTCGATCCTGCGGCCCTGCCAGTCGCCGGTGACGTGGGCGGTGGCGGGGCCGCCGTACTGCTGGGTGCAGGACTGGCCGGCGGGGACGGGCGCGAAGGGGTCGCTGCCGGCGACGGCGAACTGTTCGAGCCGCTTGCAGGCGTTCTCGGCGGCGGGGTGGCTCCCGCCGGGGGTGCCGCCGCACTCCAGCCGGAAGGTCCCGTCGGCCTCGGCGTGGCCGGACTTCTCGACGACGACGGTGAGGACGTCGGGCGAGGAGAGGAGCGGCAGCGGGGGGAGCGGCCCGATCCCGGTGGCCGAGGCGGTGCCGGCGAAGGCGAGCGGGGCGAGGGTCATGAGGGCGAGGCGGCGCAGCATGCGGTCTCCAGGACGGGGCGGAAGGCGGAGCGGGTCCCCTCCTCTAACGCTCGGCACTCCGCTCCGTTGCGCAACCGGGATGCGCCGGGCGGGGGGCACGAGGGCGCGAGCGCTTTGCCCTGGGCCCCCGGGGCCTAGTACGGTGACAAGCGATTGGTGGCGCGGTGCTCGTCTGTGTCATCATCTGCACGCACCACTCGCGTACGCGCGGGAGATGCGAGGAGGCGTCGCCTAGTCCGGTCTATGGCGCCGCACTGCTAATGCGGTTTGGGTCTTAAAGCCCATCGAGGGTTCAAATCCCTCCGCCTCCGCCCCAGAGAAGCCCCGGCCCCACAGGCCGGGGCTTCTCGCATTCCCACCCCGCCGGCCCGCATGTGACCCCGGTCTCTTTCACCCCCGCGAACCCCCCTGCGCCCCCACGTCCCCCTCGCCCGCCACCCCCGAGGGCTCGGACGTTTTCGCAGGTCACAAGGGGTGAGGCATATGGATTTCACATGACGGCGGCAGTCATGTAATGTTCTTCCTGTCGCCGCGAACGAGGCCCGAAAGGCCAGGGAGCGAAGACGGAAAACAAAACAAGCACTCGTAGCTTAACGGATAGAGCATCTGACTACGGATCAGAAGGTTGCAGGTTCGAATCCTGCCGAGTGCACAGAGACAAGAGGCCCGGACGAGAGTCCGGGCCTCTTGCGTTGCGTTGTGCGGGGTGGGGGCGGGCGGGGTCCGGTGGGGGAGGAATCCGGTGATTCCCACACCTTTGGGTGAACCGGGCTGATTTCCATGTCAGTTGAATATGCCCTCGGCCTAGCTTGCAGGTGGAGGTGATGTCCGATGAACGCCCACGTCAACGCCATTGACATCGACGACTTCGTTTTTGCCGCCACCGGGGTCCGGCTGCGCCGGCTCACCCTGGCGGACGGGACGCACTGGTTCCCCGCCGGGGACGTGGCCGGGGCGCTCGGGCACGGGGATGTGCGCAAGGCCCTCCGCAACCACGTCGGCAAGGCCATGCAGGCCACCCTCGGCGAACGGATGGTCAGCCTCGAAGGGCTCGTCCAGCTCGTCGCCGCCTCCACCGGGGGCCGGGCCGCCCCCTTCACCGCCTGGATCGCCGAGGTCGTCTGTGCAGTGCAGCGGCACGGCGGTTACGGGCTCGAACCCTCTCCCGTGCCCGATGCGTACGTCGTGCCGTCGGCCGTGCGCGACGAGGTCGTCCGGCTGGAGGCCGAGGAGCTCGACGACCGGCACCTCACCCGGCTCGCCGAGGCCGGCGACGTGCTCGCCGTGCCCGTCCAGCGGGCCGGCCCCGCCCTCACCCCGCAGGACCTCCTCGCCTCCTGGCGCGAGCGGAACGTCGTCCTCGGCGACGACCTCCACGCCGTCGCCGCCTGCCTCGCCCCCGAGCTCGTCCGCGGCGGGGTCCGCTACCGGCTGGAGGAGCTCGCCCGGCTCACCGGGCTCCCCTCCGACCGGGTCCGCGACTGCGTGCGGATGCTCGTCGAGCGGGGGTGCATGCGGCACGCGGGAGGGGGTGGGGGGAGCGGGGGTGACGGTGGTGATGGGGGTGATGGGGGGTTGCTTTATCTGATGCCTTGAGTACGTGGGGTTCCCGCGCTGTCAGTGGGGCCCGGCAGACTGGGGGCATGGTGTGGCGGAGTGCCGGGGTCACCTGGCGGGGCGGGGTGCCCGGGCTGCGGTGGGACGGGGGGCGGGTCAGCGCGCTCGGGTACGGGCGGGCCATCGGGTTCCGGGCCGTGGGGGAGCGCCGGTGTTCCGGGGCCCGGGGCAACGCGTGTCCGGTCGGTGCCCCGGTCGGCGGGCGGAGCACCGGCGGGCGGTGCGCCGAGTGCGCGCGGCTCGACCGGGCGCACTCCGTCGCCGCCGACACCCTGCTCGACGACCCCCGCACGTACCGCGTCTACCTCGCCTGGTTCGGGCCCGGCATGGTCAAGGTCGGCATCACCCGCGAGGAGCGCGGGGACGCGCGGCTGCTCGAACAGGGCGCGGTCGCCTTCAGCTGGCTCGGGCGGGGGCCGCTGATGGCCGCGCGCCGGACCGAGGAGGTGCTGCGGCACGCGCTCGCCGTGCCCGACCGCATCCCGTACGCGCGCAAGCGGGCCGTCCGGACCGCCCTGCCGCCCGCCCCCGAGCGGGCGCGCGCGGTCGAGGAGCTGCACGGGCGGGCCGTCGGCGTCGGCGCCTGGGCCGACACGCTGGAGCCGCTCGCCCCCGAGGTCCACGACCACGCGGACGTCTTCCGGCTCGACGGGCTGCCGCCGCTCGACGCGGGCGTCGCCGAACTCGTCCCCGGCGGGGTCGTCGCCGGGCGGCTGCTCGCCGCCGCCGGGCCCGATCTGCACCTCCTCGACGCGGACGGGCGGCACCTCGCCCTCGACACCCGGCTGCTGACCGGCCGGGGGATCGAGAGCGCCCCGGCCGGCGCGCGCGTCTCGGTGCCGCTCGTGTTCGGCGACGGGCAGGAGCAGCTGTTCTGAGCGGGGCCGGCGGGGCGACCGTAAAGTCTTGGATCCCTTTGGGGTCCGGCCGTGGACAGCCGCGACACCCCCGGACCAGGGTGATCACATGACCCAGGAACTCGTGGGCGGCCTCGAACCGCCCTACTACACCGCTGTCTTCACCGCGATCCGCCCCGACTCCCCCGAGGGCTATCCCGAGACCGCCACCGCCCTGCACGCCCTGGTCCAGGACATGCCCGGCTTCCTCGGCTACGAGTCCGCCCGCACCCCCGGCGGCATCGGCATCACCGTCGCCTACTTCCGCGACCTGGACGGGCTCGCCGCCTGGCAGCACCATCCGGAGCACCTGGAGGCCAAGCGGCGCGGGCGCGAGGAGTGGTACGACAGCTACCGCGTGCACATCGGCAAGGTGGAGAGGGCGTACGGCTTTGACCGCGAGCGCGGCTGAGATGGGGGATGCGGCTGACGCGGGCGAGGCTCGGGAGGTGCGGGGGTGGGCCGGGCGGCTCGGGCTGCCGGGGCTCGTCGACGTCCACACCCACTTCATGCCCCGCAACGTCCTCGACAAGGTGTGGGCCTACTTCGACTCCGCCGGGCCCCTCACCGGCGTCGCCTGGCCCATCACCTACCGCGAGGAGGAGGACCGCCGGATCGCGCTGCTGCGCGGCTTCGGGGTGCTCGCCTTCACCTCGATGCTCTACCCGCACAAGCCCGGCATGGCCTCCTGGCTCAACGACTGGGCCGCCGACTTCGCCCGCCGCACCCCCGACTGCCTGCACACCGCCACCCTCTTCCCCGAGCCCGGCGCCCCCGGCTACGTACGGGCCGCCCTGGAGGGCGGGGCCCGGGTCCTCAAGGCGCACGTCCAGGTGGGCGGATACGACCCGAACGACCCGCTGCTCGACGAAGTGTGGGGAATCGTCGAGGACGCCGGGACGCCCGTCGTCGTCCACTGCGGCTCCGGGCCCGCGCCCGGCGCGTTCACCGGGCCCGGTCCGATCGGGCGGCTGCTCGCCCGGTACCCGCGGCTGCGGCTCGTCGTCGCCCACATGGGGATGCCCGAGTACGCCGACTTCCTCGGCCTCGCCGAGCGGTACGAGGGCGTCCACCTCGACACCACCATGGCCTTCACCGACTTCAGCGAGCGCCTCGCGCCCTTCCCCCCGGGCGAGCTCAAGCGGCTCGCCGGCCTCGGCGACCGGATCCTGCTCGGTACCGACTTCCCGAACATCCCCTACCCGTACGTCCACCAGCTCCACGCCCTCGAACGGCTCGGGCTCGGCGACGACTGGCTGCGGGCCGTCTGCCACGGCAACGGCGCCCGGCTCTTCGGGCTGCCGGGGGGCCTCGCCCCGTAGGTCCCAGGGCTCGTCGCCGGGCGCTGCCCTCGGAGGCCCCCGTAGGTCCCCGGACGCCGTCGCCGGGCATTCTCAGGAGATTCACAGGGAAGCGAAAGGACGGTTTCAGCAGCGGCGGACAGCGTGTCCCCATGACTGCGACCACTCCTCGCTCGCGAACCGACCTCCTCCGGGCCGACGGCACCGCCGTCCGCGTCCTCGTCGTCGACGACGAGGCATCGCTCGCCGAGCTGCTCTCGATGGCCCTGCGCTACGAGGGCTGGCAGGTGCACAGCGCCGGTGACGGGGCCGGCGCGCTGCGGATCGCGCGGGACTTCCGGCCCGACGTCGTCGTGCTCGACATGATGCTGCCCGACATGGACGGGCTCTCCGTCCTCGGGCGGCTGCGCCGCGAGCTGCCCGAGGTGCCGGTGCTCTTCCTCACCGCGAAGGACGCGGTCGAGGACCGGATCGCCGGGCTCACCGCGGGCGGCGACGACTACGTCACCAAGCCGTTCAGCCTGGAGGAGGTCGTCGCCCGCCTGCGCGGCCTGATCCGGCGCTCCGGGGCCGCGCAGGCGCGCGCCGAGTCGCTGCTCACCGTCGGCGACCTCACCCTCGACGAGGACAGCCACGAGGTCACCCGGGGCGGCGAGTCCGTCCACCTCACCGCGACCGAGTTCGAGCTGCTGCGCTACCTCATGCGCAACCCGCGCCGGGTGCTCAGCAAGGCGCAGATCCTGGACCGCGTGTGGTCGTACGACTTCGGCGGGCAGGCCAACGTCGTCGAGCTCTACATCTCCTACCTGCGGCGCAAGCTGGACGCGGGGCGCAGCCCGATGATCCACACCCGGCGGGGGGCCGGCTATCTGATCAAGCCCGGGGAGTAGTCCGCCGTGCGCATCCGCCGCCCGCGCCGGGGGTCCCGGGGGTCACGGGGCTCCCGGGCGCCCTGGTCGCTGCGGACCCGGCTGGTGCTGTCCGCCGTCGCGCTGATCGCCGTCGTCTGCGCGGTCATCGGCTCGGTGACGACGATCGCCTTCCGGTCCTACCTCTTCGACCAGGCCGACACCCGCCTGTCGGAGGTCGCCAAACGAGCCGCCGGGCCCTCCCACACCGATCCCGGGCCGACACCGGGCGGCGGCTTCCAGGCGCCGTTCATCATCGGTCCCGGCGCGCCCCTCGGGACGGTCGGCGCACGGGTGGTGAACGGCGAACTGACCACCGGCGACGTGTCCGTACCGCCCGAGGAGGGGGTGTACGGGCAGCGGTACGACCTGGCGGCGCTGACCGCGGAGCAGTCCGCCGCGCTCGCCGCCGTCCCCCGCGACGGCGCCCCGCACACGGTCTCCCTGCCCGGCGGGCTCGGCGACTACCGGGCGCGGTACGCCTCCGGGAAGAACGGCGACTACGTCGTCGGCATCCCGCTCGCCGAGGTCCAGGACGCCCTGTCCACGCTGATCGTCGTCGAGCTGAGCGTGGCCGGCGCCGGGCTCGTCGCCGCCTCGCTCGCCGGGACCGTGCTCGTCCGGGTCGCCCTGCGGCCCCTGCGCCGGGTCGCCGCGACCGCGGCCCAGGTCTCCCGGCTGCCGCTGCACAGCGGCGAGGTGGCCCTGGACCACCGGGTGCCGGAGGCGCAGGCCGACCCGCGGACCGAGGTCGGGCAGGTCGGCGCGGCGATCAACCGGATGCTCGACCACGTGCACTCGGCGCTCGACGCGCGCCAGCGCAGCGAGACGCGGGTCCGGCAGTTCGTCGCCGACGCCAGCCACGAGCTGCGCACCCCGCTGGCCTCGATCCGGGGCTACGCGGAGCTGACCCGGCGCGGGCGCGAGGAGTGCGGGCCCGACACCCGGCACGCGCTCGGGCGCATCGAGTCCGAGGCGACCCGGATGACGGGCCTGGTGGAGGACCTGCTGCTGCTCGCGCGGCTGGACGCCGGACGCCCGCTCTCGTACGAGAGCACCGATCTCGCGCTGCTCGTCGTGGACGCCGTCTCCGACGCCCGCGCGGCCGGGCCCGGACACCACTGGCGGCTCGAACTCCCCGACGGGGACGCGCCGGTGAAGATCCCCGCCGACGGCGCCCGGCTCCAGCAGGTGCTGGTCAACCTCCTCGGCAACGCCCGTACGCACACCCCGCCCGGCACCACCGTCACGGCGCGGCTGCGGGTGGGCCCCGCGCACGTCGACGTCGAGGTCGAGGACGACGGGCCGGGCATCGCGCCGGAGCTGGTGCCGTCCGTCTTCGAGCGCTTCGCGCGCGGCGACGCCTCCCGCTCCCGGCACGCGGGCAGCACCGGGCTCGGCCTCGCCATCGTCCGGGCGGTCGTCCTCGCCCACGGCGGCACGGTGGGCGTCGAAAGCGCCCCGGGGCGGACGGTGTTCGCGGTGCGGCTGCCGAAGCAGCTCTGAGGGGGAGGCGGGCCACGAGCCGGGGGGATGCTCCCCCGGGCCACGAGCCGGGGGGACGCTCCCCGACTCACAGCCCCGCCACAGCTTCGGCACACCGTCGTGACAGCGGCCCTGGCGAGGGTCGGGGACATGCAGATGTCACCGACCGCCGAAACCCTTCCCGCCCGGGAGCACCTCCCCGTCGGCGCGGCCGGCCGGCCCGTCCTCGACGTGGTGATCCCCGTGTTCGACGAGGAGAAGGACCTGGAGCCCTGCGTCCTGCGGCTCCACGAGCACCTCTCCCGCACCTTCCCGTACGACTTCCGCATCACCGTCGCCGACAACGCCTCCACCGACTCCACCCCGGACGTGGCGCGTTCGCTGGCCGAGCGGCTGCCCGGCGTCCGTTCCGTACGGCTGGAGGAGAAGGGGCGCGGGCGCGCGCTGCGGACCGTCTGGTCGGCGTCCGAGGCGCCGGTCCTCGCGTACATGGACGTGGACCTGTCCACCGACCTGAACGCGCTGCTGCCGCTGGTCGCCCCGCTCATCTCCGGCCACTCCGACCTGGCGATCGGCTCGCGGCTCGCCCGCTCCTCGCGGGTGGTGCGCGGGCCGAAGCGGGAGTTCGTCTCCCGCGCGTACAACCTGATCCTGCGCGGCTCGCTCGCCGCCCGCTTCTCCGACGCCCAGTGCGGCTTCAAGGCGATCCGGCGCGAGGTCGCCGAGCGGCTGCTGCCGATGGTGGAGGACACCGGCTGGTTCTTCGACACGGAGATGCTGGTGCTGGCCGAGCGGGCCGGGCTGCGGATCCACGAGGTGCCGGTCGACTGGGTCGACGACCCCGACTCGACCGTCCACCTCGTGCGGACCGCCGCCGAGGACCTGCGGGGCGTGTGGCGGGTGGGGCGGGCGCTCGCGACCGGCTCGCTGCCGCTGGACCGGCTGGCCCGGCCCTTCGGCGACGACCCGCGCGACCGCGAACTGTCCGGCGTGCCGGGCGGTCTGGCCCGCCAGCTCGTCGGCTTCTGCGTGGTCGGGGCGCTGTCCACGCTCTTCTACCTGGCGCTCTACTCGCTCTTCCGGCTGGGTGTCGGCCCGCAGCTCGCCAACGCCGGCGCCCTGCTCGTCTCCGCCGTCGCCAACACGGCCGCCAACCGGCGGCTCACCTTCGGCGTACGGGGCCGGGACCGGGCCGCCCGCCACCAGGCGCAGGGGCTCGTCGTCTTCGCCATCGGCCTCGCCCTGACCAGCGGCTCGCTGGCCGCGCTCGGCGCGGCGACGGGCGACCCGGCGCACTCGACCGAACTCGCCGTGCTGATCGTCGCCAACCTCGCCGCGACCGTCGTGCGCTTCCTCCTCTTCCGGCTCTGGGTCTTCCCGGAGCGCACCCAGGCCCCCAGGACCTCAAGGACCTCTTGATGAACTTCCCGAATCCGCGTCCGCTCACCCGGCGCCTGTGGCGCGGCCGTCCCGAGGACGCCCCCTGGGTGCGGCCCGCGTTCCTCGGCCTGCTGCTCGTCACCACGGCCCTCTACCTGTGGAACCTGACGTCGAGCGGCTACGCCAACTCCTTCTACTCGGCGGCCGTGCAGGCGGGCGGCGAGAGCTGGAAGGCGTTCTTCTTCGGCTCGCTCGACGCGGCCAACGCGATCACCGTCGACAAGCCCCCGGCCGCGCTGTGGCCGATGGCCCTGTCCGTGCGCCTCTTCGGCCTCGGCTCCTGGCAGATCCTGCTGCCCGAGGTGCTGATGGGCGTGGCCACGGTCGGCGTGCTGTACGCGGCTGTCCGGCGGCGCTTCACGGCGGGCGCGGGGCTGCTCGCGGGCGCGGTCCTCGCGCTGACCCCGGTCGCCGCGCTGATGTTCCGCTTCAACAACCCGGACGCGCTGCTCGCGCTCCTGATGACCGTCGCCGTGTACTGCGTGCTGCGCGCGCTGGAGCTCGACAAGGGCGCGGCGCGCTGGCTGGTGTGGGCGGGGGTGGCGCTGGGCTTCGCGTTCCTCGCCAAGACCCTTCAGGCGTTCCTGATCCTGCCGGTGCTGGCGCTGGTGTACGTGGTGTGCGCGCCGGGCGGGATCGGGCGCCGGTTCGGGCGGCTGGGCCTCGGCGGGCTGGCGATGCTGGTGTCGGCGGGCTGGTGGGTGGCCCTGGTCGAGCTGTGGCCGGCGTCCTCGCGCCCGTACGTGGGCGGCTCGCAGAACAACAGCTTCCTGGAGCTGACCTTCGGCTACAACGGCCTGGGCCGGCTCAACGGCGACGAGGTCGGCAGCGTCGGCGGCGGCGCGCGCGGTGGGGCGGGCGGCATGGGCGGCATGGAGCTCCCGGCCAGTCTGGAGCTGCCCGGACGGATGGGCGGGCGCGGCGGCGGTGGCGGCGGCTGGGGCGAGACGGGCCTCGGGCGCATGTTCAACGACCAGGTCGGCGGCCAGATCTCGTGGCTGCTGCCGGCGGCGCTGCTGCTGCTGGTCGCCGGGCTCGTGGTGACCTGGCGGGCGCCGCGCACGGACACGGCGCGGGCGGCGTTCCTGGTGTGGGGCGGTTCGCTGCTGATGACGATGGGCGTCTTCAGCTTCATGGCGGGCATCTTCCACGAGTACTACACGGTGGCGATGGCCCCGTATCTCGCCGCCGTGGTCGGCATGGGCGCGGCGGTGCTGTGGGAGGAGCGGACCCGGTTCCTCGCCTCGGCGGGGCTCGCCGCCTCGGTCGCGGTGTCGGCGGTGTGGGCGTGGGTGCTGCTGGGGCGCACCCCGGACTGGCTGCCGTGGCTGCGCTGGGCGGTGCTGGTCGCGGGCTGCGCGGCGGCGCTCGGGCTGCTGGTGGCGGTGCGGCTGACGCGGGTGGACCGCCGGATCGGCCTGGCGGCGGCGGGGCTGGGCCTGGCGGCCGGGCTCGCGGGGCCGTTCGCGTACACGATGGCGACGCTGGCGGAGGGGCACCAGGGCTCGATCGTGACGGCGGGTCCGGCGGGCATGGCCGGGCCGGGCGGGATGCGCGGCGGCCGGGGCGGCGGCGGGCGGATGCTGTTCGGCGGCGGCGGGGAGGGGCCGGGCGGGCAGTTCCCGGGCGGTCAGGGCATGGGGCGGTTCCCGGGTGGGGGTCCGGGGGGCGGGCAGTTCCCGGGCGGGGGTCCGGGGGGCGGCGGTGGCGGTCAGGCTCCGGGTGGCGGCGGTCAGGCTCCCGGCGGCGGCCAGGCGCCCGGCGTCCCGGGTGAGAACGTCCGTCCCGGCGGCGCCGGCGGGCTCCTCAACGGGGCGAACGTCGGCGCCGGGGCCAAGAAGGCGCTGCTCGCCGACGCCGACGCGTACACCTGGGTCGCCGCCGCCGTCGGCGCGCAGAACGCGGCCAGCTACCAGCTCGCCACGGAGAAGCCGGTGATGGCGATCGGCGGCTTCAACGGCAGCGACCCGTCGCCGACGCTCGCGCAGTTCAAGCGGTACGTGGCCGAGGGGAGGATCCACTACTTCATCTCCTCCGGCGGCGGCATGGGCGGCGGGCCGGGCGGCGGCGGCAGCGGTGGGATCACCTCGTGGGTCGAGTCCACCTTCGAGAAGACGACCGTGGACGGCGCGACCTTCTACGACCTGACGGCCCCGAAGAAATAATCCCTATACAGCGTAAGAGGGTTCCTATACGGTGTACGAGACCTAGTCTTGTACACCGTATAGGAGTGCTGCCATGACGGCGCCGAACGCCAAGGCCACCACCGGGGCCACCGGGGCCACCGGGGGCGGCCACCCACAGCGCTGGCTGATCCTCGGCGTCATCTGCCTCGCCCAGCTCACCGTGCTGCTCGACAACACCGTCCTCAGCGTCGCCATCCCCTCGCTGACCTCCGAACTGCACGCCACCACGAGCGACATCCAGTGGATGATCAACGCCTATTCGCTGGTCCAGTCCGGCCTGCTGCTCTCCGCGGGCAACGCCGCCGACCGCTACGGCCGCAAGAAGCTGCTCGCGGCCGGCCTCGTGCTCTTCGGCCTCGGCTCGCTCGCGGCGGGCCTCGCCGACTCCACCGCGCAGCTGATCGCCGCCCGCGCGGGCATGGGCGTCGGCGGCGCGCTCCTGATGACCACGACGCTCGCCGTCGTCATGCAGATCTTCGACGACTCGGAGCGGGTCAAGGCCATCGCGCTCTGGTCGACCGTCGCCTCGCTCGGCTTCGCCGGCGGGCCGCTGATCGGCGGGGTGATCCTGAACCACTTCTGGTGGGGAATGATCTTCCTGATCAACATCCCGGTCGCCGTCCTCGCCCTCGTCGCCGTCCTCAAGCTGGTCCCCGAGTCGAAGAACCCGCAGGGCGACCGCCCCGACCTGCTCGGCGCGCTGCTCTCCACCATCGGCATGACCGCCGTCGTGTACGCGATCATCAGCGGCCCCGAGCACGGCTGGACCTCCGGCCAGGTGCTGGTCCCGGCGGCCGTCGGCCTGCTCGGCCTCGGCGCGTTCGCGCTGTGGGAGCTGCACACCCCGTATCCGATGCTGGACATGCACTTCTTCCGCAACCAGAAGTTCGTCGGCGCCGTCGGCGGCTCGATCCTGGTCGTCTTCGGCATGGGCGGCTCGCTCTTCCTGCTCACCCAGCACCTGCAGTTCGTCCTCGGCTACGAGCCCCTCGAAGCGGGCCTGCGGATGGCGCCGCTCGCCCTGACGATCGTCGGCCTCAACCTGACCGGCATAGGCCCGAAGATCGTCATGAAGCTGGGCACCCCGCTCACCGTCACCCTCGGCATGACCCTGGTCGCCGCCGGCCTCACCTCGATCTCCCTGCTCGGCGGCGGCACCGACGGCAGCTACTGGGGGATGCTCCTCGGCCTGGTCCTGATGGGCGCCGGCATCGCCGGCTCCTCCCCGGCGATGGCCAACGCGCTGATGAGCGCGATCCCGCCGGAGAAGGCGGGTGTGGGCGCCGGGATCAACGGCACGCTCGCCGAGTTCGGCAACGGGCTGGGTGTCGCCGTCCTCGGCGCCGTGCTCAACGCCCGCTTCGCCGCGCTGGTCGCCGTCACCGCGACCTCGCTCCCCGCCGCCCTGGCCGCGGCGGGCGGCGAGGCCGAGCGGCGGCAGATCTCCGCCGCCTTCGCCTCCGGGCTCCAGACCAGCCAGCTCGTCGGCGCGATCGCCGTCTTCGCCGGCGGCCTGGTCGCCGCGGCCCTGCTCCGGCGGGCCGAACGGGCGGAGCGGGGCCGGCGGGGCGAGCAGGGGTCCGAGAAGCTGGAAGTCGCTGCATAGCATGGGCGCGGAAGGCTGATCGGACGGAGGACGCGATGGTCAAGGCGGCTGACAGGGCCAAGAACCCGGCGCGTTCCAGCGTCTGGCTGGAGAACCGGGCCGCCCGCAGCGGCGGCGGCCCGGCGGGGCTCGACCGGGAGCGGATCGTGACCACCGCGATCCGGATGCTCGACGAGGAGGGCCTCGCCAAGCTGTCGATGCGCAGGCTGGCGACCGAGCTCAACGTCACCGCGATGTCCCTGTACTGGTACGTGGACACCAAGGACGACATCATCGAGTTCGCGCTCGACGCCGCCCACGGGGGCATCGACCTGGACGCCGTCGAGGAGGCCACGAGCTGGCAGGACCGGCTGCGGCTGATGGCGCACGACTACCGCCGGATGCTGGTGGCCCACCCGTGGGTCTCGTCCATCTCGGGCACGTACCTCAACGTCGGCCCGCAGGCCGTGGCCGTCGCCAAGGGCATCTACCAGGTGATCCGCTCGACCGGGCTGCCCGCGCAGGGCCAGCCGGGGGCGACCTCGGCGGTCTTCCAGTTCGTGTACGGATTCGGCACGGTCGAGGGCCACTTCGAGCGGCGGGCCGTCGAGACCGGCATGTCGCAGCAGGAGTACTACCAGGAGGCGGTGGACGCCTTCGTGGCGGACCCGAGGTTCGCCGAAGACCTGGAGCTCATGCGGCCCACCATCGAGGAGCGGGTCAGCCGCTCGCCGGAGTCGCTGTGGGACCGGGACTTCGACTACGCGCTGGACGTGCTGATCGCGGGCATCGAGGTGATGGTCGCCCGGGGCGAGGCCGAGGGCGATGGCTAGGACTGGGGTGACGGCGAGGGCTAGGACTTAGGGCTAGGACCAGGCCGCCGGTGCGCCGTAGCCGGATATGACGGAGCGGCGGGCCGTCCCCTGCCCGCCGCTCCGTACCGGACCCGGTCGCGCCTCCGCTCGAAGCGCGCCCGGGAGCTTTTTACTTGGCGTCCGCCGTGGCGGTCGCCGTGGTGCTGTCGGTCGTGCTGTCCGCCGTGGCGGTCTCCGCCTTCACGGTGTTGCTCTTCAGCGCGACCTCCTTGATGAACAGCGTCACGATGAACGCCAGGAAGGCGAAGGGCGCCGAGTAGAGGAAGACGTCGCCGACGCCGTGGCCGTACGCGCTCTCCATGACCGTACGGATCGGGGCGGGCAGCTTGTCCATGTCGGGGATGCCGCCGCCGCCCTGGCCCATGGCCGCCGCGGCCTTCGGGCCGAGCTCGGCGAGACCGTCCTTGACGTAGTCGGTGACCCGGTGGGCCATGACCGCGCCGAGCGCCGAGACACCGATCGCACCGCCCAGGGAGCGGAAGAAGGTGACGACGGAGGAGGCGGCGCCGAGGTCGGAGGGGGCGACCTGGTTCTGCGTGCAGAGGACCAGGTTCTGCATCATCATGCCGAGGCCGAGGCCGAGGACCGCCATGAAGATCGCGATGTGCCAGTACTCCGTGTCGTACCGGATGGTGCCGAGCAGACCGAGGCCGCCGGCCGCGAGGGCGCCGCCGCTGACCAGCCACGCCTTCCAACGGCCGGTCTTGGTGATGACCATGCCGGAGACGGTCGACGAGACGAACAGGCCGCCGATCATCGGGATGGTGAGGACGCCGGACATCGTCGGCGACTCGTTGCGGGCCAGCTGGAAGTACTGGCTGAAGAAGACCGTGCCGGCGAACATCGCGACACCGACGAAGAGCGAGGCCAGCGAAGCGAGCGTGATCGTGCGGTTGCGGAAGAGGCGCAGCGGGATGATCGGCTCGGATGCGCGGGACTCGACGAACAGGAACACCGCGCCGAGCAGGACCGAGCCGCCGACCATGGCGGCGGACTGCCAGGACATCCAGTCGTACTTGTCGCCCGCGAAGGTGACCCAGATCAGCAGCAGCGAGACGGCGGCGCTGATGAAGAAGGCGCCCGCCCAGTCGACCTTGACCTCGCGCTTGACCACGGGGAGCTTCAGGGTCTTCTGCAGCACGAGCAGCGCGATGAGCGCGAAGGGCACGCCGACGTAGAAGCACCAGCGCCAGCCGAGCCAGTCGGTGTCGGTGATGACGCCGCCGAGCAGCGGGCCGCCGACGGTGGCGACGGCGAAGGTCGCGCCGAGGTAGCCGCTGTACCGGCCGCGCTCACGCGGGGCGATCATGGCGGCGAGGATGATCTGGGAGAGGGCGGTCAGACCGCCGACGCCGATGCCCTGGACCACGCGGCAGGCGATCAGCATCCCGGTGTTCTGCGAGAGTCCGGCGACGACCGAGCCCGTGACGTAGATGATCAGGGCTATCTGGACCAGCAGCTTCTTGGAGAAGAGGTCGGCCAGCTTGCCCCAGAGCGGGGTGGTCGCCGTCATCGACAGGAGCGCGGCGGTGACGACCCAGGTGTAGGCGGACTGGCCGCCGCCGAGGTCGGTGATGATCTGGGGGAGGGCGTTCGAGACGATCGTCGAGGACAGGATGGCGACGAACATGCCGAGCAGCAGCCCGGAGAGCGCCTCCATGATCTGCCGGTGCGTCATCGGGGCACCGGAGGTGTCGGTCCGGCCTTCCCGTACACCCGTGGCAGGTGCGGTGGTAGCCATGAGGTTCCTTTTCGAGTACGTGGGTGTACGAGGGGTGCGCGGGTCACGCGGGGTGCGCGGGGCCGCGCCGCGCGCACGGCGGTGCGGCGGGTGGCGCCCGTACGCGAGAAGTCGGTGTGCGGCGGTGCCGGTGGGGCGGCGGGTGGTGCGGGTGGTGCGGGTGCCGGTCAGGCGTGCTGGGCCCGGCAGTCCCCGAAGGAGTCGCGCAGCCGGCCGAGCATCGTGGTGAGCAGTACGACGTCGTCGTCGGACCAGTCGGCGAGGTGTCGGGCGAAGGCGTCGGCGACCCGGCGGTCGAGCTCGCCGAGCATCGCGTAGCCCTCGGGGGTGAGGTGCAGGATCCTGGAGCGCTTGTCGTCCGGGTCGGGCAGGCGCTCGATCCAGCCGTGTTCCACGGTGTGTGCCACGTGCCGGCTGCACACGGACATGTCGACGGCCATGAGTTCGGCCAGCCGGCTCATCCGCATGTCGCCGTGGTGCTTGACGAGGGCGAGCACGGCTGCCGCGCCGCCCTGGCAGTGGGCGGGCAGTACCCGGGCCACGCCGCGCTTGACGGCACCGATGGCGCTCACCGCCCTGGCGAGCTCCTCGTACCGGCTGAGCGTCGTCTCCATCGAGCTCCCCTGACATCTTGTTGCTTAGGGCAACCATAGAGATCGATGGTTGCTCCAGGCAAACTAAATCGGTCAAAGCGCGCTAAAGAATCGGCAAAGCGGGGGCTGGGGCGGGGCTGGGGTGGGGTTCCTGGGGTGGGAGTGGTCCGGGGGCGGTGTGGGGTCGGTCCGGGGGCGGTCTCGGGTCGGCCCCCGGAGCGGCGTGGGGTCGGTCCGGGATCGGTCCGGGAGCGGTCCCGGAGAAGCCCGGGAGCGGCCTTGGAGGAGGGCGGGGCTTGGGCCGGGAAGCCCCCTTTCGCTAGGGTCCGAGCCATGGCACACAACCCCCAAGCACCGTACGGCCAGGGCGGCCAGGGCCCCGAGGGCTCCTACGACCCCGCCGGCAGCACCCAGATGTTCCGCGCCTTCGTCGACGAGGGCACCACCACCCCCCAGCAGGGCGGACAGCAGCAGCAGTACCAGTCCGCGACCACCCACTCCTCCGGCCCGCGCGTCGGCGTGATCGTCGGCGTCATCGTGGCGATCGCCGTCCTGGCGGGCGTCGCCTGGCTGGCCCTGGGCTGACCGGACCGCGCGCACGACCCGACCCGGAAGAGGGCGGTCGCGACGGGAGCCCTGAGGGGACTTCCGCCGCGACCGCCTTCTTTATGTGCCCTCTTTATCCGCTCCGGGGGCTGCTCTGGGTTCGTTTTCGGTCCGCTCCTCCGGATCCGTTCCCGCCCCCTCCCGTAGGGCCGCGCGCGCCCCTACGGTGACCCGCATGGATCGCAGCCCCCTGCTCCACCGGCACTGGCCCGCGCTCGCCGGCACCCTGCCGTACCTGCCGCTGGGCACCGGCCCGACCCCCGTACGCCGGCTGACCGGCCCCGGCACCGGCCCCGGGCCGCGCGTCCCGCTCTGGGTGAAGGACGAGAGCGGTTACGGGAACGGCGGCTGGGGCGGCAACAAGGTCCGCAAACTGGAATGGCTGCTGCCGGAGGCTCGGCGGGGCAGCGGCCCGCGCACCCTCCTCAGCGTCGGCGGCCTGGGCACCAACTGGGGCCTGGCCGCCGCGCTCTACGCCCGCGAGCAGGGCGTCGACGTGGCCCTGGCGCTCGTCGACCAGCCCCGCGACGCGCACGTGGAGGCCCAGCTCGACCGGCTCCGCGCCTCCGGCGCCACCCTGCACTTCCCGGGCACCAAGAACCGCCTGCTGCTCGCGCTGCCGTGGCTGCTGGCCCGGCACACCCGGGGCCGCCGCCCGCCGTACGTGCTTCCGGCGGGCGGCTCGTCGCCGCTGGGGACGCTCGGGTACGTCGAGTGCGCGCTGGAGCTGGCCGGGCAGGTGGCGGACGGGACGCTGCCCGAACCCGGCTGGATCGTGACGGCGGTCGGCTCGGGCGGCACGGCCGCCGGACTCGCCCTGGGACTGCGGCTGGCCGGGCTGCGCACCCGGGTGCTGGCGGTCGTCGTGAACGACACGCTGCGGCTGGACGCGCCCCGGCTCACGGCGCTGGCGGGGCGGGCGGAGCGCCTGCTGCGGGGGCGCGGGGCGGCGCTGCCGGCGGTACGGCTCGGGCCACGGGACATCGTGACGGAGTACGGGTGGCTGGGCGCGGGCTACGGCCACCCGACCGAGCCGGGAGCGCGGGCGCTGCGCTGGGCGGGGGCGGGGGCGGGTACGGGCACCACGGGCCCCGCTAGTTCGGGCACGGGGCTGGAACTGGAGCCGGTCTACACGGCGAAGGCGCTGGCGGCGCTGCTGTCCCTGGAGGAGTCGGGCCGCTTCGAGGGCGCGGGGCCGGTTGTCTTCCTCAACACGTACGGGCCGAGGCCGGGGAGGGACGGGCTCCAGGGGTGACGGGCCGAGGAAGGACGGGCCCCAGGGGCGACGGTCCGAGGAGGGACGGGCCGAGGCCCGGGCCCGGTAAGGACAGGCCCCAGGAGTGACCGCCCAGGCGGGCCCCTGGTGCGGCCGCCCTCTTTCCGAGTGTGGGCCCCCTCCGGCGCCGCCTCAAGGGCGCTCCCTCCGGTCGCGTCGCTGCGCGATGGCCTCCGGCCACCCTTGACCCGGCACCTCCGGGGGCCCTGTTCCACTCGGAGGGCGGCCGGGGGCGCGGCCACGCGGGGGGCCGGGCATCGGCGGGCGTGGGCGGGCGGCGCGCGGGCCGGTGGGGTGGGGCTGGGTTCGTGGCCGGGTCAGGCGGGCGTCCGCCCGGCACGTTCCGATGCGCGGGAGTGGAATGGGGCGGCGGGGCGGGCTCGGCGGGTGCCGGACGGTGGGTGGCCGGGCTTCCCGCCCCGCTGGTCGCTCTCCGGCGGTGGGGGGAGGCATGGGGGAACGAGGGTCGCTGACTAGGCTCGGGCCATGTCGAAGACAAGCCGATCCCTGGTCCGGGGTTTCTGGGCCCTCGACCGGTTCCTGGGCGGCAATCGGCCGCCCACGAGCGTCCAGCGTTTCGTCGCCCGGCACCCCTTGGTCCCGGCGGCGGGGATCGGGCTGGCGTTCCTGGCGCTGGTCGCCGCGGCCCCGGGGACGCAGGGCGTGGACGTCCAAGTCGGCCTGACCTTCGGGGCCTTCCTCGGCCTGACGTACTACGTGACGGCGAAGGCGGAGGCCGCCCGCCAGCGTCGCCTGGTCCGCGAGGGGCTGTGGAAGCCGACCGGCCCGAGACGGCATGGACGACGTTCCGGCCGCCTCGACGACGTTTCGTGACGCCGAGCCGAGCCGACCGCCTCCCTCGTCACACGAGCCTCGTCCCGCCCCAATTCGGCCCGCGATCCGCGAGTTTGTATCGCTCCCCCACCGAAGAGTGCCCAGCGGGTCGAAAAAAGTTCGGCGCGCTCGTCACACCTACGTCGGCGGCGGTGTCAGAGGGACAGAGCGAGCGAGAAGCGCCCGCCTCAGCCCCTCCGAGGAGCACCCGATGTCCACCACCGCCATCGTCGTCACCGCCGTCGCCGCCTTCATGGCCGGGTTCTCGGGCGCCTCGATCTTCCTCAGGGCGAAGTTCACCGTCGAGCCGCTCGCCGAGTACGGCGTCCCCCGCGCCTGGTGGAACTGGCTGGGCGCCGCCAAGGCCGCCGGCGCGGTGGGCCTGCTCGTCGGCTACGCGATCCCCTGGATAGGGATCGCCGCCGCGATCGGCCTGGTCCTCTACTTCCTGGGCGCGGTGATCACGGTCCTCCGCGCCAAGGCGTACGGGCACGTGGCCTTCCCGCTCGTCTACATGGCCCCGGCGGTGGCCGTCCTGGCCCTGGCGGCGTGACCCGTCAGAGACTCCGCACGAACGAGTCCCACACACCCCGCCCGAAGACGACAGCAGGGCCCTCGGGGGCCTTGCTGTCACGCACGGGGACGAGGCCGGGGAATCCGGGGGCGACTTCGAGGCAGTTGCCGCCGTCGTTCCCGCTGTAGCTGCTCTTGATCCAGGTCGACGCGTCGAGTTCGTGCCTCTGCATGGTGCTCGTACCCTTCCATCGCCTCACTGATCAGAGCGGCGGATTCCGTCGCTGACAGAGTGTCCGCCCGGAGCACATCATAGGTCTGGCTATGCCGGGCGAAGACGGCTGGATCATCGATGAAATGGCCCTGTCCCAGCGACTCCGAGTAGATCCACTCCTTGCCTTTCGGCAACCGGATCAGCGACATCGAAGTGCTCGGGGGGACTAGCTCGGACCGGTTGGCCGGGGCTACCTGAATCACGATGTTCGGTCTGCGGCCCACTTCCAGCAGGTGTGCGCACTGGTCACGCATCACGGCGGCGTCACCCACCACATTCCGTACGCAACTCTCGTCGAGGACGGCGATGTACAGAGGGCCGCCCGCTGCCAGGAAGCGTTGCTGGCGGCTCAGGCGAGCCCGGACCCTTCGCTCGGCCTCGTCCGGTTCGGCGATCTGGGAGAGCAGGGCATAGGCGTAGTCCGGAGCCTGGAGCAGACCTGGGACCACCTGCACCTGGTACTCCCGCAGCGCTACTGCCTCCGCGTCCATCTCGGCCCGCCGCTCGAACCAGTCCGGATGCTGAACCTCTGGGTACCAGTCGATCCGGCCCCACAGGCGAAGCAACACCCCGCCCGTACCCAGCACCTCGTCGCACGCCCTCGCGAACGCGTCCGTCGGGACCCGCTTCGCCGCCTCCACCCTCGCCACCTGGGAGCGGTCGCAGTGGACCAGGGCCGCCAGGGCCGCCTGGGTCAGGCCCGCTGACTCCCGGTAGTGGCGCAGGAGTTCGCCGAAGACCTCCGCCGTCGTGGCGGCGGGCTCCGGCCCCGCGAGCTGCTTTCTCGTCACAGTGAACCCCCTCGTGACAGCGCTCCTTGGCACGCCGCAGGCGTTGTGGCCGCCTCTCCCATTGAGCAACGCTTGACGCACGGAGAGTAGTCGCCCGATCGGGTGAGTGTGAGGCGTGAGGAGCGTGTGATGGCAGGGCACGAGGAGTGCGGCGCGTACCTGTACGACCCGGCGGCGCGGAAGGTCGGGGAGTACCGGGGGCAGGCCGGGCCGTACGCCATGCTGCGGCCCCTCGGGGGCGGGCGCGAGTGGGAGGCGGATCCGGAGCGGGTGCGGCCGGCGACGCCGGAGGAGCGGCTGAGCGCCGGGGTGCGCGCCGCCAACGCGCGGGGGAGCGGCGCGTACGGGCTGAGCCGCCCGCCCGTACCCGTCCCGGACTGCGACGAGTGCGGCGACCTCGCGCGCTGCCGGTCGGAGGCGCGGGCCCGGTACGACCGGAGTGCCGAGAGCGACGCGAACGTCCTGCTGCGGCGGCACCTCCAGGTGGGTCATTCCGAGTGACGGGCCGGTCGCGTGGGTCGTTGGCCCGGCCGTGAACATCAAGAAGCGGGCCGTCACGGCCCTCCTCCTCGCCCTCGCCGCCGCCTCCCTCGCGGCGCCCGCCCACGCCGACGACGACCACCGTGACTTCGGCGGCGGCAGCGGCCACGCCACCGTCGGCGACTGCCTGGAAGGGCTGGTGGACATGCCGTTCCTCGGCGAGGCGCCGGGCAACTACCAGCGGAACTGCTCCAGCGGGAACACCGGCGCCTGAGAAATCCCCGGCTCCGCCCAACCTAGGGGTGCTAGGTTCTAGCCTAGATCCCCTAGGAAGGAGCCCGCGCATGGTCCGCGCCGGCGTCACCGTCGACCGTCTCGTCCAGGCCGCGGCCGAGCTCGCCGACTCGGACGGCCTCGACAAGGTCACCGTCTCCGCCCTCGCCCGCCGCTTCGGCGTCAAGGACGCGAGCCTCTACTCGCACATCAGGAACCTCCGCGAACTCCGCGTCCGCCTCGCCCTCCACGCCTCCGCCGAGATGAACGAGGCCATCGGCGCCGCCGTCGCCGGGCGCTCCGGCAAGGACGCCCTCGTCGCCTTCGCCGACGCGTACCGCGGCTACGCCCTCGCCCACCCCGGCCGCTACGCCGCCACCCAGCAGCGCATCGAGCCCGAGGAGATCACCGACCCCGCCGTCGTGCTGCGCAGCGTCGAGCTCACCCAGGGGATGCTCCGCGGCTACGGGCTCGCCGAACCCGAACTCACCGACGCCGGGCGCCTGCTGCGCGCCGCCTTCCACGGCTACATCCACATCGAGCTGAGCGGCGGCTTCCACGCCGCCCGGCCCGTCGACGACTCCTGGGCGCGCTCCCTCGACGCCCTCCACCGCCTCCTGGAGAACTGGTCATGAACCCCGCCGCCCACGTCCTGCGCGTCCCCGGCGCCACCCTCCGCTACGAGACCCGCGGCAGCGGCCCCGTCCTGCTCCTCATACCCGGCGGGGCCGGTGACGCCGGGCTCTACGAGGGGATGGCGGACCCGCTGGCCGCCGCCGGGCACACCGTCGTCTCCTACGACCAGCGCGGCCTCTCCCGCAGCCCGCTCGACGGGCCGCCCGCCGACCAGCGGGTCGAGGAGTGGGCCGAGGACGCCCGCGCCGTCCTCGACGCGGTCGTTCCGGAGGGCGACACCGCGTACGTCTTCGGCAGCAGCTCCGGCGCGATCGTCGCCCTCGCCCTGCTCGCCGCCCACCCGGGCCGGCTGCGCCGCGTCGTCGCCCACGAGCCGCCCCTGGTGGAACTGCTCGCCGACCCCGGCCCGTACCGCGCCCACTTCGCCGAGGTGCGCGCCCTGCACCGTACGCGCGGGCTCGGCGCGGCCATGGCCCGGTTCGCCGAGACACCCGACGGGCGGCGGCCCGAGGGCGCGGGCGGGCACCGCGAACTGCCCGCCTCCGTACGCCCCATGGCCTCCCGCATGGCCGCCAACATGCCCGTCTTCCTGGAGCACGTCCTGTGCCCCTTCTCCTCCTCGGCCCCCGACCTCGACGGGCTGCGCGCCGCCGCCGGGAAGCTGGTCCTGGGCGTCGGGCGGGTGTCGGACGGTCAGGAGGCGCTGGTCGGGCCCGCGCGCCGGATCGCGGAGCTGACGGGCGCGGCCACGGCCGCCTTCCCCGGCGGGCACCTCGGGTGTGTGGAGCACCCGGAGGAGTTCGCCGGGGCGCTGCTCACCGCCATGAGGCCGTGACGCTCCTCGTGTCGACCCGCATCCCCAGCGGCACCCGCCAGGACTCCACGCACACCGTGTAGGTCTGGGTACGGGCCGCTCCGGGGCCGATCGGCGCGGGCAGCGGCTGGCTGGAGCGGACCGTGGCCCAGTCCACGCCGAGCGCGCCGATGATGTGCGTCGCGAACGCCACCGTGCCCGAACGGGTCGCCGTGCCACCGGTGTTGCGGATGGTGACGGTCACGCTCTCGCACCAGCGGCGGTCCGTGTCCGCGAGCGTGGGCGCGGAGAGGGTGAGCGCGGCGGGGGCGGGCGGGGGAGTCGTACCGGGGGGAGTCGTACTGGGTGGAGGTGTGGTGCCCGGGGGGTTCACGGGGGGTGTGGGCTTCGGCGTGGCCGCGGGGGCGGTCGTGGACGGTGTGCCCGTCGTGCCGCCGGTGCCGTTGGTGCCACCCGTGCCGCTCGTGCCGCTTGTGCCTGTGCCCGATCCGCCCGGAGTGCGGGTCCGCGGCGGCGGCGCCGTCGTCGTGCCCGGCGCGGCGGCGGAGGTTCCGGGGGAGGTTCCGGACGTGCCGGACGGGGAGCCGGGGTCCAGGGGGACCAGGGTGACCGTGCCGCTGGGCGGGACCGCGCCCTTGGGGGAGGAGCCGGCGCCGACCGCCGCGTACCCCTCGTCGTCCGTGCCCGATCCGCAGGCGGTGAGCGCTCCGCCGAGGCAGAGCGCGAGCACCACGAGTCCCGGCCGCTTCCTTCGCCACGCGCTGACCATGGACAGCAGTGTGGCTGACGAGCCGTCAGAAATGAAGCGTCAGTCGGCGATCAGGCCCTCGCGGAGCTGGGCCAGGGTGCGGGTGAGCAGCCGGGAGACGTGCATCTGGGAGATGCCGACCTCCTCGCCGATCTGCGACTGGGTCATGTTCGCGAAGAAGCGGAGCATGATGATCTGCCGCTCGCGGGGCGGGAGTTTGGCGAGCAGCGGCTTCAGCGACTCGCGGTACTCGACACCTTCCAGGGCGGTGTCCTCGTAGCCGAGGCGGTCCGCCAGGGAGCCCTCGCCGCCGTCGTCCTCGGGCGACGGGGAGTCGAGCGAGGAGGCGGTGTACGCGTTGCCCACGGCGAGGCCGTCGACGACGTCCTCCTCCGACACCCCGAGCACTGCGGCCAGTTCGGGCACGGTGGGGGAGCGGTCGAGCTTCTGCGCGAGCTCGTCGCTGGCCTTGGTGAGGGCGAGGCGGAGTTCCTGGAGACGGCGCGGGACGCGGACGGACCAGGAGGTGTCGCGGAAGAAGCGCTTGATCTCGCCGACGACGGTCGGCATCGCGAAGGTCGGGAACTCCACGCCGCGTTCGCAGTCGAAGCGGTCGATCGCCTTGATCAGGCCGATGGTGCCGACCTGGACGATGTCCTCCATCGGCTCGTTGCGCGAGCGGAAGCGGGCCGCCGCGTAGCGCACGAGGGGGAGGTTGAGCTCGATGAGGGTGTCGCGGACGTAGGTCCGCTCCGGGCTGTCCGCGGCGACGCCCTCGTCGTCCAAGGCGCGCAGGCGCAGGAAGAGGGAGCGCGAGAGGGTGCGGGTGTCGAGCGCCCCCGGCGTCACGGCCGGCGGGGGGAGGAGGGGCTCGTCGGTCCCGGCGGGCGCCGCGTCCGCGGCGGCCTGCGCCGTCGTCTGGACGGGCACGGCCGTCGCCGTGGCGGTGGACACCGGGCCGGCCGTCGGAGCGGCGGCGGGCGTCGGCACGGACGCGGGCATGGGCGTGAGCGTGAGCACCTTCGAGCTGCCCTGTTCTGCGGACATGCCACCCCCTTGAGGTCGCGGACGGTCGTGTCGGCCACGACCATCTGAGGAACGCAGCCTCCACCTGAATACCGGAGGCGGGGCCGCGGCAAACTCGGTTTCTGCAGAATGTCACATGTCGGCAACACGCTGTAGTGACTTGTCGACAAGTACAGGGTGAATATCCGCAGGAAACAAGGGGTGTGCGGCATTTGGGCCGCTGAAAAACTGCTCTGAAACGGTCTACCCGTCCCAGCTACGCTTCGATCCTGTTTGCGGATCTCAACCGGGCGAAGCTCCGGGCGAGGAGCCTTGACACGTGCATCTGCGAGACCCCGAGCTCCTGGCTGATCTGGGACTGGGTCAGGTTGCTGTAGTAGCGCAGCATCAGGATCCGCTGCTCGCGCTCGGGGAGCTGGACGAGCAGGTGCCGTACGAGGTCGCGGTGTTCCACCCCGGCCAGCGCCGGGTCCTCGTAGCCGAGCCGGTCGAGCAGCCCGGGGAGCCCGTCGCCCTCCTGGGCGGCCTCCAGGGAGGTCGCGTGGTACGAGCGGCCGGCCTCGATGCAGGCCAGCACCTCGTCCTCGCCGATCTTCAGCCGCTCGGCGATCTCGGCGGTGGTGGGGGAGCGCCCGTGGGCCGTGGTGAGGTCCTCCGTGGCCCCGTTGACCTGCACCCACAGCTCGTGGAGGCGGCGGGGGACGTGGACCGTGCGCACGTTGTCGCGGAAGTAGCGCTTGATCTCGCCGACGACGGTCGGCATCGCGAAGGTCGGGAACTGCACGCCCCGGTCGGGGTCGAAGCGGTCGATCGCGTTGATCAGGCCGATGGTGCCGACCTGGACGACGTCCTCCATCGGCTCGTTGCGGGAGCGGAAGCGGGCGGCGGCGTAGCGCACCAGCGGCAGGTTGGCCTCGATGAGGGCGCCGCGCACCCGGTGGTGCTCGGTGCTGCCCGGTTCCAGGTTCTTGAGCTGCCCGAACAGCACCTGGGTCAGGGCGCGGGTGTCGGCGCCCCGGGTGCTCTGGGGGCGGGGGCGCGGGGGCTCCGGGGCTGCCCCGGCCTCGTTCTGGGGCGGGACTTGAGGCGCTGTACTGGCCGGCACGTTCACGCCACCCCTTCATGTCAACTTCGATCGACTCAATCCGTCAAAAGCGGTCATAGCATCACAAGACATGTCCACTGTGTGCAAGCACCGTATAACCACGTGTTGAGGGCAAGTTGGGCGGGTAAAACCTCGGGCCCCCCGCCGAAGCTCGGCGGGGGGCCCGTAGGAGAAGGGGTCGGAGCGGTGGTGCGGCTCAGCCCTCGAAGGGGTAGTCGGCGATCACCCAGGTCGCGAACTCGCGCCACTGGGCCACGCCGGCCTGGTGCGCGGGGTGCTCCAGGTAGACCTTGAGCGCGTCCGCGTCCTCGACCGCCGAGTTGATCGCGAAGTCGTACGCGATCGGGCGGTCGGAGATGTTCCACTCGCACTCCCAGAAGCGCAGCTCCGGGATCTGCGAGCCGAGCGCGCGGAACGCCTCGACACCGGCCACCACGCGCGGCTCGTCCCGTCGCACGCCGTCGTTGAGCTTGAAGAGGACCAGATGGCGGATCACGACGGCACTCCCGGGACTAGTTGACGAGCTCGGTCATGAACTGGCCGATGCCCTGCGCTGCGCTCGATATGCCCTCGAACCCTACCTGGACGAGGTCCGCCGCCCGGGCCGGGGACGTGATGATCGTGTACAGCACGAAGGCCATGACCACGTACAGTGCGATCTTCTTCGCCTGCGCCATTCGCTCCGCCCTCCCCTGGCTTCCCTGGCCTCCGCCGCCCGCGCGGTCGCCGAGTCTAGCCCAGGCCCTCCTCACGGGTCCTTTATGGACCAAGGGCCCTGCGATCGGGGCCTTTTGCCGCCGTCCGGAAGGGTGGCGGAGGAGCAGTATTGGTCTCAAGCCCGGCGGATCTGGCAGGAATCCGAAGGGCGGAGGAACCGGCCCTCACTGCGGGGTCCGCGCCGCGAGCTTCCCCCCTGACTGCGGCGCAGGACTTGCAGGACCGGTTCTCATCGGGGGGAGCGGCTTGTCCCCCCGATGCCGCTCCCCCCGTCCTAATCCCTCATCAGCTCGTATGTGATTGTCAGGTGCATGACATCAAGCCGGATGCGGCGGCGGGCCGGGCGGGCAAGCAAAAACCTCCCCGGACCGAAGTCCGGGGAGGTTTCCTGGCGGTAGCGGAGGGATTTGAACCCTCGGTGAGTTTCCCCACACTCGCTTTCGAGGCGAGCTCCTTCGGCCGCTCGGACACGCTACCGAGAGAGAGCTTAGCCCAAAGGAGCCCTGGACTGAAATCCATAAGTCCGCGCAGGTGGGAAGGGGTGCCACTCGGGGGTCGGCAGGGGGACGGCGGGGGCTCGGCGGGGCGCTCGGCGAGGGCTCAGCGGTCGCGGAAGAACGCGGTGAGCTGCCGGGAGCACTCCTCCTCCAGCACCCCGTGGATCACCTCGGGGCGGTGGTTGAGCCGCCGGTCCCGCACCAGGTCCCACAGCGAGCCCGTCGCGCCCGCCTTCTCGTCGAAGGCGCCGAAGACCACCCGTTCGACCCGCGACTGGACGAGTGCGCCCGCGCACATCACGCACGGCTCCAGGGTCACCACGAGCGTGCAGCCGGTCAGCCGCCACTCGCCGGTCTCCCGGGCCGCCCGCCGCAGCGCGAGGACCTCCGCGTGGGCCGTCGGGTCGCCGGTCGCCTCGCGCTCGTTGTGACCGAGCGCCAGGACCGTGCCGTCCGGGGAGAGCACGACCGCGCCGACCGGTACGTCACCGGCCAGCGCGGCCCTGTCCGCCTCGGCGAGGGCCAGCCGCATCGGGTCCCGCCAGGGGTCCCGTACGGGATCGGCGCCCGCGCCGGGGCCTTCCGTCGTCGCCAGGGGCACTAGCGCACGGCCTCCAGGACTTCCCCGGCGCCGAGGACGTCCGCGATCGTGGACAGGGCGTCCCCGTCGAGGGCGAGCAGCTCCCGCTCGGAGAGCCCCAGGTCGGCCAGGATCTGCCGGTCGCCGACGGGGGCCGCGGGCACGGCGGCGTCCCCGTCGTCCTCGCCGTCCTCGGCGGCCGAGGCGACGAGGGGTTCGCCGTCCTCCGTGCCGTCCAGGTCCAGCGCGTCCACATCGGTGTCAGCGTCGCGCGGGTCGTCGCCGAGGATCTCCGAGGTGAGGATCTCCCCGTAGGAGGACCGGGCCGCCGCGGCCGCGTTCGAGACGAAGACCCGCGGGTCGTCCTCGCCGTCGACGCGGACGACGCCGAACCACGCGTCCTCCTGCTCGATGAACACGATCACGGTCTCGCTGTCGTCCGCCGCGGCCTCCCGGGCCAGATCGGCGATGTCCGACAGGGTCTCCACACTGTCGAGCTCTGTATCGCTCGCTTCCCACCCGTCTTCGGTGCGCGCGAGCAGTGCGGCGAAGTACACCTGACTCTCCCACTGATCAGAGGTGTGACGATCCGGCGGCGCGCCCTGAATGCCCCGCCCAATCGGCATCGTGGCAGAAACGGACGCCGCAGGAGAGGTCTTCGGCTCTTGCGTCGTGCATCAGTCTGAACGACACATCGATCGGGCGGGCGTGCGACCCCGGCGCAAAGAGGGGCGCACGCGTCACCAGCGGAATGTGCGCATACGCATGGCCTGACGCATCCGCGCGGCGCGGGCGCGCCGGGGCTGGACGCGGTCGCGCAGCGCCTTGGCCTCGTGCAGCTCGCGCAGGAACTGCGCGCGGCGTCTGCGGCGCTCCGCGTCGGTCTCCGGTCGGGCCTCCTCGTCGGGAGCCGGTCCGCCGGGCTTTCCTTCCAGGTCGGGCATGGGTCACCACCCAGGACTTAGGTCCGGTACCTGTGTCCCCACCTTCCCTCGGCGGCGTGGTTCGACGCCAGTCCCGGCTACTGTGGAGGCATGCGTCTCCACGTCGTCGATCACCCGCTGGTCGCCCACAAGCTCACCACGCTGCGCGACAAGCGCACGGACTCCCCGACCTTCCGCCGGCTCGCCGACGAGCTGGTCACCCTGCTCGCCTACGAGGCGACCAGGGACGTGCGGACCGAGCAGGTCGACATCGAGACCCCCGTCACGCCGACGACCGGTGTGAAGCTCTCGTACCCGCGTCCGCTGGTGGTGCCGATCCTGCGGGCCGGCCTCGGGATGCTCGACGGCATGGTGCGGCTGCTGCCGACGGCCGAGGTGGGCTTCCTCGGCATGATCCGGAACGAGGAGACGCTGGAGGCGTCCACGTACGCCACGCGGATGCCGGAGGACCTGTCCGGCCGCCAGGTGTACGTCCTGGACCCGATGCTCGCGACCGGCGGCACGCTGGTGGCGGCGATCCAGGAGCTGATCAAGCGCGGCGCGGACGACGTGACCGCGGTCGTGCTGCTGGCCGCGCCGGAGGGCGTCGCCGTCATGGAGCGCGAGCTGGCGGGCACGCCGGTGACCGTGGTGACGGCCTCGGTCGACGAGCGGCTCAACGAGCACGGCTACATCGTGCCGGGTCTGGGCGACGCGGGCGACCGGATGTACGGGACCGCAGGCTAGAGCCTGGCGGTCCCGCCGCCGGGTCCGTCCCGTCCCGTCCCGCCCGCGCTAGCAGCGCGCGGCGGCGGGCTTGGGCTTGGCGAGGGCCACGAGGGCGGCGTCCGCCGCCGCCTTCGGGTCCAGGGTCTTGAAAGCAGTGCCGATGATGAGGTCGATGTCCGCCGTGGTGCGGGCGTCGACCTTTGTCGTGGCGCCCTTGAGCTGGGTGCCGAGCACGGAGAAGCCGCCCTTGGCCGCCCCGGGCGCGCCGAGCAGCATTCCGGCGCCGGGGACCTTCTTGTCGTACGCGGCGGGGGCGTTGCCCACCTTGCCGATGGCGAAGCCGCGCTTCTTCAGCTCGTCCGCGGTCGTCTTGGCGAGCCCCGCGCGCGGGGTCGCGTTGTAGACGTTGACCGTGATCTGGCCGGGCTTGGGCAGGGCGGCGGCCGGGGGCGGCACGGTGACCTGGGGTGCGGGCTTGCAGTCGGCCTGCTTCCCGGCGGCGGTGGTGGTCCTGCCGTCGCCGCCGGTGAAGACGTCGATCAGCTGGAGCGTCCCCCATCCCGCCGCGCCGAGCACGAGCGCTCCGGCCGCGGCTCCGAGGACGATCCTGCGCCGGCGGTGGGGGCGGCGCATCCGTGGGTAGACATCGCCCGTGATGCGGTACTTCCCGCCCATTCCAGGGGGAGTGAGCATGCTCATGAGCGCAGCGTAATGCGGGCTCCGGGGGATGCCTACTGGATGATCATGTGATCGCGTCCGGATGGGGGCGAAGAGGCCCCGAAAGGATCAGCCGGGAGGGACCGGGGGCGGCCCGGAGGGTCAGTCCATCTCCAGCACGCGGGCGTGCAGCACCTGGCGCTGCTGGAGCGCGGCGCGGACCGCGCGGTGCAGTCCGTCCTCCAGGTAGAGGTCGCCCCGCCACTTCACGACGTGCGCGAAGAGGTCGCCGTAGAAGGTCGAGTCCTCGGCGAGCAGGGTCTCCAGGTCCAGCTGGCCCTTGGTCGTCACCAGCTGATCGAGGCGGACCGGGCGCGGGGCGACGTCCGCCCACTGCCGGGTGCTTTCCCGGCCGTGGTCGGGATACGGCTTTCCGTTACCGATGCGCTTGAAGATCACACGGAAAGCCTACCGGGCGAGCGGCTACCAGCGCAGCCACGCGGGCGCGGTGCGATGCTGGGGCGAAACCGGGTGAAACAGCATGCAATCGGGACAGGGGTCCGTCATGAGCGTGAGCGAGCAGCCCTGGGCGCCGATCGCCGCCGGGTACGCCTTCGACGGCGCGGCACTCGATCTGGGGGCCCTGCTCTGGGACGGCGCCTGTCACCCGGACGCGCCGATCCGCATCCCGCTGACCGTGCTCAACCGGCACGGGCTGGTCGCGGGCGCGACCGGCACCGGCAAGACGAAGACGCTCCAGCTGATCGCGGAGCAGCTCTCGGCGAACGGGGTGCCGGTCTTCCTCGCCGACATCAAGGGCGACGTCTCGGGGATCTCGGCGCCGGGCGCGGACGGCGAGAAGGTCCGGGAGCGGGCGGCGCAGGTGGGGCAGGAGTGGACGCCGGCCGGTTTCCCCTGCGAGTTCTACGGGCTCGGCGGCACCGGCCCCGGCATCCCGGTGCGCGCGACCGTGACCAGCTTCGGCCCGGTGCTGCTGTCGAAGGTGCTCCAGCTGAACCAGACGCAGGAGCAGTCGCTCGGCCTGATCTTCCACTACGCCGACGCGAAGGGCCTGGAGCTCTACGACCTGAAGGACCTGCGGGCGGTGGTGGCCTTCCTCGTCTCCGACCCGGGCAAGGCGGAGCTGAAGGGGATCGGCGGGCTCTCGACGGTGACCGCCGGGGTGATCCTGCGGGCGATCACGGCCTTCGAGCAGCAGGGCGCGGGCGGCTTCTTCGGGGAGCCGGAGTTCGACACGAGCGAGTTCCTGCGCACGGCGCCGGACGGGCGCGGGATCGTCTCCGTACTGGAGCTGGCGGCCGTGCAGGACAAGCCGCAGCTGTTCTCGACCTTCCTGATGTGGCTGCTCGCGGATCTGTACGGGGACCTGCCGGAGGTCGGCGACGTCGAGAAGCCGAAGCTGGTCTTCTTCTTCGACGAGGCGCACCTGCTGTTCAACGGGGCCTCGAAGGCGTTCCTGGAGTCGATCACGCAGACGGTGCGGCTGATCCGGTCCAAGGGCGTCGGGGTGTTCTTCGTGACGCAGACCCCGAAGGACGTCCCGGCGGACGTGCTGGCGCAGCTCGGCAACCGGGTCCAGCACGCGCTGCGGGCGTTCACCCCGGACGACGCCAAGGCGCTGAAGGCGACCGTGCGGACCTTCCCGAACTCGCCGTACGACCTGGAGGAGGTGCTGACCGGGCTCGGCACGGGCGAGGCGGTGATCACGGTGCTGAGCGAGAAGGGCGCCCCGACCCCGGTGGCGGCGACCCGGCTGCGGGCGCCGCGGTCGCTGATGGGACCGGTCCCGGCGGCGGACCTGGACGCGGCGGTGAGGTCCTCGCCGCTGTACGGGCGGTACGCGGAGCCGGTGGACCGCGAGTCGGCGTACGAGAAGCTGACGGCCGAGCAGCGGGCGGCGGAGGAGGCGGCGCTGCGGGCGGCCGAGGAGAAGGCCGCCGCGAAGGAGACGGCGAGGGCTCCCCGGCAGAAGGAGGAGCCCTCGCTCACCGAACAGGTCGTCGGCAGTGGGATGTTCAAGTCCCTCGCGCGGTCGATCGGGACCCAGCTGGGCCGGGAGATCTCCCGGTCGCTGTTCGGGACCGCGCGCCGCAAGCGGTGAGGCTTACGAGGTGACCTCGTCGTGGTCGGCGTGCAGACCGCCGCCGCTGCCGGCGTCGCCGGTGGTCGGGACGGAGACGACGGGGCGCTTCAGCGAGCTGATGTCGTGGGCGTAGGTGCCCACGGCGTTGGCGATGACGTCGATGTTGATGTCGAAGGCCGTCATGTTGATGTTCGACAGGTTGTCGCCCTTGGCGTGGTAGTTCACGTCGTAGGCCACCCCCGCCTGACCGCCGAACTTCGCGGCCTGACCGGCGGTCTTGACACCCTCGGCGCCGGTGAAGGTGCCGCCGGAGGCGATGCCCGCGTCGACGAACGGGCCGTAGTCGGAGCGCCCGGTGAAGTCGGTGCCCTCGTGCGGGATGCCGCGCCCGTCGAGGAAGTCGTTGATGTCGCGCTCCAGCTGGGCGGAGCCCTCGGGGCCGGCGCCCGCGCCCGTCGCGTCGGAGTCGTCGCCGTCGTAGACGAAGAGCCCGTAGTTCGGCGAGGCGATCATGTCGAAGTTCAGGTAGAGCTTGATCTCCTTCTTGCCGAGCTCGCTCAGGTTCGCGACGTAGTGCTCGGAGCCGAGCAGGCCGTTCTCCTCGGCGGACCACCAGGCGAAGCGGACCTTGTTGCGGACCTTGTCCTTCGACTTGGCGAGCTCCAGGGCGGTCTGGAGGAGACCGGCGGAGCCGGAGCCGTTGTCGTTGATGCCGGGGCCGGCGGTGACGGAGTCGAGGTGCGAGCCGAGCACCACGGTGTTGGCGGCGTTGCCGCCGACGGTCTCCGCGATGACGTTGTTGGTGGAACGCTTCTCCTGGAGCTGGCGGATCTCGAAGGAGAGCTTGACCGGGCCCTTGGCGAGGTCGGCGGCGAGCGCCTCGCCCTCGGCCTGGGAGAGGCCACCGACCGGGGTGCCCGGGAGGCCGGGACCGCCGAGGGTGCCGGAGAGGGCGCCTTCGGTGTTGTTGTAGATGATCGCGCCGACGGCGCCGGCCGCGCCCGCGTTCTGCTGCTTGACGGCGAAGGTGCAGCCGCCGCGCTTGATGAGCGCGATCTTGCCGGTGAAGGCGCCGGCGGCGAAGTCGCCCGGCTCGCAGCCGGTGGTGCCGTCCGCGTCGACCGGGACGGCGGCGAGCTCGGCCTGCACGCCGCCGACCGGGGTCGACTTGGTGTAGGTCATCGCCTTGATGTCGAGGTCACGGGCGGTGGGGGAGAGGACCTTGGCCTTCTCGGCGAGGGTCTCCGTGTACTGGAAGTCGAACTTCTGGTAGGTGACGGCGTAGCCGGCCTTCTTGAGCTGCGTGTACACGTACGCGGCGGAGGCGTCGTGGCCGAGGCTGCCGGCCGCGCGGTGGCCGCCGGCCGAGTCGGCTATCGCCTGGAACTTCTGGAGGTGCTTGTAGGCGTCCTTCGCGGACGTCTCGCGGACCAGCTTCTTCGCCAGCTTGGCGGCGTCGCGGGCGGCCGAGGCCCCGGGGTCGGGGGTTGCGGTTGCGGGGGCGGCGATCACCAGCGGGGTGGCGAGTGCGGCGGCGGCCAGAACGGCGGCGGCTCTGCGCTGGGTTGCGTTCACAGAAGTCCTTCCCGATTCGTACGAGGTGGAAGGGAAGTTAGCTTTGTGTGGTGGATTCTGTGAACAGATCTGGCGCAATTCATGTCAGGTTGAACAGGATTGACATGCGGAGTTATCAATTCCCGTCCGTTTCGCGGGGTTTCGCGGCGGCCCGCGTCCGTTTACCGGACGGCACCGTCCCGGCAGGCGGAGCGCCGGTGGCCGACTCGGACGCCTGGGCGGTCCCCCGGGCCGGGGCCGTTCCGGCCGCCTTGGCGGCCTTGGCGGCGGCCTTCATCTCCTGCTTGTGGGCCCGCACCTTCGCCAGCGACTCCGGCCCCGTGATGTCGGCGGCCGAGCGGTAGCAGTGCGCCTCGCCGTACGGGCCCGCCGCCTCCCGCCAGCCCTTGGGCCGCACCCCGTACCGCTTGCCGAGCAGCGCCAGGAAGATCCGGGCCTTCTGCTCGCCGAAGCCCGGCAGCGCCTCCAGCCGCGCGAGCAGCTCCGCCCCGGTCGCCGCGTCCCGCCAGACGGCCTCGGCGTCGCCCCCGTACGTGTCGACGAGGAAGCGGCACAGCTGCTGGATCCGCTGGGCCATCGAGCCCGGGTAGCGGTGCACGGCGGGCTTCGTGGAGAGCAGCGCGGCGAACGCCTCCGGGTCCTGGGCGGCGATCTCGTGCGCGTCCAGGTCGTCGCGGCCCATCCGGGTCGCGATCGTGTACGGGCCCGAGAACGCCCACTCCATCGGCACCTGCTGGTCGAGCAGCATCCCGACCAGCGCGGCGAGCGGGGAGCGGCCGAGCAGCTCGTCGGCCTCGGGCTGCTGGGCGAGGTGGATCTCGGGGCTCATGTCCGGATCATCGCGCCCGCCCGCCCCGCCCGCGCGGTGGTTCACCCCTTTGCGAAGCGTTCGAGGGCGGCGACCACGTGCGCGCGGGTCTCGGCGCCGCCCAGGTGCCCGGCCCCCTCCACCACCCGCAGTTCCGCGTCCGGCCAGGCGCGGGCCAGCTCCCAGGCGGTGGTGAGCGGCCCGGCCATGTCGAGCCGGCCGTGCACCAGGACGCCGGGGATGCCGGCCAGCCGGTGCGCCTCCCGGATCAGGACGCCCTCCTCCAGGAAGGCGCCGTGCGCGAAGTAGTGCGCGCAGATCCGTACGAAGGCGAGCCGGGTCCGGTCGACCCGGTCGGTGTACGGGGTGCCCTGGCCCTCCATCGACAGGACGGCGTCCTCCCAGGCGCACCAGTCGGCCGCCGCCCGCTCCCGCACAGTGGGGTCCGGGTCGTCCATCAGCGCCGCGTACGCCCGGACCGGGTCCCCGGCCCCGCCCGGCCCGGCGCCCGCCAGGAAGCGCTCGTGGGCCTCGGGGAAGAAGCGGCCGACGCCCCCGTAGAGCCAGGCGGTCTCGGAGCGGCGGGTGGTGGTGACGGCGGCGAGGACGATCTCGGTGACCCGCTCGGGGTGGGCCAGCGCGTACGCCAGGATCAGGGTGGAGCCCCAGGAGCCGCCGTGGAGCAGCCAGCGGTCGACGCCGAGGTGGCTCCGGAGCCGTTCCATGTCGGCGACCAGGTGGGCGGTGGTGTTCACGGACAGGTCGGCGGCCGGGTCGCTCGCGTGCGGGGTGGAGCGCCCGCAGCCGCGCTGGTCGAACTGGACGATCCGGTAGCGCTCGGGGTCGAAGACCCGGCGGGCCCCGGGCGAGGACCCGGAGCCCGGCCCGCCGTGCACGACGAGCGCGGGCTTGCCCTCGGGGTTGCCGGCGACGGACCAGTAGACGTGGTTGCCGTCGCCGACGTCGAGCAGGCCCTCGGTGTGCGGGGCGGTGTCGTGGTGGGGGCGCATCCGCCCGACGATAGGGCCGGGCCCCACCGCGCGGACAGGGGTTATCGGTTGGCGCCCACCCGCGTGGCAGGGTTCTCGCACCACTCCAGGACCGAGGGCCAGGCCCCGTACCCCGAGTCGGGGGTGAGGTGGGCGCCGCCCGGCACCTCGTCCGTGTCGAGCCCGAGCGGGCCCGCGTAGTGGTGGGCGGCGCCCTCGGGGCAGTACGGGTCGGCGGCGGCCCAGACCAGCCGGGCGGGCGCCTTCAGCGGTACGGAGGCGAGGTCGAGCCCGTCCGCGAAGCCGGCGATCTCGGGGACGGAGGCGGTGACGGCGGGGGAGGGCGGCGCGACGAGCAGCACCCGGTCCGCGTCCGGCACCCGCCCGGCCGCCGCGGCGCGCAGCCACAGCAGCACGCCCAGGCTGTGCGCGACGACCACGAACTCGCCCTCGGCGGGCCGCCGTCCGTGCTCCTCCAGGGTGTCCAGCCAGTCCCCGAGCACGGGCGCGTCGGGCTCGGGGAGCTGCGGGTAGCGCACCTCGTGGCCGCGCTCGCGCAGGGCGCCCGCGAGCCAGTGGTGCCAGTGGCCGGGCGGGCGGTGGTTCTCATAGCCGTGCAGGAGCAGATACGTGGTCTTGGCGTACGGGGTCATGGGACGCGTGGCCATGGGATGCGTGGTCATGGCGATGATCGTGCGCGCCGGGCGGCCCGCCGGTCCACCGCCGTCCGGGCGGCGGACCCGGGCTCAGCGTCCTTCGTCGCCGCGCAGCCGGATCAACTCCCGCATCCCGGCCTTGAGCTCGGCGGCCGGGACACCCCGGTCCACCGACAGGTGGTGGACCAGGCTCGGCGAGAAGGGCGCGAGGAGCAGGTGCGCGAGGAGCGGGCCGTCGGCGCCTGGGCGGGCCTCGCCGAGCAGCAGGGTCAGGTGCAGGTGCATCGCGAGGTAGGCGCCGTTGCCGTAGCGGGCCACGGGCCCGGCGGTCTGCGCGGCGAACAGGATCTCGCGCTGCTCGACGGAGCGGTCGACGAGCGCGTCGAGGAAGGCGTCGAGCCGCTCGCCGGCGGGGGCGCCGGGACCGAGCGGGGGCGGGCCGCTCAGATACGCCTCCTGGAACTGCCGCTCGCGGTCGTCGAGCAGCGCCAGGAGCAGTTGGGCGACGTCGCCGAAGCGGCGGTAGACGGTCCCGACGCCGATACAGCTGGCGTGCGCGACCTGGTTCATGGTGACGGCCTCGGGGCCCTGCTCGGCGACGATCCGGGCGGCGGCGTCGAGGATCTTGCGCCGGTTGCGGGCGGCGTCGGCGCGCTCGGGCGGCGGGCCCCCCGCGATCGGCAGCAGGGTGAGCAGCGGCGCCGACTCGTCTCCGGCCTGCGGATTCCTCGTGCTCATCTGCGGCTGCCTCCCTGGTGGCGCGTTTCCCCCTCGGTCCGTTCCAGGCCATGAGCATAACGCCCCTCTTGCGAATCGGATAGCTGTCCGCTTAGCCTCGGGGCATCGAAGCGGAAAGCGATCCGCTTACGGCTGATCCGCCGCTCACCGCTCACCACTTACTGCTCACCGCTCACCGCCTACGCCTCACCCGCCTGTCTCGATCCGAGGGAGCCCGCCATGTCCGCCAAGGTCGCCGTCATCTACTACTCGTCCACCGGAAACGTGCACCAGCTCGCCCAGGCGGTCGCCGAGGGCGCGGAGAAGGCGGGCGCCGAGGTCCGGCTGCGCCGGGTCCCCGAACTGGCCCCCGACACGGCCATCGACGCGAACCCGGCCTGGCGCGCCCACGTCGAGGCGACCGCCGACGTGGAGGTGGCGACGCTGGCGGACCTGGAGTGGGCGGACGCGTACGCGCTCGGCTCGCCGACCCGCTTCGGCAACGTCGCGGCCCAGCTCAAGCAGTACATCGACACGGCGGGCGGCCTCTGGCAGCAGGGCATCCTGGCCGACAAGCCGGCGACCGCCTTCACCAGCGCGTACAACACCCACGGCGGCAACGAGTCGACGCTGCTCGCGCTCTACAACACCTTCCACCACTGGGGCTCGGTCATCGTCTCCCCCGGCTTCACGGACCCGTCCGTGTACGCGGCGGGCGGCAACCCCTACGGCACCTCGCACGCGGGCAGCAACGGCGCCCCGGAGGAGAACGTCCTGGCGGCGGCCCGCCACCAGGGCGAGCGCCTCGCGAAGATCGCCAAGCGCCTGAAGGGCCTCGCGGACGCGTAGCCGCGCGGCGACGGGGGCGGGGGCCGGGGCCCCGGCCGGCGGCTCAGGCCAGGGAGAGGAAGAGCTTCTCCAGGCGGGCGCGCATCTGGTCCCGGTCCTCGTCCGTCTTGCGCCCGTCGTCGATGTCGGTCAGGCACTGCTGGAGCCCGGTCGCGATGATCGCGAACCCGGCCCGGTCCAGCGCCCGGGAGGCGGCGGCGAGCTGGGTCACGACCTCCTCGCAGTCGCGTCCCTCCTCGATCATCCGGATCACCCCGGAGATCTGCCCCTGGGCCCGGCGCAGCCGGTTCAGCACGGCCTTGAGCTCGGCGCCCGCGAGATCGAGTTCCACAACCACTCCTCCATGGATCCCCCGGGGGGACATCTCGGGGGAGATCCCAGGGGGTACGTTTCTCCCCGCCTCGGGGCCCTGTCGAAGACCAAGGATGGCATCCGCCGATTTATTGCCTCGGGCGCTCACGGGTCGAGACGGTCCGCGCGGGCCAGCAGATAGCGGCGCTCCGGCAGGCTGAGGGTCCGCCCGGCCGCCGCGCGGTAGGAGTCGGCGGCGGCCCGGCGGGCGCCGGTGCGTTCGAGGAGGTGGGCGCGGACGGCGGGGAGCCGGTGGGACCCGGCCAGGCGCGGCTCCAGGCGCTGTTCCAGGGCGGCCAGGGCGGCCAGCCCCGCCTCCGGGCCCTCGGCCATCGCGAGGGCGACCACCCGGCCGAGCTCCGCCATCGGATCCCGTGTCCTGGTCACCAGGACCTCGTAGAGGGCCAGGATCTGCGGCCAGTCGGTGGCCTCCGGGCGGTCCGCCTCGTCATGGAGGGCGGCGATCGCGGCCTGGAGCTGGTACGGCCCGGGCGGGCCCTCGGCCAGCGCCTCCGCGACCAGGGCGGTGCCCTCCGCGATCGCCGCCCGGTCCCAGCGCCCGCGGTCCTGCTCGTCCAGCGGCACCAGCTCGCCGTCCGGGCCGGTGCGCGCCGCACCACGCGCCTCGGTGAGCAGCATCAGCGCCAGCAGCCCCGTCACCGCGCCCTCCCGGGGCAGCAGCGCGCGGACCGCCCGGGTCAGCCGGATCGCCTCCCGGGCCAGGTCGGCGCGGTGCAGGGCGGGGCCCGAGGTGGCGGTGTAGCCCTCGTTGAAGATCAGGTACAGCACCTGGAGCACCGAGGCCAGGCGCGCGTCCCGGTCGAGCGGGGCGGGCGGCCGGAAGGGCCGGTCGGCGCCGTTCGCCCGCAGCCGCGCCTTCGCCCGGCTGATCCGCTGGGCGATCGTCGCCTCCGGTACGAGGTGGGCGCGGGCGATCTCCGCCGTGGTCAGCCCGCCGACCGCCCGCAGGGTCAGCGCGATCTGGGCGGGCGGGGCGAGCGCCGGGTCGCAGCACAGGAAGAGGAGGGTGAGGGTGTCGTCGGCGGCGGGCGCCGCGCGCGGCTCGCGCGGCTCCAGCCGCCGGGCCGCCGCCTCCCGCCGCGCCCGCGCCTCCTCCGCCCGCAGCGCGTCCGTGAGGCGCCGGGCCGCCACCCGGATCAGCCAGCCGCGCGGATTGCCCGGCACCCCCTCCGCGGGCCACTGCCGGGCGGCGGCGAGCAGCGCCTCCTGCACGGCGTCCTCGGCGGCGGCGAAGTGCCCGTACCGGCGCACGAGCGCGCCGAGGACCTGCGGCGCGTGCAGGCGCAGCAGGTCCTCGACCGCCCGGCCGCCGGCGTCCGGCACCGGCGTCAAGCCGTACCCCCGCCACCGGCCTCGCCGCGGACCTCGGCGCCGCCCTCGTCGATCTGCCGGATCACCACCGGGAAGACCGGCGCCCCGGCCGGCGCGGGACACCGCGTCACCCGGGCCGCGATCTCCGTCACCCGCTCCAGGCTCGCGCAGTCCAGCACCCAGTACCCGGCGAGCACCTCCTTCGTCTCCCCGTACGGGCCGTCGGTGACGACCGGCCGCCCCTCGGCGTCCGCGGTCACGAACCGGGTCCTGGCCGGCTCGACCAGCCCCTGCGCGTCCACGAGCTCGCCGGACTCGGCCAGGTCGTCGCTGACGGCGGTCATGTACGCGAACATCGCCGACAGGTCCCGCTCGCTCCACGCCGGGCTGTGCGCGGACGGCTTCCCCTTCATGGCGTCGTAGTCGGCCTGCGCGCCCTGCACCATCACCAGGTACTTCATGGCGTCCTCCTCGTACTGAGGTCTTCGAGCGGCCCCTGACGGGCCCTTCCACAGGAGACGTCGGAGCCGGGCGGGGATTCTCGACACCGCGCCGGAGCTCACCTGTACGGCGCCTCGGCGCCCCGCCCGCTCAGCCCGGCGCGCCGCCCTCCGCAAGCTCCCGCTCCAGCGGGGTGCGGAACCGGGGCGTGATCCGGACCTCGCCCACCCACTCCGCGAGCCGCGCCGCCTCCGCCCCGATCGCGCGGACCGCCTCGGCGCCCACGTCGGCGAGCAGCCGGTGCGCCACGGTCCCGTCCGGGCGCTGCGCCCAGCCGCCGACGATCCGGCCGTCCCACCAGACGGTCGGCCCGATGTTGCCGCTGCGGTCGAAGAGGGCGGGCCGGTGCGCCGGGTCCAGGTACCAGTCGCGGGACTGCCAGCCCATCGGCGTCGGGTCGAGCGCGGGCAGCAGCGCCGCCCAGGGACCGGCGGCACCCTCCGGTACGGGATCGAGGTCGTCGGGCGGCAGGTGCCCGACGGTCCCGTCGTCGAGGGCGACCGGCTCCGCGCCGACGGCGGCGAGCGCGTGGCGCACGTCGGTGACCTTCCACCCCGTCCACCACTTCAGGTCCGCCTCCGTCGCCGGCCCGTACGCGGCCAGCCAGCGCCGCACCAGCGCGGCACGGGCCTCGGCGGCCGGGACCTCGGCGTGCGGCGGGGCGGGCGCCCAGCGGAAGCGGCTCGACGTCCAGGACCCCTGCGGGCGGCCCCGCACGATCCGGCCCTCCATGCCCAGGACCCGCAGCACCCGCGAGGACACCGGCTGCGGCCCCTCCTGCGCGGTGCCGACGCCGTACACGTACGAGGCCCTCAACCTCGGTACGGCGTCACCGAGTTCGGCACCCGTCGCCTCGCCCCGCCGCGCCAGCTCCGCCAGCACCAGCCGCTCGGTCCCGGCCAGCCAGGCCGCGTCGAAGTCGCTGCCCGCCGCCAACTGCTTGACCAGAGCGGCCCGTTCGCGGACCGCCGCCGCCTCGGAGGTGGAGGAGTGGACGGCGGCGGCGAGCGGGGACGGCACCACGAAGACGGTGTGCCGCATCCCGTGCATCCGGGTCAGCGTCCGCTCCTCGTACAGCGCCCGCTCCACCTCGGCCACCGGGTCCCGGCCGTCCGCGAGCCGGGCGCCCGCCGCCAGGAAGACCGTCGCCGGGTCCGTCGCGTGCAGCGCCACCAGCGCGTCCGCGACCTCCTCGGCCGCCGCCGCCCGCGCGTCCCGGGCCAGCCGATGCCGCAACCCGAGCCGCGCCCGGCGCTCACCGCCCCCGACGAGCCTGCCGGGCCGCGCGTTGTCGCCTCTGCTCATGTCACCAGGATGGCCCGGGTGAGGCGCGGGGGCAGCGGGGACGGGGCAGCCGGGCCGGGGGGCCTCGTCACCCGAGCTCGGCGAGGAACCCGGCGACGAGGCGGTGGAGCACCTCGGGCCGCTCCAGGTGCAGGTCGTGGCCGGTGCCGGGGAGGGAGACGCCGCGGAGCCCGGGCCCGGGCAGCCGGGCCGCCATCGCTTCGTAGTCGGCGGGCGGGATGATCCCGTGCTGCCCGAGGACGGCGAGGAGGGGGACGCGGACGGCCTCCCACTCCGGCCACCAGTCGCGCCCGGCGTTCTCGGCGAGCGAGGCGACCATGACCTCGGGGTCGAACCGGGGCCACCAGCCGCCGTCCCGCTCTTCGAGACCGCCGGCCCAGCCCTCGCCCACGGGACCGCCGCCGAGATGGGAGGCGGCGGCGGCGCGGGAGGGGAAGGGCACGGGCCAGGCCCGGAGCCAGCCCCCGATCTCGTCGACGACGCCCGGCTCGGTCCCGAGGGGCCCGGCCTCGACGAGGACGGCCGCGGCGAGCCGGGAGGGGTGGGCGGCGGCGGTGAGGAGGGCGGCGTGCCCGCCGTAGGACTGCCCGATGAGGACGGGACCGGGCCCGAGGCCGAGGCCGGGATCGTCGAGTACGGCGAGGACGTCGGCGACGTACGCGGCGCGGGAGGTGTCGGCGGGCCGCCGTTCGCTGGCGCCGTGGCCGCGCTGGTCGAGGGCGACGACGTGATGCCCGTCGGCCCGCAGGAGCCGGGCGAGCGCGTCCCATTCGCCGGACTGCCCGGCGAGCCCGTGCAACAGGAGAACCGGCCGCCCGGAGGGCGACGCCGCGGGCCGGCCCCAGTCACGGCAGGAGAGCCGCACGGAGTCCTCGCGTACGAGAAGACGCTCGCGCCACTCGGGAGGACTCACACGACTCATACGGCTCTCTCAGGGCAGGCCGTCGGTGACGGCGGTACGGTCCGGGGACGTCGAGTCGGATGGCGACCCACACGGTCCTACTCGCCCCGGGCGAGGACGTACGCGACGAGGGCGTTGGCGTGCCCGTGCCCGAGCCCGTGCTCGTCCTTGAGCCAGCGTACGAGCTCCATGTGCTTGGCGAAGGGCGCCCCTTCGATGACGCCGAACCACTCGGAGACGGGACGCCCGTACTTCTTCTCGATGGTGGGGAAGTAGCTGGCGGGACCCTTGACGGCGGGGCTGGCGGACATGGGACGACCTCTTCTCTCCAGGGGGCGACCCGCCTGACGCGAACCGCTGTACGACGAGAAAGACCGGGGCGGACGGGAAAACTCATCGGCGGGACGGGACCGGATTTCCCACCGACTCTTTCCGGGAGCCCGGCCCCCGGAAAGAGTCGGCCGTCAGTCCCGCCGGATGTGCTCCGGATCGACGTGCCGCCGCACGACCGGCATCGAGGCGAGCCCGCCGACGACGAGCACCCCCAGCGCGGCGAGGACCAGCAACGGCAGCCCGGCCCAGTCCCAGTGCACGGCCCCGCCGCCGGTGATCAGATAGCTGGACTCGGCCAGCCACCCGGTCACGACGGCCGCCCCGAGCCCGACCCCGAGCGGCAGCACGACCTGCGCGCACTGCGCCAGCCGCAGCGTCCCGCCCCGCGCACCCAGCAGGGCGAGCGCGGCGACCTGCCCGCGGCGCTCCATCGCCCGGTCGGCGACCGACACGACGAACGCGGCGACCCCGACGACCAGCCCGAGCACCATGCCGGCGGCGAGGAGGCTGCGGATGACGGTCAGCTGGTGCAGCGAGCCGACGACGATCCCGACGGGCTCGACGGCGGCGGTCGGCGCGATGGCCCCGATGGCGTCGAGGGTGGCCCGGACGGTGGCGGGGTCGGAGGCGGTGACGAGGTAGAGCGAGGTGGTGTCGGAGGCCAGCTCTCGGGCCGGGAGCGCGGACGGCGGGATCAGGAGCGTTCCCGAGCTGATCACGGAGGGCTGGTACACGTCCACAGAGAACCGCTCCCGCGGCACGGTCAAGGTGACCCGTCGGCCGTCCTTCAGGTCGAACGGGGCCCGCAACCCGGCCGGGGCGTCGAAGTCCGCGGGCACGTCGGTCGGGTGGACGCGGAGCACCCTGCCGTCGACGCACCCCCCGGACCACTTGATGAACGCGGCGACCTGGGCGCAGGTCCCCACCACCGCCTCGACGGCGGGCGCGTACTCCCCCGTGTCCGGCGTCCACGAGCGGGACTCCACGACGCTCGCCCGCACGCCCTCCACCCTTACCAGCGCGTCGTGTTGGCGCGCGTCGAGCCCGTCGGTGTCGATCCGGTACTCCTGGACGGGTGCGGTACGGCGGCTCACCTGGTCCAGCTCGACGAGCACGCCCTGGGTCAGCGAGGTCGCGTACACGAGGAGGACGAGCCCGGTGACGACGCGGAGCGCGCTGCCCGGCTCGACCTCGGCCCTGCGCATCGCGAGGGTGAGCGGCAGCGACCGCACGCGTCCGGCCAGGCCGCGGGCCAGCCACGCGGTGACGGGCGCCAGCCCGAACACCAGCCCCGCGCCGGTGAGGAGCACGGCCCCTGGCACGAGCACGGCGCTGGCGCTGCCCCCGGACGGGTCCCGGCCGAGGACGCTGAGGACGCAGTAGCCCCCGATGACACCGAGCCCCGGCACCAGCAGCAGCGTCCCGTATTTCTTCGGCGGTTTCCGCTGCGCGGTCCTGCGGACGTTCAGCGGCGTCAGCGCCGCCTCCCGGGCGGAGCGTCTGCCGACGAACCAGGCGAGCGCCGGGCAAAGCACGAGGCAGACGGTGAGCGTTGTGGCGTCCGGGCGCCCGTCGGCCGGATACCAGTGCAGGCCGGGCAGGCCGATCCGCGCCATGACCTCGTTGAAGCCGAGATAGCCGACGACGCCGACGGCCGCTCCGAGGAACGCGGCGGCCACCGTCTCCCCCGCGTTGACCCGCAGGGTGCCCTTCACGCTCAGGCCGACCAGTCGCAGCGCGGCCAGCCTGCGGGCCCGCGACTCGGCGGAGAGCCGGGCGCAGACGGAGAGGAAGACGGCGAGGGGGAGCAGGACGATGCAGGCCAGGGTGAAGCGCAGGATGTCGAGCGTCGACTCGTCCACGACGGGGTGGGGGGAGAACGAGGAGCCGAAGGACGCGAGCCGGGAGGCGTCCGGCGGGAGCTGCTCCTTCGTGCGGCCGATGTACGCGTAGAGGTCGTCGGGTCCCGCCAGCCCGGCGGGTCCGATGACGCCGGCCACTCTGCCCGGGACCAGGCCGGAGACACCGGGGTGGCTGTCCAGGACCTCCCGGAGCCGGGGCGAGACGAACGCCTCGCCCGGCGCGGGGAGGCGGCTCAGGCCCGGTGGCAGCGGCGTCCGGCCGGGCCCGGTGCGGGCCACGAACATCCGGTACAGCGGCTCCGCCCCGTACGCGTCCTCCCGTTCCGCGTAGGAGACGTTGGAGGCGGGCTGCGGCCGCGCCTCGGGCACGACGTGCCGGGGGTTCCGGGCGCCGGAGCGGGCATCGTGCGCGCCGATGATCGCCGGAATGGTGAGAACGGCGGCCAGACAGGCCACCCCCAGCGCGCATCCGCCCGTCATCAGCAGGAAACGCGCCCGCCCCCGGCGCCCGCCGCGCCACAGCAGCCTCAGCCCGAACAGGAAGCCGTTCACTTCAGGACTCCGTCGGACATCGTGTACCGGACGTCGGCCTGAGCGGCCACGCTCTGGTCGTGCGTGACGATGACGACCGCCGTGTCCTGGCCACGGGCGAGCCGCAGGAACTCATCGAGTACGGCCGCGGCGTTGGCGCTGTCGAGCGCCCCGGTCGGCTCGTCGGCGAAGACCACGGCCGGCCGGTGCACCAGGGCCCGCGCGACGGCGACGCGCTGGCTCTGGCCGCCGGACAGCTGGGAGGTCCGGCGCTGGAGCAGCTCGGTCATGCCGAGCCGCCCCAGCACCTCGCCCGCCGCCGCGTGGGCGGGCGCCTTGCGCTGACCGGCGAGGCGCAGCGGGAGTGCCGCGTTCTCCTCGACGGTCAGCTCGGGCAGGAGCTCGCCGTACTGGAAGACGAACCCGAACCGTTCGCGGCGCAGGGTGCTCAGCTCGTCGTCGTCGAGGCCCGCGAGATCGACCCCGTCGAAGACGACCCGCCCACGGGCGGGGGCGAGCACACCGGCCAGGCAGTAGAGCAGCGAGGACTTGCCGGATCCGCTGCTGCCCATGACGGCGGCGACTTCTCCGCGCCGCAGCGTGAAGTCAGCGCTGCTGACGGCCTGGTGGGACCCGTAGAAGAGATCCACGCCCTCGGCGCGGAGAACGACGCTCATCGAATGAACGACCGCGTGGGAGAGCAGTTGTCGGGACGCAGGGAACCGCGGTCGCGGCAGACCCGGATCTCGGCATCGGTCGCGTACCGGGCCGCGCCGTCGAAGACCTGCTGGTCCACGTACACGTCCTTGCGCTGCACGCCGTTGAACCGGCTCCAGCCGTAGCCCTGCACCTTGGCCTGGATGTAGACGTTGTGGCCGTCACCGGCCTTGTCGTCGCGCAGCATCCCCCGGAAGCGGAACGCGCCGTGGTTCTTGTCCTTGGGTTCCCACCCGTACTGGCCGTCGAACTTCGCGCCCGTGGTCTCCAGGTTGAGGTCACGCCACGAGTCCGCCACCGCGGCCCCCATCCCGCCCACGAACAGCCCGGCGGCCACCGCCACCGACACCCACTTCCGCACAACGCCTCCACTCTGAACACCAAAGGAATCAGGTGTCTCTGAGTATTGAGTCTGTTGCTCACGGTAGTGAAATGGTGGATCGTTTCCTTCCTACTATCCGGTGAATCGACGCCGGACGGACCGTCAACAACCGCCCCCTCAGAGTCCGTTCAAAAAATCCCGCACCCGCCCCATCAGCAACCCCGCCGCCCCCTCGTCGTACCCCGCGAGCCCAGGATCCGCGAAGAGATGCCGGTCCCCGGGGTAGAGGAACAGCTCACCACCCCCACTCCCGCCCCAACCCCCAACCCCCGCCACCAACGCACGAGCCGCCTCCACGTCCCCCTCGCCCGCGAAGAACGGGTCGGCGTCCATCCCGTGCACCTGGACCGGCACCCCCGCAGGCCAGCCGTCGCCGAACTCCTCCACCGGCACGCACGCCTCGAACAGCAGGGCCCCCGCCGCCCCCGCGCGGGTCTGCGCCAGCTTCTGGGCCGGGAGGACACCGAGGGAGAAGCCGGCGTAGACGAGCCGCTCGGGCAGCGGGTCCGCCGCCCGGACGCCCCGCTCGACGATCGTCCCGAACCCGACCTCCTCCGCGTACCCGGCACCGGCCTCCAGGCTGTCGAACGTCCGCCCCTCGTAGAGGTCCGGCACGTGCACGACGTGCCCCGCGCGGCGCAGCTCCTCGGCGAAGCCGAGCACGCCGGGCGTGAGTCCCCGGGCGTGATGGAAGAGAAGTACCTCGGCCATGACGAGCGATCCCCCGTTTCCCGATGCCGACTGCCCTCTGCCCTCTGCCCTCTCATCATCCAGGGCACCACTGACAACCGTGTCGCGCCGTTTCGCCGCGCCCCACGGCTCCTAGGCTCGGCACGTGAGGGAGAACGAGATCAAACTCAAGGCCATCGGCGCCCTGACGGCGCTCCGCGGGGGAGTGGACGAGAGCCTGGTCTCGGACCTGCTCGGAGAGGTCATCCCCAGTGAGTTCTCCGTACCGGAGGGCGCGACCGCCGAGGAGGCGGGGCTCGCCGTCCTCAGCCAGCTCTCGGAACCGCTGAGCGCACTGGTGAACGGCTTCATCCTGGCCTTCGACGCCCTGGCCGACGCCCACGAGGCGGCGGACGTCGAGCCCGGCACGGAACAGATCCTCCAGGAACTGGCCCTGCTCCTCGCGGGCGACGACTTCGACTGAGCCGGGGCCGGCAGGCAGGGGGGACCGCTCTGATCGGGTGAAGGAGAAGTGTCGCTCCCGCACGGGCGCCCGGAAAGCGCCCCATGGTGAGGATGTCGCCAAGGCACCCCCTTAAAGGAGCGCGTATGCCCGCCGCCCCGCTCAGATCGGTGGCCAGGGCCCTGGCCTTGGCCACCGCCCTCCTCATCCCCACCCTGACCGCGCCCCTCGCCCAAGCCGACGGCGACACAAGCACCGGCACCGGCATCGGCACCGGCACAGGCACCGGCGACAACAGAGACATCCGCCCCGGCACCCCCGGCACCGTAGTCACCTGGGGCTCCAACGCCTCCGGCGAGCTGGGCGACGGCACGACGGTCGCGCAGAGCGCCGTGCCGGGGCGGGTGTGCGGCCCGGCTCCGTGCACCGCGCCGCTCGACACGGCGGTGAAGGTCGCGGCCGGTGACGGGCACAGCGTGGCGCTGCTGGCGGACGGCTCGGTCGTCGCGTGGGGGAAGAACGCCTCCGGGCAGCTCGGCGACGGCACGAGGACGGACCGGTCCGCGCCGGTCCGGGTCTGCGCGGTCGGTGCAGGCGGTGCAGGCGGTGCAGGCGGCGAGGGCGCGCCGTGCGGGGCGTATCTGACGGGCGCGGTGTCCGTCGCGGCGGGCGACCTGTTCAGCTCGGCGCTGCTCGCCGACGGGACGGTCGTGACGTGGGGGAGCAACGCGGGCGGCCGGCTGGGCGACGGTACGGACACGGACCGGACGACGCCGGTACGGGTCTGCGCCCTGTACACGACAAGCCCCTGCGCCTCCTTCCTCAGCAACGTCACGAGCCTCGCGCCCGGCCACCGGCACACGCTGGCGACGCGTTCGGACGGCACGCTGGCCGGCTGGGGTTCCAACGGCGGCGGGCAGCTCGGGGACGGCACCCGGACGACCCGGACGACGCCGGTGCAGGTGCTCGGCCTGTCGGACGTGGTGGGCGCGGCGGCGGGGGAGTCCTTCGGCTTGGCGGTGCACGGCGACGGCACCGTCCACAGCTGGGGATCGGGCGACGCGCTCGGCGACGGTACGGGGGTGCGGGCGACCAGCCCGGTCCAGGTGTGCGCGGTGGGGCAGACGGCGCCGTGCACGGCGTTCCTGACGGGGGTCGGGTCGGTGGCGGCGGGCGCCTTCCACGCCCTGGCGGCCCGTACGGACGGTTCGGCGGTGGCCTGGGGCGGCAACGGGGCGGGGCAGCTCGGCGACGGGACGACCACGTCGCGGAAGGTGCCGGTCCAGGTCTGCGGGCCGGGCGGCTGCGAGACGTACCTGAGCGGGGTGACGGCGGTCGCGGCGGGCGTCACCGGCCACCACAGCGTGGCGCTGCGCGCGGACGGCACGGTCCGGGCCTGGGGCTCGGGGGCGGCGGGGCAGCTCGGGGACGGTACGTCGGGCGGGGACGCGCTGACGCCGGTACGGGTGTGCGCGCCGGGCCAGAAGGCGCCGTGCGCGCGGCTGCTGGAGGGCGTGACGTCGATCGCGGCGGGCGCGGCGCACACGGTGGCGGTGCACCGGCCGAGCGCCGACCTGAGCGCGGCGCTGTCGGCGAGCCCGGAGCCGGTGGCGGACGGGGGGACCCTGACGTACACGGTCCGGGTGCACAACAACGGTCCGACGGCGGCGGCGGACGTGGTGCTGACGGACCGGCTGCCGGCGAGCGGCCGGTTCCTGAGCGCCACGCCGTCGGCGGGGGTCTGCGACGACCCGGCGCCGGGGACGACGGACACGGTGACGTGTTCCTTCGGGACGCTGCCCAGGGGCGGCGACGTGACGGTCGCGATCGCGGTGCGGGCGCTGCTGACCTACCCGGCGGAGATCAGGAACTCGGCGGAGGTCACGAGCACCACCCCGGACCCGCGCCCGGCGAACAACACGGTGACCATCAGTACGAGGGTGAGCTGACCGCCCGCGCGGGCGCGCGCTCGACGGCGTCGGGCAGCAGCCGCAGCTCCTGGACCTGGTAGCAGTCGGAGTAGCGGGTGGCGACGACCGCGCCGCAGCCGCACACCAGGTTGGGCCCCCACTCGCCGTCCATCCCGCAGCAGTAGCCGCGGCGCAGGGCGGGGTCGGGGTGCGGGTCCATGCCGAGCCCGTCGTCCGGGTGGAGCACGAGCGTGCCGCGCGGCCCGGACTCGACGAGGAGCCCGGACCCCTCGTCGAGGACGTACGGCGGCCCGGACGGCTCCGGATCGACGGCGAAGGTGCCCGGGGGCATCCGCACGACGGGCGCGTCCGTGTGCCCGTCGGCACCGGAGGGAGCGGCCTCGGGCCGATGCCACCCGTCATCGGAGTCGGCCTCGGGCAGCACCCGCTCGACGACCCCCGCACTGAGCACCCGCCGGCACACCCGGCACCGGAAGAACGTCATGCTGCACCTCGGAACGAAGACCCTGGCCCACTGCCCGGCGCCTGTGGCGCGGCGCGGCATGGCGCCACAACGACGAAGGTCCCGGCCGCTGAGCGGTCGGGACCTTCGGACACCCTGTCGGGTGCTGGCGGAGGATACGAGATTCGAACTCGTGAGGGGTTGCCCCCAACACGCTTTCCAAGCGTGCGCCCTAGGCCACTAGGCGAATCCTCCGGGAAGAACATTACATGACCGGAGGGGGTGCTCGTGCACACGATGCGAGGCGGGGGGTCGGCGAAGAGGGAGGGAAGAGGGCAGGTCGACGGGGTGGTGGGGGAGGGGTCGGGGGAGGGGCCCGGATCGGGTACTCTGGGCGGAGCCCCTCACGTGGCGCTATCTGACTGAACTCCCCCAGGGCCGGAAGGCAGCAAGGGTAGGTCGGCTCTGGCGGGTGCGTGGGGGGCGCTTGCGTTCCCAGGCCGTCGTCATGCCCGGGTTGTCGGTGGGCGCCTATAACCTCGTATACGTGTCGTCTCTCGCGCTGTACCGCCGCTACCGCCCCGAGTCCTTCGCCGAGGTCATCGGGCAGGAGCATGTCACCGACCCGCTGCAGCAGGCGCTGCGGAACAACCGGGTCAATCACGCGTACCTGTTCAGCGGCCCCCGCGGATGCGGCAAGACGACCAGCGCGCGGATCCTGGCCCGCTGTCTGAACTGCGAGCAGGGCCCCACCCCCACCCCGTGCGGGGAGTGCCAGTCCTGCCGCGACCTCGCGCGCAACGGGCCGGGCTCGATCGACGTCATCGAGATCGACGCGGCCTCCCACGGTGGCGTGGACGACGCCCGTGACCTGCGGGAGAAGGCGTTCTTCGGGCCCGCCTCCAGCCGGTACAAGATCTACATCATCGACGAGGCGCACATGGTCACCTCGGCGGGCTTCAACGCCCTGTTGAAGGTGGTCGAGGAGCCGCCGGAGCACCTCAAGTTCATCTTCGCGACCACCGAGCCCGAGAAGGTCATCGGCACCATCCGGTCGCGCACCCACCACTACCCCTTCCGGCTCGTGCCGCCCGGCACCCTGCGCGAGTACCTGGGCGACGTCTGCGGGCGCGAGGGCATCCCCGTCGAGGACGGCGTGCTGCCGCTGGTCGTGCGGGCCGGCGCCGGTTCGGTGCGTGACTCGATGTCGGTGATGGACCAGCTCCTCGCCGGCGCGACCGAGGCGGGTGTGACGTACGCGATGGCGACGTCCCTGCTCGGCTACACGGACGGCTCGCTGCTCGACTCCGTCGTGGAGGCGTTCGCGGCCGCCGACGGCGCCGCCGCCTTCGAGGTCGTCGACCGGGTCATCGAGGGCGGCAACGACCCGCGCCGCTTCGTCGCCGACCTCCTGGAGCGCCTGCGCGACCTGGTGATCCTCGCGGCCGTCCCGGACGCCGCGGAGAAGGGCCTCGTCGACGCCCCCGTCGACGTCATCGAGCGGATGCAGGCCCAGGCGTCCGTCTTCGGCTCCGCCGAGCTCAGCCGCGCCGCCGACCTGGTCAACGCTGGTCTCACCGAGATGCGCGGCGCCACCTCGCCCCGGCTCCAGCTGGAGCTCATCTGCGCGCGCGTGCTGCTGCCCGCCGCCTTCGACGACGAGCGCTCCCTGCAGGCCCGGCTCGACCGGCTGGAGCGCGGCGCCGCCGCCGCCGCGCCCGTCTTCACCACCAGCTCGCCCGCCCCGCAGATGGGGTACGCGCCGAAGGCCGAGGCGCACCTGCCGCCGGGCCCCGCCATGCCCGCCGCGCCCGCGCCCGTGCAGGCAGCCCCCGCCCCCGCGCCCGTGCAGGCCGCCCCCGCCCCCGCTCCCGTACAGGCCGCGCCGCCCGCCGCGCCGGTCCCGGCGGCCGAGCCCGCCCCGGCCGCTTTCCAGCAGCCGGCCGCCCCCGCCGCGCCCGCGCCGCAGCCCGGGGCCTGGCCCGGGGCCGCCAGGCCCGGCAGCGGCGCGCCCGGCGCCTGGCCCGGTGCCGCCGCGCCCGCGCAGGCCCCCGCCCCGCCGCAGGCCCAGCCCCCGGCGCAGACCCCGGCCCAGGCCCAGCCCGCCTCCGGCGGCGGCATGGCCGCGGGCGCGGGCCAGGTGCGGAACATGTGGCCGCAGATCCTGGAGGCGGTCAAGAACCGCCGCCGCTTCACCTGGATCCTGCTCTCGCAGAACGCCCAGGTCGCGGGCTTCGACGGCACCACCCTCCAGCTCGGCTTCCTCAACGCGGGCGCCCGCGACAACTTCGCGAGCAGCGGCAGCGAAGACGTCCTGAAGGCCGCCCTCGCCGAGCAGTTCAACGTGAACTGGCGCATCGAGGCGATCATCGACCCCTCCGGCGGCGGCGCCCAGCCGCCCACCGGCGGCGGCGGCTTCTCCGGCGGGGCACCGTCCGGCGGCTTCGGCGGCGCCCCCGCGGCGCCCGCGCCCGCTCCCGTCCAGGCCGCGCCGCCCGTCCAGTACTCCCCGGCCCCGGCCCCGGCTCCCGCCCCCGCGGCGGCTCCCGCCCCCGCCCAGGCCCCGCGGCAGCAGGCGCCCGCCCCGCAGGCCCCGCCGCCCGTCGCGCCCGAGGACGACGTGCCGGAGGAGGACGACCCGGACCTCGTCGACTCCGCGCTCTCCGGCCACGACCTGATCGTGCGCGAGCTCGGCGCCACCGTCCTGGAGGAATACACCAACGAGTAGCGGCGTCTCGCTCGGTGGCCCGCACAAAGGCCATCGCGCGCCGCGGGCTACCCTGGCAGGCGTGAAGGTCCTCGTCATCGGCGGCGGCGCCCGCGAACACGCCCTGTGCCGCTCCCTCTCCCTCGATCCCGACGTCACCGCTCTGCACTGCGCGCCCGGCAACGCCGGAATCGCCGAGGTCGCCGAGCTGCACGCCGTCGACCAGCTCGACGGCGACGCCGTCGCCCGCCTGGCCACCGAGCTCGGCGCCGAACTGGTCGTCGTCGGCCCGGAGGCCCCGCTCGTCGCGGGTGTCGCCGACGCCGTGCGCGCCGCCGGCATCCCCGCCTTCGGCCCGTCCCGGGAGGCCGCGGAGCTGGAGGGCTCCAAGGCGTTCGCCAAGGACGTCATGGCCGGCGCCGGCGTGCCGACCGCCCGCAGCTACGTGTGCACCACCCCCGAGGAGATCGACGAGGCGCTGGACGCCTTCGGCGCTCCGTACGTCGTCAAGGACGACGGCCTCGCCGCCGGCAAGGGCGTCGTGGTCACCGACGACCTGGCCACGGCCCGCGCGCACGCGCTGGCCTGCGACCGGGTCGTCATCGAGGAGTTCCTGGACGGCCCCGAGGTCTCCCTCTTCGCCATCACCGACGGCACCACCGTCCTCCCGCTCCAGCCCGCGCAGGACTTCAAGCGCGCGCTCGACGGCGACGAGGGCCCGAACACCGGCGGCATGGGCGCCTACTCGCCGCTGCCCTGGGCCGACCCGCAGCTGGTCGACGAGGTCCTGGCGACCGTCCTCCAGCCGACCGTCGACGAGCTGCGCCGCCGCGGCACCCCCTTCTCCGGGCTGCTGTACGCGGGCCTGGCGATCACCGGCCGCGGTGTGCGGGTGATCGAGTTCAACGCGCGCTTCGGCGACCCGGAGACGCAGGTCGTCCTGGCCCGCCTCCGCACCCCGCTCGCCGGTGTCCTGCTGAACGCCGCCAACGGCACCCTGGACGACCAGCCGCCGCTGACCTGGCGCGACGACGCCGCCGTGACCGTGGTCGTCGCCTCGCACAACTACCCCGACACTCCGCGCACCGGCGACCCGATCGAGGGCCTGGCCGAGGTCGCGGCGACGGACGCCCCCGAGGCGTACGTGCTGCACGCGGGCACCCGGCGGGACGGCGAGGCCGTCGTCAGCGCCGGCGGACGCGTCCTCTCGGTGACCGCCACCGGTACGGACCTGGCGCAGGCCCGCGAGCGGGCGTACGCGGCAGTCGGCCGCATCCGCCTTGACGGTTCCCAGCACCGTACGGACATCGCGCTCAAGGCCGCCGGCGCCTGAGCGGACCGGACCGGAACGCGGCCGAACCGGGCCGCACCGGAGGGAATCCGGCACGGCCGTGCCGTTCCCCGCGCGAAGACAGCGCGGAACAGCACGGCCGTACCGACGCCATCACCTTTAGCCAAAGCCATTCCATCGAGTGACGGTTCGCCCGTCTGGATGACGCCCGCCGACGCCCCAACTAGGGTGCGGCGAAGGCGTTCCGGCGGTGTTCCGGCACTTGGCCCACCGGCATTGCGATGTCAGTGACGGGTGCCACAGTGGGGGAGTGAGCAACACCGCCACGGGTAGTCCCGACGAGGGCAGGAGGGGGTGATGGACGGCGTGTCCGAATCCGGTTCGGAGCTGGGCGACGAGCTCGGCGCGCGCGCCGCGCGGGTCCGCGCCCTGGCCGTGCTCCGCGTCCGCGGCAGGGCACTGGGGGTCGCGGTCCTTCCCGCGGCCGTCGCCGTCGTCCTCCACGCGGGCGGCGCCACGGGCCACTTCACGGGCCCCGGCTGGGACACCGCCCGCTGGGTGGTCAGCGTCCTCGCCGTCGTCGTGCTCCTCGTCGCGGCGGCCGTCGCCCTCGTCGTCGCCCGGGCCCGCCCGGCCCTGACGCCGACGGTGGAGCTCGCCGAGACCTCCGCCCCCGACCTCTACCGGATGGTCCGCGAGCTCGCCGACCGCCTCGGGGTTCCCGCGCCCTCCGCGATAGCCCTGACCCCGGACTGCGACAGCTGGCTGGAGGACCGCTCCCACCGGGCGCACGGACGGCACCGCGCGGGCGAGTCGCCCGTCCTCGTCATCGGCTCGCCCTTCCTCTGGTGGATGCGCGTCGCCGAGCTCCGCGCGGTCCTCGCCCCCGTCGTCGCCGGTACGGGACCGGCCGCCCACCCCGACATAGCCGCCGCCCGCCGTTTCGTACGCGGGCTGGACGCGGCGGTCGCCGTGCCCCGGCGCCCCGGGCTCGACCCGGTCCGCCGGCTGGGCGCGCGCGGTGTCGGCCGGATCGCCAGGATCATGCTGATCGGCTGCCGCACCCACGCCGCCGAGATGGAGCGCGGGGTCGCCGCGGCCGGCTCGGAGCGCGCGCAGGCCGTGGACTACGGGGTACGGATCGTCGCCCAGGAGCAGGTCGGCCTGGCGTACGCGGGCTGGGACCGGCTGCTGACCCGCGTCGCGCTGCCCGCCTGGCGGATGGGCCGCTGGCCCGCGCGCCTGGACGCGGGTGTGGTCTCCGCCCTCACCGAGCTCTCCCGCCGCGACCGGCTGGCCGAGGGCTTCGCCTCCCGGCTCGGCGAGCGCCCCGCCTGCGACCTCCTGGACCAGCCGGGCACCGTGGACGCGGCCACCTCGCTGCTCGCCGCCCGCCTCTTCCACGGCGGCCCGGCCGAGCCCGGCCCGGACTGGGCACCGGTGGAGTGGAGCGAGTATCCGGAGGAGGTCGTCGACCGCAAGTGGCGCGCCGACGCGGCCCGCCTCCACCAGGTCCTCGACCGCCTCGGCGACGGCGCCGCGCCGCACCGCCCCGCGCCCGCCGACCCCGAGGCGGCCGACGCCCCGGACGGCCCGACCCTGTCCCGCGTGATGGCCCACCTCACGACCCCGTCCCGCCCCCGCCCGGCCCCGGCCCCGTACGAGGAGCTTCCGGACGCCGACACGGAGGACGCCGACACGGCGGGCGCCGAACTCCCGGACGCCGAGGCCCTCCCGACCGTGGAGCTCCCGGACGCCGAGGTCCCGACCGTCGACGCCCCGGACGCCGACGTCCCGGACACGGTCGCGAATCCCGCCGCCGACGTGCTCGCCGCCGCGCTCACCGCCCAGGCGGCGCGGGAGGAGGGGCTGCGGCCCGTCGTGCCCGAGACCGAGGGGCCCGACGGCGCGCTGCCGCTGTTCCCGCTCCAGCCGCCCCGCACCGGGCGGGACCTGCTCGCCGACCACGTGGCGGCCATGGTCTGCTGCGCGGCGGTGGACACGACGGAGGCGGCCCCCGGGCTCGACTGGCTCGACGGGCCCGCGCTGCTGGTGGCCGGGAAGCGCAGCACGGATCTCAACGGCGCGGTCCTCGCCCTCGTCGAGGACGGCGACCCGGAGCCGCTCCGCGCGTGGCTCGCCAGGACCGGCGTACGCCCGGAGAAGCCCGTCCGGCTCCTCTGACACGGGCCCCCACGACCGCCTCACACACCCCTGCCCGCGGCGGCTCACGCACCCCTGCCCACCCCCGCTCACCACCCCCACCCGCGGCGGCTCACCCACCCCTGCCCAGCGCCGCTCCCCACCCCTGCCAAGCGGCGCTCCCCACCCCCTCCCAGCGCCCCTCGCCCCTGCCCGCTCACCCGCCCCCACCGGCCCCTTTGCCCGTGGAACCACACCGGAGTCCCGGCTTCCACTCTCGTCAATTCACGACGAACGGTGACGGAGTGCGTGCGTTATGTGATGTGCTGGAGACCGGCACTGACAGAGGCAGAATCCAGCGGCACTGACCAGCCGGCCGGGGGAGTCGAGGGAGGGGCGCAGCATGGGGGCGGAGCAGATCAGGCGGTGGGAATCGGGCGCGCTCGCCCATGCCGTCTCGGATCCTTTCGGCCAGGGCCCGCTGCCCTGGCTGCGCGGTTCCGACAACTATTTCGACGACACCGGTCACATCGTGCCCTGGTACGCCGACGAGACCCTGGCCCGGGGCGGGCTCGGCGGGCCCCGGACCGCGGACGACGTGCACGGGCAGATCAAGGGCTTCGTCTCCAGCGGCGCGGTCGCGCCCGGCGAGGCGATCGATTTCCACATCACCGTGGACCCGCCGCAGCAGTTCTCGGTCGACATCTACCGGATCGGTCACTACGGCGGTGACGGCGCCGCCAAGATCAAGACGAGCCCCCGGGTGTCCGGGATCGTCCAGCCCGCCCCGCTGACGGCGGACCGGACGGTCTCCTGCCACCACTGGTGGCAGTCCTGGCGGCTCCAGGTCCCCACGTACTGGTCGATCGGCGCCTACGTGGCCGTGCTGACGACGGTCGGCGGCTACCGCTCGCACATCCCGTTCACGATCAGGGACAGCCACCCGGCGGACCTGCTGCTCGTGCTGCCGGACGTGACCTGGCAGGCGTACAACCTCTATCCGGAGGACGGCCGGACGGGCGCCAGCCTCTACCACGCCTGGGACGAGGAGGGCCGGCTGCTCGGCGAGGAGGAGGCGGCGGTGACCGTCTCCTTCGACCGCCCGTACGCGGGCGCGGGCCTGCCGCTGCACGTGGGCCACGCCTACGACTTCATCCGCTGGGCCGAGCGCTACGGCTACGACCTGGCGTACGCGGAGACCCGCGACCTGCACGCGGGCCGGGTGGACCCGAGCCGCTACCGGGGCCTGGTCTTCCCGGGCCACGACGAGTACTGGTCGGTGCCCATGCGGCGGACCGCCGAGCTCGCCCGCGACCAGGGCACCTCGCTCGTCTTCCTCTCCGCCAACACCATGTACTGGCAGGTGGAGTTGGGCCCCTCGCCGTCCGGCGCCCCGGACCGGCTGCTCACCTGCCGCAAGCGGCGCGGGCCCGGCCGCCCGGCGCTGTGGCGCGAGGTGGACCGGCCGGAGCAGCAGCTCCTCGGCATCCAGTACGCGGGCCGGGTCCCCGAACCGCACCCGCTCGTGGTGCGGAACGCGGACCACTGGCTGTGGGAGGCCACCGGCGCGGGCGAGGGCGACGAGATCCCGGGCCTGGTCGCGGGCGAGGCGGACCGCTACTTCCCGCGCACCCCGCTGCCCGAGCACCAGGGCCGCATCTTGCTGGCCCACTCGCCGTACCGGGACAGCGAGGGGGCGCTGCGGCACCAGGAGACGAGCCTGTACCGGGCCCCGTCGGGCGCCTGGGTGTTCGCCGCCGGCACCTTCGCCTGGTCCCCGGCGCTGGACCGGCCGGGCCATGTGGACGCCCGTGTCCAGCGCGCCACGGCGAATCTCCTCGACCGCATCTGCAAGCGCGACTGACGGCGCCCAAGCCCCTGACGGCGCCCAAGCCCCGGCCGCAGCCCTGCCCCAAGCCCCGGCCGGCGGCCCGCCCGCAGCCCCGTCCGGAGCCCGCCCGGCACCCGCCCCGGGCCCCGGAGGGCCACGTCACAGGGCCCGGCGCCCGGCTCCGGCCGGAGGTGCGAGAGAATCGGACACGCTCCTGGATCAACCTACGCGGAGGAACCGTGTCCGGATTCGTAGAAAAGCCCGAGCCCGTACAGGTCCCGGGCCTCACCCATCTCCACACGGGCAAGGTCCGCGACCTGTACCGCGACGAGGCGGGCCGGCTCGTGATGGTGGCGAGCGACCGCATGTCCGCGTACGACTGGGTGCTGCCCACCGAGATCCCCGACAAGGGCCGGGTCCTCACCAAGCTCTCCCTGTGGTGGTTCGACCTGCTCGCCGACCTGGTCCCGAACCACGTCCTCTCCACCGAGCTCCCGGCCGGCGCCCCCGCCGACTGGGAGGGCCGCACGCTGATCTGCACGTCGCTGGAGATGGTCCCGGTCGAGTGCGTCGCCCGCGGCTACCTGACCGGTTCCGGCCTCGTCGAGTACGAGCAGTCCCGCACGGTCTGCGGTCTGGCGCTGCCCGAGGGCCTGTCGGACGGCTCCGAGCTGCCCGCCCCGATCTTCACCCCGGCGACCAAGGCGGCGGTCGGCGACCACGACGAGAACGTCTCGTACGAGGAGGTCGCCCGCCAGGTCGGCGCCGAGAAGGCGGCGCTGCTGCGCCGGACGACGCTCGACGTGTACGGCCGGGCCCGTGACATCGCGCGGGAGCGGGGCGTCATCCTGGCGGACACCAAGTTCGAGTTCGGCTTCGCGGGGGAGACGCTGGTCCTCGCGGACGAGGTCCTCACCCCGGACTCGTCCCGCTTCTGGCCGGCCGACGAGTGGCAGCCGGGCCGCGCCCAGCCCTCGTACGACAAGCAGTTCGTGCGGGACTGGCTGACCTCGCCGGCCTCCGGCTGGGACCGCAAGAGCGAGCAGCCGCCGCCGGCGCTGCCGCAGGAGATCGTGGACGCGACCCGCGCCAAGTACATCGAGGCGTACGAGCGCCTGACCGGGACGGCCTGGTAGGGGACGAGGGGTACGCGGGGCACGAGAAAGCCCCCGGTCGATTCGACCGGGGGCTTCTTCATGGAGCGGACGACGAGATTCGAACTCGCGACCCTCACCTTGGCAAGGTGATGCTCTACCAACTGAGCCACGTCCGCATGCGCCGTAGCGCGCTGCTAACTATACCCAACGTTCCGGGTGCCGATGACACGGTTTCCGGGGGCCCGCGCTGTGGTGGTGGCCACAGCGTCGCGGCTGAGGAGAGGGGTGCACGACGAAGGCCCCGGTTCGATGAACCGGGGCCTTCGCTCCCTGAGCGGACGACGAGATTCGAACTCGCGACCCTCACCTTGGCAAGGTGATGCTCTACCAACTGAGCCACGTCCGCATTGCCTCCGCTCGGCTTTCACCGGGCGGCGCGAGCACCACTCTACCTGATGCACCGGAGTGCTCGGTAATGCGATGCAGAGCGGGTGACAGGGATTGCACACTGCGCCTTCCCCCTGGAAGGGGGCTGTTCTGCTACTGAACTACACCCGCACGCTGCGTGAGGTCCGGGGCCTTTCGGCCTCGCCCCTCGGCGTGCTCCAGACTCTAGCGGATCATGGGGGGTGGGATGCAAATCGAGGTCCGACGCCGCGTCAGCCCGCCGCGCGGAACGCCTCGTAGACCCGCTTCGGGATGCGGCCCCGGGCGGGCACCTCCATCTTGTTGGACTGCGCCCAGGCGCGGACGGCGGCCGGGGCGGGAGCGAGCGCGGTGTGCGTGAAGCCGCCCTCCGGCAGCGGGCGCGCGGCGCCGCCGGTCCGTCCGGTCAGCTTCCGGCCGGCGGCCAGGTAGGGCGCGAGCGCCTTGCGCAGTTTCTTTGCATTGGCGGGATTCAGGTCGATCTCGTACATCTTCCCGTCCAGGCCGAACGCGACCGTTTCTGCCGCTTCTCCGCCGTCGATGTCGTCGGAGAGGGTGACCACCACACGCTGAGCCACGGATATCGGTCCTTTCCTGTGGAGCGCCGCGCCGTCCCGTCCGGTGCCACCGCATTGACGTGCGGTGATGCCGAGGTGGCGGGGCTCCTAGGGGCAATACTGCGCTGGTCTGGTGCTCGTCCGCGCCCGACTGCGCACGTCGGGTTTTTTCTCTGCATTCCCTTTGTACAGCGACGGGTGGCGCATTGTGAAGCCCACTCAATTGTTTCCGCGTGTCCCGGTCGGCGGGTGATATTCCACTTGAATTCATCGGGGTGGTGCCGGAGGGCTCTTTGTAGGATCCTTCAGACTTCTACCCGCGTAGAATTTGGAGGCAGGTACGCTGAGGGAACCGCCCACGCAACACACCACCGGGAGTGCCAGTGGCACGCGTCGTAGTCGACGTCATGCTCAAGCCGGAGATCCTCGACCCCCAGGGACAGGCGGTGCAGCGTGCACTGCCCCGCCTTGGATTCGAGGGCATCGCCGACGTCCGCCAGGGAAAGCGCTTCGAGCTGGAGGTGGAGGGACCGGTCGACGAGGCCGCCCTCGCCCGCATCCATGAGATGGCCGAAACCTTCCTTGCCAACACCGTGATCGAAGACTTCATCGTGAAGGTGGAGTCGTGACCGCACGCATCGGCGTCGTCACGTTCCCCGGAACGCTCGACGACCAGGACGCGCTGCGTGCCGCCCGCCTCGCGGGCGCCGAGCCCGTGTCGCTCTGGCACCGCGACAAGGACCTCAAGCAGGTCGACGCCGTGGTCCTGGCCGGCGGCTTCTCCTACGGCGACTACCTGCGGGCCGGCGCCATCTCGCGCTTCTCGCCGGTGATGGAGTCGGTCATCGAGCAGGCGAAGGCGGGCATGCCCGTCCTCGGCATCTGCAACGGCTTCCAGATCCTCACCGAGGCCCACCTGCTGCCGGGCGCCATGCTGCGCAACAACCACCTCCACTTCATCTGCCGCGACCAGAAGCTGCGGGTGGAGAACGCGGAGACCGCCTGGACCTCGGACTACGTCCAGGGCCAGGAGATCGAGGTCCCGCTCAAGAACATGGACGGCCGGTACGTCGCCGACGAGCGGGTGCTCGACGAGCTGGAGGGCGAGGGGCGGGTGGCCTTCCGCTACCTGGACGTGAACCCCAACGGCTCGCTCCGCGACATCGCCGGCATCACCAACGCCGCGGGCAACGTGGTCGGCCTCATGCCGCACCCGGAGCACGCCGTCGAGCCGCTGATCGGCACCGGCAAGACGGACGGCCTCGGGTTCTTCACCTCGATCCTCAAGAAGCTGGTCAACGCCTGATGACTCTGGACACGGTCAAGCACGCGACCGAGACGCCCGACGTCGAGCAGCCCTGGAAGGAACTCGGCCTCAAGGAGGACGAGTACGAGCGTATCCGCGAGATCCTCGGCCGCCGTCCCACCGGCGCCGAGCTCGCCATGTACTCCGTCATGTGGTCCGAGCACTGCTCGTACAAGAGCAGCAAGGTCCACCTGAAGCAGTTCGGCGAGAAGGTCCCCGAGAACGACGCCATGCTCGTCGGCATCGGCGAGAACGCGGGTGTCGTCGACGTCGGCCAGGGCTACGCGGTCACCTTCAAGGTCGAGTCGCACAACCACCCCAGCTACATCGAGCCCTACCAGGGCGCGGCCACCGGCGTCGGCGGCATCGTCCGCGACATCCTCGCCATGGGCGCCCGCCCGGTCGCCGTCGTCGACCCGCTGCGCTTCGGCGCCGCGGACCACCCCGACACCCGGCGCGTGCTGCCCGGCGTGGTCGCGGGCATCGGCGGCTACGGCAACTGCCTGGGCCTGCCGAACATCGGCGGCGAGGTCGTCTTCGACTCCTGCTACCAGGGCAACCCCCTGGTCAACGCCGGCTGCATCGGGGTCATGAAGCACGAGGACATCCACCTGGCCAAGGCGTCCGGCCCCGGCAACAAGGTGATCCTCTACGGCGCCCGCACCGGCGGCGACGGCATCGGCGGCGTCTCCGTGCTGGCCTCGGAGACCTTCGACGACACGAAGCCGACGAAGCGCCCCGCCGTCCAGGTCGGCGACCCCTTCCAGGAGAAGCTCCTCATCGAGTGCACCCTGGAGATCTTCCAGGAGAAGCTGGTCGCCGGCATCCAGGACCTCGGCGGCGCCGGGCTCTCCTGCGCCACCTCCGAGCTGGCCTCGGCCGGCTCCGGCGGCATGCGCGTGGACCTCGACCTGGTCCACCTGCGCGACGCGACGCTCTCGCCCGAGGAGATCCTCATGAGCGAGTCGCAGGAGCGCATGTGCGCGATCGTCGAGCCCGAGCACGTCGACCGCTTCCTGGAGATCTGCGAGAAGTGGGACGTCATCGCGGTCGTCATCGGTGAGGTCACCGAGGGCGAGCGGCTGGAGATCTTCTGGCACGGCGAGCAGATCGTCGACGTCCCGCCGCGCACCGTCGCGCACGAGGGCCCGGTCTACCACCGCCCGTTCGCGCGCCCGGAGTGGCAGGACGCGCTCCAGGCGGACGACGCCGGCAAGCTGCCCCGGCCGCAGGACGGCGCCGAGCTGAAGGACCAGGTCCTGAAGCTGGTCTCGTCGCCGAACCAGGCGTCGAAGTCCTGGATCACCGACCAGTACGACCGTTTCGTGCAGGGCAACACGGTGCTCGCGCAGCCCGAGGACGCCGGCATGGTCCGTATCGACGAGGAGACCAACCTCGGCGTGGCCATGGCGACCGACGGCAACGGCCGGTACGCCAAGCTCGACCCGTACACGGGCGCGCAGCTCGCGCTGGCGGAGGCGTACCGCAACGTCGCCGCCTCCGGCGCCAAGCCGCTCGCGATCTCGGACTGCCTGAACTTCGGCTCGCCCGAGGACCCGGCCGTGATGTGGCAGTTCGCCGAGGCCACCCGCGGTCTCGCGGACGGCTGCCTGAAGCTGGGCACCCCGGTCACCGGCGGCAACGTGTCGCTGTACAACCAGACCGGCGACGTGGCCATCCACCCGACGCCCGTCGTGGCCGTCCTCGGTGTGATCGACGACGTCAACCGCCGCACCCCGATCGCCTTCGCGGAAGAGGGCCAGCTCCTCTACGTGCTGGGCGACACCAAGGAGGAGTTCGGCGGCTCGGCCTGGTCCGAGGTGATCCACCAGCACCTCGGCGGTCTGCCCCCGGCCGTGGACCTGGACCGGGAGAAGCTGCTCGGCGAGATCCTGATCTCGGCGTCCCGCGACGGCATGGTCGACGCGGCCCACGACCTGTCCGACGGCGGTCTGGTCCAGGCGGTCGTCGAGTCCTGCCTGCGCGGCGGCAACGGCGCGCGCCTGGTCGTGCCCGAGGGCCTGGACGCGTTCACGTTCCTCTTCAGCGAGTCGGCCGGCCGCGCGGTCGTGTCCGTCCCGCGCAGCGAGGAGCTCCGCTTCACCGACATGTGCGGCGCGCGGGGCCTGCCGGCCACCCGGATCGGCGTGGTCGACGGCGACGCGGTCGAGGTCCAGGGCGAGTTCACGCTCTCCCTGGAGGAGCTGCGGACGGCGCACGAGGCGACGATCCCGGGCCTGCTGGCCTGATCGACCGTACGACGGAGCCCCCGTCCGGACCTTCGGGTCCCGGGCGGGGGCTTCTCCGTGCCCGGATCCGGCCCGCCCTTGCGCAAGGATTACGTAATTACGTAATCTCCATGTCATGGATCTGGAAGAGCGAGTGGCCGAGCTGGAGCGACGCATGGCCGCCCTGGAAGGCGCCGAGGCCCCGGCGCCGGCGCGCGTGGACGGCACGTTCTGGGCCCTCGAAGGGCTCAAGGCGGAGCTCGCCGGGGCCGGGGCGGCGGGCGAGGACGGCGCCGTGCTGTTCACCGGCACGGTCCGGCTGCCGACCCAGGAGCGGTACGAGTGGCAGTTCGGCGCCTTCACGGAGCGGCTGCTCGACGAGGACTGGGCCACGACGGCCGACTCGTTCGCCGCGCTCGGCCATCCCGTACGGCTCCGGCTGCTGCGGGAGGTCCTCGGCGGCCGGCGCACGGCCGCCGAGCTGGCGGAGCTCGACGACACCGGCACGACCGGGCAGGTCTACCACCACCTGCGCCAACTGACCGCCGCGGGCTGGCTCCAGTCCACCGGCCGGGGACGCCACGAGGTCCCGGCCGCCCGGGTCGTCCCGCTCCTCGTCGTCCTCACCGCCGCCCGCCCGTGACCACGACTCCCGAGGGGAAGCCCATGTCCTCCCGCAAGGCACTGCTGCTCCTGCACCGCGCGCTGTGGCTGGTGTTCGTCGTCCAGGCCGTCGGCTCTGTCTTCGTCGAGCCGCCCTACCCGTACGCGGCGGGCTGGCTCCCGGCGATCGCCGCCGCGGGCCTCGGCCTCGGGCTCTCGCTGAGCGCCCGCAAGCGCTTCGCCGCCGCCGGGACCGTCCCGCCCCTCGCGGTGGACCCGCCGGTGACCGGCCGCTGGTCGGCGCTGAACAGCCCGGCCGACCGCACCCCCAGCCACGGCACCCACCACCTCGGCCAGACGTACGCGATCGACATCACGCGCGAGGCGGCGGAGGGGGAGCGGCCCCGGCCCGGCTTCGCGTGGCTGTGGCCCGTGTTCCGCCGCCCGGCGGACTTCCCCGCCTTCGACGCGCCCGTCCTCGCGGTCGCCGACGGGACCGTCACGCACGCCGAGGACCGCCAGCGCGACCACCTCAGCCGCGGCTCGCTGCCCGCGCTGGTCCTGATGCTGCTGGTCGAGGCGGGGTTCCGGGGCCTGGCGGGCGCGCGCCGGGTCACCGGCAACCACCTCGTCCTCGACCTCGGCGACGGTACGTACGCGATGTACGCGCACCTGCGGCGCGGCTCGCTCGCGGTGCGGCCGGGCGACCGGGTCCGCGCGGGCCAGGAGCTAGCCCGCTGCGGCAACTCGGGCAACTCCTCCGAGCCGCACGTCCACTTCCAGCTCATGGACGGCCCCGACCTGGACACCGCGCGGGGCGTCCCCTTCACCTGGACCGGGGTCGGCGTCCCGGCGAACGGGGAGGTCTTCACCGCACCGGAGCCCGCGCCCCACGCCCCCTGACCGTCCTAGGCCCCGTCGTCCTCCCGCCCCCAGAAGGAGTCCGCCTCGACGATGTCGGCGACGCACTCGTCGATGTCGGTGATCTTGCCGCCGACCAGGGTGAAGAAGAGGCCGCCGGCCATCTCGATGCCGCGGTCGCCGCGGTCGGCGTGGAAGCGGTGGACGGACATGGCGTGCCCGCGCCCGTCCACGAAGACGTCGCCGAGCTCGACGCGGAAGGTGCCGCCGGTCAGCTCGGCGAGCTTCGCGTAATAGCCGCCGAGGACGTTGTCCCGGCCCTTGTAGTGCCCCGCGATCCGGCTCCCGCCGGGTACGTGGTGAGTGCAGTCGCTGGTCATCAGCCCCGCCAGCGTCTCCATGTCACCCGAGCCGAACGCTTCGTAGCCCCGGCGGACCAGGGCGGCGTCGGGGTGTTCGTGATGGGTCATGGTCCCCTCGCCTGCTTTCGCTCGCGATTGGTCCCTTCCTTCCAGTCTCGCGGTTAGCCTCGGGCCATGCCACCCACCAAGAAGCGCGCCCAGCGCGTCCGCTCCTATGACTCCGCCAAGACCCGCGCCGCCGTCTCCGCCCAGTTCGGGCACGTGCGGGACGCGCTCCGGGCGCTCCCGCCGGAGGCGCTCGACGGGCCCACGCGGCTGGGCACGTGGACGGTGCGGGAGCTGGCCGGGCACCTCGCGTGGATGGTCGGCTCGGTGCCCGAGCTGCTGGCCGCGCCCGAGCCGGCGGCGCGGGAACTCGCCCTCCTCGACTGGCCGTCCGCGACCGCCTCGGCGGCCGGGCGGATCGACGAGCGGACCCGGGAGGTCCCGACCGACGACCTGGCCGGGCTGTACGAGCGGACGGCGGCGGCGTACGCGACGGCGGTGGCGGCGGCGCCGGACACCCGGCTGCTCCCGGTGAGCTTCGGGGCGATGACCCTGGCCGACTTCCTGGTCACCCGGACCGTCGAACTGGTCGTCCACACCGACGACCTGAGCGCGGCGACCGGCGTGGAGATCCCGTACGACCGGCAGGCCCTCGCCGCCTGCACCCGGCTGCTGGCCGACACGCTCGCGGCGCGGGCGCCGGGCGGCTCGGTGGAGGTGCGGATCCCGCCGTACGCGGTGGTGCAGTGCGTCGAGGGCCCCCGGCACACGAGGGGCACCCCGCCGAACGTCGTCGAGACCGACCCGCTGACCTGGATCCGGCTGGCGACCGGCCGCGCGGAGTGGGCGGCCGAGCTGGACGCGGCCCGGGTGAGCGCGAGCGGGGAACGGGCGGACCTGGCGGGGCTGCTGCCGCTGATGGGCTGAGCGGGCCGGTACGGAAGGGGCCTCGGCTCCGTACGGGAGGGGTCCCGGCCCCGTCCGGAAGGCCCCGGAACCGTCCGGCGGCCTCGCCCGTCCCACCCCCATGAAGACGCCGCGCGTGTACGCCGCCCTGGTCCCGCTGGTCTTCCTCGCCGCCTGCGGTACGCAGCGGGGCGCGGATCCCGGCGCCGGGACCGTCGCTCCCGCGCTGCCCGTCGCGGGCACCGACTGGACCGTCGGCGCGGTCACGGTCGACGGCGCCCGGTCGGTGGCCCCGCCCGGGGCGCGGGTGGCGTTCACGGCGGACGGGCGGGTCCGGGGCAGCAGCGGCTGCAACGCCTTCGGCGCCGCCGTCACGGTGTCCGGCGACTCCCTCACCGTCGCGCCGAGCGAGGTCACCGCGATGGGCTGCCCCGCCGACCAGGCGCGTTTCGAGGCGGCGTTCCTGAAGGCGTTCAGCGGCGAGCTCAAGGGCGGGCTGAAGGGGACGGCGCTCACCCTGACCTCGCCCGACGGGCGCCGGGGCGTGGAGCTGACCGCCGAGCCCGACGCCCCGCTGACCGGCACGGCCTGGACGGTGGACGCGCTGCTCTCCGGGAAGACCGCCGCGTCCCTCCCGGCGGGCGCCGCGGGCAAGGCGGTGCTGACCTTCGGCAAGGACGGGCGGCTCACCGGCAGCCTCGGCTGCAACAGGGTCACCGCCCCGGCGGAGATCGACACCAAGGCGAAGACGATCACCCTCGGCGCGCTCGCGACCACCCGGATGATCTGCACGGGCCCGCAGATGGACCTGGAGACCAGGATGTACGAGGCCCTCGACGGCCCGCTGCGCTACCGGCTTGAGCACCGCACCCTGACCGTCACGGACGCGGACGGCCAGGGCTTCACGGCGACGGCGGCGCAGGCTCCCTGAGCGGAGGGCGGGCCCGGGATCAGCCCGGGTACGGCAGCAGCCCCGCGTCCACCCGCTCCCACGCGGCCCGCAGCGCGGCGAGCCGCGCCGGTTCGGACACCGCCCGGTCGGCCTGCTCGCGGGCGTCCTCGCGGAGGTGGAAGAGCTGGTCGCGCCCGTTCTTGCCCCGGTAGTACTTCCAGTCGCCCCGGCGCAGCGCCCGCTCGCCGCGCACCCGCCAGAACAGGTCGCGCTCGGCGGGCGCGTGGCCGCGCAGCAGGTGCCCGGCGAGGCTGGTGCCGTCCAGCGGGTGGGCGGGGTGCGGGCGGGCGCCGCCGATCTCCAGGAGGGTCGCGGTCCAGTCCGGCGAGAACACGGGCAGGTCGCTGACCTGGCCGCCGTCGATGGCGGCGGGCCAGCGCAGGATGGACGGGACGCGGATGCCGCCCTCCTGGAGGGAGCCCTTGTTCCCGGCGAGCGGCCAGTTGTAGGAGAAGCGCTCGCCGCCGTTGTCGCTGCCGAAGAAGACCAGGGTGTCGCGCTCGCGGCCGGCCCGGCGCAGCGCGGCGAGCACCTGGCCGACGGAGCGGTCGAGGTCCTCGACCATCTCCGCGTACTTCTCGACCGAGCCGCCGTCCTGGTGCCAGAGGGCGGACCGGTCGCCGGCCTTGATGCGGCGGACGATCTCGGCGCCGGCCTCCTCGTCGCCGTCGGCTATCCAGGGCCAGTGCGGGGTCGTGAAGTTGAGGTTGAGGAGGAAGGGCCGGTCGTGGTCGCGGGAGACGTACTCGCTCGCGCGCTCGGTCAGGATCCGGGTGTAGTAGCGCAGGTCCTTGTACGTGGCGTCGCCCTCGTACAGGTCGTACTCGCCGCCGAGGCCCAGCTTGGAGTAGTACTCCAGCGCGCCGCCGAAGTTGCCGAAGAACTCGTCCCAGCCGGAGCGGGTGGGGGAGTAGTCGGGCAGGTAGCCGCAGTGCCACTTGCCGATGAGGGCGGTGGCGTAGCCGGCCCCGCGCAGCAGCGAGGCGAGCGTGGGGTGGGTGGGGTCGAGGCCGACGGACTTGTCGGCGATGGGCTCGGCGAGCCCGCCCTCGGTGCGGCCGGGGTAGCGGCCGGTGTAGAGGCTGAAGCGGGTGGGGGAGCAGGTCGCGGAGCCGGAGTACGCGTCGGTGAAGCGGACGCCCTGGCGGGCGAGCCGGTCCAGGTGCGGGGTGCGGATGTGCGGGGAGCCGTACGAGGAGAGGTCGGCCCAGCCGAGGTCGTCGCCGAGGATGAAGAGGATGTTGGGTCGCTTGGGGTGGCGTCCGGGCGCGGCCCGGAAGGGACGTTCCGCCACGGCGGCGGCACCGTCCTGGCCGTTCTGAGCGGCGGCGGCGGCCGGGGCGCCGAGGGCGACGGCGGCGGCGCTCCCGAGGGCGGCCCCGCCGAGGGCGCGACGGGACAGGGACGAGGACATACGGGTCTCCCGTGGGGAAAGCGGAGTGAAAGGGGCGCGTGCGGGCGCGCGGGAACGGGCCCGGAGGCGCGGGGTTCCCGGAGGCGGGGTGCGGCGAGGGGGAGGTTCAGGCGCAGCGACAGATCGCGCTCGCGACACGGACCAGGTCCACGTGCCGGCGCGCCACGAGCGTGACCGAGCGGTCACGGGAAGGCTGCATGATCAGAAAGCCTGGCGGAGGGCCTCGGGGGGTGTCAACGACCGTCCCGCACCGTGGACTCCGTCACATCCCGACCGTCCGCCCCGTCCCGTACGGGCGCCCGTCGGGCGGGGTCCCGCCACCGGCTACCGGCTGGTAACCCTTACGGCCCTTGCTTTGTGGGCTCCGACAAGGATCCAAGGATCAGTTCGTGCGATCGCACGAGCGAGAAGGGGGGCCTACCACGGCCCGTTCGCGAGTTCGGACCGATCGGCGATCTCGCCTACACTCGGAGCCGTGCCACGTGGTGACGGTCGACTCAATCACGATCTGCTCCCCGGCGAGAAAGGCCCCCAGGACGCGTGTGGCGTCTTCGGTGTCTGGGCTCCGGGTGAAGAGGTCGCAAAGCTCACGTACTTCGGGCTCTACGCCCTCCAGCATCGGGGTCAGGAATCCGCGGGAATCGCGGTAAGCAACGGCTCCCAGATCCTCGTCTTCAAGGACATGGGCCTCGTGTCCCAGGTCTTCGACGAGACCTCTCTCGGTTCCCTCCAAGGTCATATCGCGGTCGGTCACGCCCGCTACTCGACCACCGGGGCCTCCGTGTGGGAGAACGCGCAGCCGACGTTCCGGGCGACCGCCCACGGCTCGATCGCGCTCGGCCACAACGGCAACCTGGTGAACACGGCGAAGCTCGCCGAGATGGTCGCCGAACTCCCCAAGCGGGAGGGCCGGTCCACTCAGGTCGCCGCCACCAACGACACCGATCTGGTCACCGCGCTCCTCGCGGGCCAGTCGGACGAGGACGGCAAGCCGCTCACCATCGAGCAGGCCGCCGCGAAGGTCCTCCCCGAGGTCCGGGGCGCCTTCTCCCTCGTCTTCATGGACGAGCACACGCTCTACGCCGCCCGTGACCCGCAGGGCATCCGCCCGCTGGTCCTCGGCCGGCTGGAGCGCGGCTGGGTCGTCGCCTCGGAGTCCGCCGCCCTCGACATCTGCGGCGCGACCTTCGTCCGCGAGGTCGAGCCGGGCGAGCTCGTCGCCATCGACGAGAACGGCATCCGCACCTCGCGATTCGCAGAAGCGAAGCCCAAGGGCTGTGTCTTCGAGTACGTCTACCTGGCCCGCCCCGACACCGACATCGCCGGGCGCAACGTGTACCTCTCCCGCGTGGAGATGGGCCGCAAGCTGGCCAAGGAGGCGCCCGTCGAGGCCGACCTGGTGATAGCGACGCCGGAGTCGGGCACCCCGGCCGCCATCGGCTACGCGGAGGCGTCCGGCATCCCGTTCGGCGCCGGCCTGGTCAAGAACGCCTACGTCGGCCGGACCTTCATCCAGCCCTCCCAGACCATCCGCCAGCTGGGCATCCGGCTGAAGCTGAACCCCCTCAAGGAAGTCATCAAGGGGAAGAAGCTCGTGGTCGTCGACGACTCGATCGTCCGCGGCAACACCCAGCGCGCGCTGGTCCGGATGCTCCGCGAGGCCGGCGCGGCCGAGGTCCACATCCGGATCTCCTCGCCGCCGGTCAAGTGGCCCTGCTTCTTCGGCATCGACTTCGCCACCCGCGCGGAGCTGATCGCCAACGGGATGACCGTCGAGGAGATCGGCAAGTCGCTGGGCGCGGACTCGCTCTCGTACATCTCCCTGGAGGGGATGATCGAGGCGACCACGATCCAGAAGCCGAACCTCTGCCGTGCCTGCTTCGACGGCGAGTACCCGATGGAGCTTCCGGACCCCGAGCTGCTCGGCAAGCAGCTCCTGGAGACCGAGCTGGCCGCGGGTCCGGCGGCCACCGCGGCCGCGGACGCCCTCCGCCGCCCGTAAGCGCGTCACGCCCGTAAGACCCCGCTGCGCCCCCGCAGTACGACACGAAAGTTCTGAAGCCATGTCTCAGGCCACCGGTGCCAGCTACGCGAGCGCGGGCGTCGACATCGAAGCGGGCGACCGCGCCGTCGAGCTCATGAAGGAGTGGGTCAAGAAGACCCGGCGCCCCGAGGTCCTCGGCGGCCTCGGCGGCTTCGCCGGGCTCTTCGACGCCTCCGCCCTCAAGCGCTACGAGCGCCCGCTGCTCGCCTCGGCGACCGACGGCGTCGGCACGAAGGTCGACATCGCCCGCCAGCTCGGCGTGTACGACACCATCGGCCACGACCTGGTCGCCATGGTCATGGACGACATCGTCGTCTGCGGCGCCGAGCCGCTCTTCATGACCGACTACATCTGCGTCGGCAAGGTGCACCCCGAGCGGGTCGCGGCCATCGTCAAGGGCATCGCCGAGGGCTGTGTCCTCGCGGGCTGCGCCCTGGTCGGCGGCGAGACGGCGGAGCACCCGGGCCTGCTCGGCCCGGACGACTTCGACGTGGCCGGCGCCGGCACCGGTGTCGTCGAGCACGACCTGCTGCTCGGCCCGGATCGCATCCGTACGGGTGACGCGGTCATCGCGATGGCCTCCTCCGGTCTTCACTCCAACGGGTACTCGCTCGTCCGCCACGTGGTCTTCGACCGCGCCGGCATGACCCTGGACCAGCGGGTCGAGGAGCTCGGCCGCACGCTGGGCGAGGAGCTCCTGGAGCCCACCAAGATCTACTCGCTGGACTGCCTGGCGCTCACCCGGACCACCGAGGTGCACGCCTTCAGCCACATCACGGGCGGCGGCCTGGCCGCCAACCTGGCGCGGGTGATCCCGGACGGCCTGCACGCCACCGTGGACCGCTCGACCTGGACCCCCGGCGCGATCTTCGACCTGGTCGGCAGGGCCGGGCAGGTGGAGCGCCTGGAGCTGGAGAAGACCCTGAACATGGGCGTCGGCATGATGGCCGTCGTCCCCGCCGAGTCGGTGGACGCCGCCCTCACCACGCTGGCCGACCGGGGCGTCGAGTCCTGGGTGGCCGGTGAGATCACCGAGCGCGGCGACAAGGAGACCGGCGCCGAGCTGGTCGGCGACTACGCGAAGTAGGACCGCGCGGGAAGCCGGCGAGCCACAGTCGAGTGGCGAAACCTACGAAGGGGCGCCTCCCCAGGGGGCGCCCCTTCGTCGTTTCCGCCGAAGGGCGGCCCGCTACGGCACCCGGACAGCGCAAAACCCGGTCCGGGGTACCCCGGACCGGGCTGCGATGTTCAGAAGGTCAAGCGCGACGCTGAGTGGACGCCGGACCGGACTCGTCGTCCTCGTCCTCGTCGTCCGTGTTGTAGAGATCCGCGTACTGCGCGTACGGGTCGTCTTCCTCGTCGTCGTCGTCCTCGAACGGCTCGCCATTCGGCGGCTGATTCGAGGTCGATGCGCCCAGCTCATTGGCCAGACGCGACAGGTCAGTCCCGCCGCTGCTGTACTTCAGCTGGCGGGCGACCTTCGTCTGCTTGGCCTTTGCCCGGCCGCGCCCCATGGCTCGACCCCCTCGGTGACGGGGCTCGACGGCCCCAGAGTCTTGACACGCGTTCATGATCCGGAACGGACTCTCGAATGAGAGACCGGTCCGTAGGGCTTCAACGGTACCTGTTTCCGTCGGTCTACGGTACGCCGTGCGCATCACATACCTCGGTACAGAACCACCGAGGCGCCCCGTCCTCGCTGGTCAGTCGCGATTTTAACCCCTTCTTGAGGGGCGACCCGCCGATCGGCGTGAGCGAAGTCTCCCGAATGTGTCCGGGAACGCTCCCCGTCGGCGGGCCGGTCCCGGCGAGGGTCAGGCGCGGCGCGCGTCCGCCATGCGCTGTTCGGCGATCCGGTCGGCCGCCGCGGCCGGCGGAATCCCGTCGGACTTCGCACGTGCGAAGATTTCGAGGGTGGTGTCGAAGATCTTCGTCGCCTTGGCCTTGCAGCGGTCGAAGTCGAAGCCGTGCAGCTCGTCGGCGACCTGGATCACGCCGCCGGCGTTGACCACGTAGTCGGGCGCGTAGAGGATGCCGCGCTCGGAGAGGTCCTTCTCGACACCGGGGTGCGCGAGCTGGTTGTTGGCCGCGCCGCAGACGATCTTCGCGGTCAGCACGGGCACGGTGGCGTCGTTCAGCGCCCCGCCGAGCGCGCAGGGGGCGTAGACGTCCAGGCCCTCGGTGCGGATCAGCGCGTCGGTGTCGGCGGCCACGGAGACCTGGGGGAACTTCTCGGTGATCCGGCGCACCGACTCCTCGCGGACGTCGGTGACGACGACCTCGGCCCCGTCGGCGACCAGGTGCTCGACCAGGTAGTGGCCGACCTTGCCGACGCCGGCCACGCCGACCTTGCGGCCCCGCAGGGTGGGGTCGCCCCAGAGGACCTGCGCGGAGGCGCGCATGCCCTGGAAGACGCCGAAGGCGGTGAGGACAGAGGAGTCGCCGGCGCCGCCGTTCTCGGGGGAGCGGCCGGTGGTCCACCGGTTGGTGCGGGCCACCACGTCCATGTCGGCCACGTAGGTGCCGACGTCGCAGGCCGTCACGTACCGTCCGCCGAGGGAGGCCACGAAGCGCCCGTAGGCGAGCAGCAGTTCCTCGGTCTTGACCGTCTCGGGGTCGCCGATGATCACGGCCTTGCCGCCGCCGTGGTCGAGCCCGGCCATGGCGTTCTTGTACGACATGCCGCGGGCGAGGTTCAGCGCGTCGGCGACGGCCTCCGCCTCGGTGGCGTACGGGTAGAAGCGGGTGCCCCCGAGGGCCGGGCCCAGGGCGGTGTTGTGGAGGGCGATGACGGCCTTGAGGCCGGTGGCGCGGTCCTGGCACAGCACGACGTGTTCGTGGCCGCCCTGTTCCGAGTGGAACAGGGTGTGCAGTACATCAGGAACGCCGGTCACATCGGTCACGGTGGTGACTCCCAAGCTGATGCGGCGGAAGGTCCCCCCTGCGGGTGGGGGTGGGACCAGGTCGGCACGAGGGTAAGTCCTACCTGGCCGTAGCAGGGGCGCAGTGCTGAGGATCACCCCTTCAGGAGTACCTACGTGGAAGGATTTGCGACATGACGGACTCGTCCGCCCTGTCCTCGGTGCGGGTTCCGTACGCCGCCTATCTGAGGGTGTACGAGCCGCTGGCGGCGTTCCCGGAGCCGGAGCGGTCCCACTGGGCGCGCTACGCGGCCCGTACGGACCTCCCGGACGCCCAGCGGGAACTGCGCCGCTCGCTGGCGGACTTGGTGCGGGTGCCGCCCGTCCCGGTGCCCGCGCGGGAGAGCGCGGACGCCTTCGTGCTGACCGTGGAGGGCGCGGTCCTGGTCTGCCCCTGGCGGACCCGGCTGCGCGGTCTGCTGGCCCTGGAGGAGCTGGTGGCGGGGACGCTGCCGGCGCCGGTGCTGGACGCGATGGTGCCGCCGGAGGCGCGGGCGCGGGTGGCGGCGGAGCACGAGCGGTGGCGGGAGCGGAATCCGGACGCGCGGCCGTGGATCCGGGGCGCGGTCTGGCACGTGCCGCTGCGCTGGTTCGCGCTCTTCTCGGACGAGGAGCGAGAGTACGGGCCGGGGGACCGGGAGCGCCCTGCGGTGCTGCGCTACCGGACGCCGATGGCGCAGGCGCGGCGGCGGCTGGCGCGGGCGCTGCGGGCGCTGCGGGGGGCGGTCGAGGAGGGCGCCATGACGGAGGGTCTGACCGAGGTGGGGCGCTGGCTGGAGGAGTTCCACCCGAGGGCGGTGGTGGAGCTCGACTACGGGGGCCTGGTGCACGCGCTGGCGCCGGCGGCGATGGCGGCGGACCGGACGGCGGCGGACCTGGCGGAGGGGATCGCGGCGCTGCGGGACGGCGACGAGGAGCTGGCGCGGGAGGTGTACGGGCGGCTGGCGGAGCGCTGGCGGGCGGTCCGGGATCTCCAGTTCGCGAACTGAGCCGGAATCCGGCACGAATCGGCCCCGTGGCCGGTTTGTGACCTACTCGAAACCGACCACTGTCCCGGTTATCGACATAATGGGTCCATCCGGTGTCGATGATCTTCATCGGTGGACGCTTGTTCGGGTCCTAGGTCGGTACGTGTGGGGTCGTTGGGTCGGATGGGGCAGGACGTAGGTCCCGATCCGGGCCTTTGGCTCAAGGGTGACGGATAGCACTTACCGCACCCTTGCGCCCATCACCCACCCTCGTGTCAAAATAGGACAAGGAGTCCGGGGAGGGTTCCTTCCGCCCAAGTAAGGGCGGAATGCTCGACATTGCACTCTATGGGGGGTCTGAGGACTCCTGATCGCTCTGTGACTGATCGTCACAGTGGCGTGACTGTCCGTTATGGCATGGTCCATCGACTTCCGCCGCTGATGAACACCTGCGAGGGCAATTCCATCGGTTTGGCCGACGTGGCTGGACGGATGGTGTAGTTGTAGTGCCGAGGACAAGCCGTTCGTCCTATAACCGACTCGGCCCGCTTCTGCCATTTCGGGCAACGCGGGTCAAGGTGCAGAATTTAGAGGAAAGAACCGAGAAGGTTCGGTTCTCCCGAGGAGGCCGCTCATGACCGCTCGCACCCCTGATGCCGAGCCGCTGCTGACCCCCGCCGAGGTTGCCACGATGTTCCGCGTGGACCCGAAGACGGTGACCCGTTGGGCGAAGGCGGGCAAGCTCACGTCCATCCGCACCCTGGGTGGGCACCGCCGGTACCGCGAGGCCGAGGTTCGCGCCCTGCTGGCGGGCATTCCGCAGCAGCGCAGCGAAGCCTGAGGCGCTCGCGATTCAAGCAACACCCCGTAATACCCGCACCACCGGGCACGTTCCGGGTCCCCCAACCCGGTCCGCCCACCCCAAGCTCTGCTGACGCGTCGCCTGCCCCAACAGGCTCTCCGTCATCGATCGCGCTGGACTCCGCCGGGTTCAGCGCGATCTTTTTTGTGTCCGTCGCCGGCCTCGTCTGGGCCGTGCAATTGCACATATTAAATTCGAGGCATGTAGGCAGGGCGTAAGTGAAGCGCTTTCGAAAACGGATTGAGTGACACCCGTCACATCGTCAGACTCTTGCCACAGAACAAGCCTTCCACCTCCGGGCGCCCCGCCGACGCTCCGTTGGTCACCCCTTGCCGGGACCTTGGTCCCTCGGCGCCGGGAACGCAAGAAGGCCCGCACCGATCGGTGCGGGCCTTCTTCACTGGCGACTCTGACGGGACTTGAACCCGCGACCTCCACCTTGACAGGGTGGCGAGCTAACCAACTGCTCCACAGAGCCTTGCTCACAGCCTCTCTTGAGCGGCTGCGAGACAGACTCTACAGCAGGTCAGGGGGTGCGGTCGAACCGGCCTGTCACGGGGCCGCGGCGTCGATCGCCTTCACGATCCGCTTGTCCGAGATCGGGTACGCCGTGCCCAGCGCGTGCGCGAAGTAGCTCACCCGCAGCTCCTCGATCATCCAGCGGATGTCCGTGACCTCCGTCGGCACCGGACGGCCCTTCGGGAGCTGTTCGAGCAGCCACGCGTACTCGTCGAGCATCTCGTGGACCTTCTCCATCCGGGTGGTGTCCCGCTGGACCCCGGTCGGCATCTGCTGGAGCCTGCGGTCCACCGCCACCAGGTAGCGCATCAGGTCGGGCAGCCGCTTCAGCCCCGTACGGGTGACGAACCCGGCCGGCACCAGCCAGGCCAGCTGCTCGCGCACGTCGGTCAGGTTGTTGATCAGCGCCAGGCTGTTCGTCGACTTGAGCCGCCGCTGGCACGCCTGCCAGGCCGCCAGGATCTGCTGCACCTGGCCCACGGTCCGCACGGTCGTGTCCACCAGATCGGCGCGCACCTTGTCGTACAGCTTCCGGAAGGACTCCTCGTCCCAGGCCGGCCCGCCGTGGTCCGCGATCAGCTTGTCGGCCGCCGCGGTCGCGCAGTCCTCGAAGAGCGCCTGCACCGAGCCGTGCGGATTCGCCGACAGGGCGAGCTTCTGCTGGTTGGTCAGCCGATCCGAGGCGAACTTCGCCGGGTTCACCGGGATGTTCAGCATGATCAGCTTCCGGGTGCCCCGCCACATCGCGAGCTGCTGCTCGGCCTCCGTGTCGAAGAGCCGCACGGCCACGCTGTCGCCCTCGTCGACCAGCGCCGGGTACGCCTTCACCGGCTGGCCGGCCCGCCGGGTCTCGAAGACCTTCGTGAGCGTCCCGATCGTCCACTCCTTGAGCCCTGAGCGCTCCAGGGAGGGCCCGGAGCCGTCCGGGCCGCCCGTCGCCGCCGCGGCGGCCTTGGAGAGCGCCTGACGGGCCTTGGGGCGCAGCGCCAGCTTCAGCGCCTCCAGGTCCTTGTCCTCGGCCAGCTTGCGGCGCCGCTCGTCGACGATCCGGAAGGTGATCTTCAGGTGATCGGGCAGCTTCGCCCAGTCGAAGTCCTCGGCGGTCAGCGGGACGCCGACCATCCGCTGGAGCTCGCGGGCCATCGCCGTCGTCAGCGGCTCCTGGACGGGCACGACCGCGTCCAGGAAGCGGGAGGCGAAGTTCGGCGCCGGCACGTAGTGGCGGCGGATCGGCTTGGGGAGGGACCGGATCAGCTCCGTGACGACCTCCTCGCGCAGCCCCGGGATCTGCCACTCGAAGCCCTCGTCGGTCACCTGGTTCAGCACCTGGAGCGGCATGTGCACGGTCACGCCGTCCGCGTCCGCGCCCGGCTCGAACTGGTACGTCACCCGGAACTTCAGCGCGCCCTGCCGCCACGAGTCCGGGTAGTCGTCCTTGGTGACCGCCCCCGCCTTCTCGTTGATGAGCATCTCGCGCTCGAAGTCGAGGAACTCCGGCTCCTCGTGGCGCTTGTGCTTCCACCACGAGTCGAAGTGCGCGCCCGAGACGACGTGCTCGGGCACCCGCTTGTCGTAGAAGTCGAAGAGCGTCTCGTCGTCGACGAGGATGTCCCGGCGCCGCGCCCGGTGCTCCAGCTCCTCGACCTCGGTGAGCAGCTTGCGGTTGTCGGCGAAGAACTTGTGGTGGGTGCGCCAGTCGCCCTCGACCAGCGCGTTGCGGATGAACAGCTCGCGGGAGACCTCGGGGTCGATCCGGCCGTAGTTCACCTTGCGGTCGGCGACGATCGGCACGCCGTACAGCGTCACCTTCTCGAAGGCCATGACCGCGGCCTGGTCCTTCTCCCAGTGCGGCTCGCTGTACGTCTTCTTCACGAGGTGCTGGGCCAGCGGCTCGATCCACTCGGGCTCGATGCGCGCGTTCACCCGCGCCCACAGCCGCGAGGTCTCCACCAGCTCGGCGGACATGACGAAGCGCGGCGGCTTCTTGAAGAGCGCGGAACCGGGGAAGATCGCGAACTTGGCGTTCCGGGCGCCCACGTACTCGCTCCGGGAGCCCTCCCGCTTCCCGTCCCGGCCGCCGCCGCTCCCGCCGTCCTTGGACTCCTTCACGTCCTTCAGGCCGATGTGGGAGAGCAGCCCGGACAGCAGGGAGACGTGGACCGACTGCTCGGGCGCGTCCTCCTCGTTGAGGTGTATCCCCATCTGCTTGGCGACCGTCCGCAGCTGGGCGTAGATGTCCTGCCACTCCCGGATCCGCAGGAAGTTCAGGTACTCCTGCTTGCACATCCGGCGGAACGAGCTGGAGCCGCGCTCCTTCTGCTGCTCGCGGACGTAGCGCCACAGGTTCAGGAAGGCGAGGAAGTCGCTCGTCTCGTCCTTGAAGCGGGCGTGCTGCTGGTCGGCCTGCGCCTGCTTCTCGGCGGGCCGCTCGCGCGGGTCCTGGATGGAGAGCGCGGCGGCGATCACCATGACCTCGCGGACGCAGCCGTTCCGGTCGGCCTCCAGGACCATCCGGGCCAGCCGCGGGTCCACGGGCAGCTGGGAGAGCTTGCGCCCCTGCTCGGTGAGCCGCTTCTTCGGGTCCTTCTCGTTCGGGTTCAGCGCGCCGAGCTCCTGGAGGAGCTGCACGCCGTCCCGGATGTTGCGGTGGTCCGGCGGGTCGATGAAGGGGAACTTCTCGATCTCGCCGAGGCCGGCCGCGGTCATCTGGAGGATGACGGAGGCCAGGTTGGTGCGCAGGATCTCGGCGTCGGTGAACTCCGGCCGGGTGAGGAAGTCGTCCTCGGAGTACAGCCGGACGCAGATGCCGTCGCTGGTGCGCCCGCAGCGGCCCTTGCGCTGGTTGGCGCTGGCCTGGCTGACCGGCTCGATCGGCAGCCGCTGGACCTTGGTGCGGTGCGAGTAGCGCGAGACGCGGGCGGTGCCCGGATCGATCACGTACTTGATGCCGGGGACGGTCAGGGAGGTCTCGGCCACGTTCGTCGCCAGCACGATCCGGCGGCCGGAGTGTGCCTGGAAGACCCGGTGCTGCTCGGCGTGGGACAGGCGCGCGTACAGCGGCAGCACCTCGGTGTTCCGCAGCCGCTTCTTGATGAGCGCGTCGGCGGTGTCGCGGATCTCCCGCTCGCCGGAGAGGAAGACCAGGATGTCGCCGGGGCCCTCGGCCTGGAGCTCGTCGACCGCGTCGCAGATCGCCGTGATCTGGTCCCGGTCGGCCTCCTCGCTGTCCTCCTCCAAGAGCGGGCGGTAGCGCACCTCGACCGGATACGTACGCCCGCTGACCTCGACGATCGGCGCGTCGCCGAAGTGGCGGGAGAAGCGCTCGGGGTCGATGGTCGCGGAGGTGATGACGACCTTGAGGTCGGGGCGCTTCGGCAGCAGCTGGGCCAGGTAGCCGAGCAGGAAGTCGATGTTGAGGGACCGCTCGTGGGCCTCGTCGATGATGATCGTGTCGTAGGCGCGCAGCTCGCGGTCGGTCTGGATCTCGGCGAGCAGGATGCCGTCCGTCATCAGCTTCACGAAGGTGCCCTCGGGGTTCACCTGGTCGGTGAAGCGCACCTTCCAGCCGACGGCCTCGCCCAGCGGGGTGCGGAGCTCCTCCGCGACGCGCTCGGCGACCGTGCGGGCGGCGATCCGGCGGGGCTGGGTGTGCCCGATCATACCCCGGACGCCCCGGCCCAGCTCCAGACAGATCTTCGGGATCTGCGTGGTCTTGCCGGAGCCGGTCTCACCGGCGACGATCACGACCTGGTGGTCGCGTATCGCCTCCAGGATCTCGTCCTTCTTCTGCGAGACGGGCAGCTGTTCCGGATACGTGACCGCGGGCACGCGCGCGGCGCGCGCGTCGACCCGTTCCTTGGCCTTCCCGGCCTCGGCGGCGATCTCGTCCAGGACGGCCTCACGGGCCTCGGGCTTGCGGATGCGGCGGGCGCCTTCGAGACGGCGGCCGAGCCGGTGGGAGTCCCGCAGCGAGACCTCGGCCAGGACGGACTGGAGGGCGGCGAAGGAAGTAGACATACGGGATCCAGGATCGCACCTGCGGCCGAGAAGCGGCGAACCGATTTACGAGGGCGGCGCCGGGCTCCTGCGTAATATTTCGGGACACACCCACCGGCACCCTCCCGCACCGCCCCCGAAAGGTCCCCGCATGTCCCGCACGGCACGCGCGCTCGCGGCCCTCGCCGCGCTGGCGGCGCTGGCGCTGGGACTCGTGCTCCGCGGCGACCTCGCGCCCACGTCCCCGCCCGCGCCGGGACCGGTGACCGCCGGGGCCCCGGCGCCCGGCTGCGACCCGGGCCACCCGGTCGACGAGGGGGCCGCGGGCCCCGTCGTACCGCCCCGGACGCACGCCTTCGGCGAGCTGCTGCCCGCGCTGCTGCACGCCCGGTGCGGGGGCGCGGACTGGGCCGTGGACGAGGGCCCCGCGGAGGCGACCCGGGGCCGCGAGCCGCCCGCACTCGCGCCGCCCTCGCCGGTGGAGCTGTCGGTCCTGAGGGTCTAGGGCCTGTCTGACGATTCGCGTCGGATCAGGCCGGGTCGTCCGGTGCGTGCGATCGGCGTGCGGCCGGGGCGCCCTCGTAGCGGAGCTACTTGGGCGTTTCGGCCGTGCGGCGAGCGTGCGTGCCGGGCGGGCCGGACCCGACGGGAATTGTCAGACAGGCCCTAGATCGTCGGGGAGCCCCCCGGGAGGGGCCCGGGGGTCGGGCCGATCACACCCGGCCACGGCGGCTTCGCGGCCGGTGGGGGCGGGGCGGCCCGTGGGTATGCTCGCCGCCATGTCGGCCACCCCACGCACCTCGCCCGAAGCGGGCGGACCTCTCGTCCGGGACCGCGGCGACGCCTGTCCGGGTGCGCTCAGACTCCACCCGGCGGACGACGGGCGGCTCGCCCGACTCCGGCTGCCCGGCGGGCGCCTGACGGAGCCTCAGCTCCTGGCGCTGGCCGACGCGGCCGAGTCCCTCGGCGACGGGGAGGTCAGCATCACCTCGCGCGGCAACGCGGAGCTGCGCGGCCTGGGCGAGGGCTGCGGCGCCGAGCTGGCCGCGCTCCTCGACCGCGCGGGCCTGCTGCCCTCGCCGGGCCACGAGCGGATCCGCAACCTCGTCGCCTCGCCCACCGCGGGCCTCGACGGACTCGGCGGCCCGGACGTGCAGTTGTGGACGCGCGAGCTGGACGCGCTGCTGTGCGCGGAGGACTGGACGGCGTCCCTCTCGGGCCGCTTCCTGTTCGTCCTGGACTCCGGACGGGGCGACGTCGCGGGGCTCGGCGGCGATGTGACCTTGCTCGCAGAGCGGGCGGGGGCGGACACCGGAGCCCGCGACCGCGCGCTCCTGCTCCTCGGCGGTCGGGCCCTGCGGGTCTCCGCCGCCGACGCCCCGCGTGCCGCGCTCGTCGCCGCCGGGGTCTTCCTGCGGGTCGCCGAGGGGGCCGGGAACGGTGCCTGGCGGGTGCGGGAGCTGCCCGAGGGGTGCCTGCCCGCGCTCGCCGACGGGCTCGGCCGCGCCCTCGCGGACGCCGGGATCGCGGCGGAGCCCGTCCCCGGTCCCGTACCGCTGCCGCAGGGCGCCCCGCCCGCCCCCGGGCCGCTCGGGCCGGACGCCCTCTACGTGCTCGCCCCGCTCGGCCGGCTCACCGCCGCCCGGCTGCGGGCGCTGGCCCCGGCCGCCGAGGTGCGGTTCACGCCCTGGCGCGGCGTGGTCGTCGCCGCCCCGCCCGCCCGGCTCGGCGCGCTGGCCGAGGCGGGCCTGATCACCCGCCCCGACGCGCCCGGCACCGGCGTCGGCGCCTGCGCCGGACGCCCCGGCTGCGCCAAGTCCCTCGCCGACGTGCGGCGGGACGCCGCCCTCGCGCCGGGCGGCGCGCTGCCCGTGCACTACTCGGGCTGCGAGCGCCGCTGCGGGCACCCGCACGGTGCCTGGGTCGACGTCCTCGCCACCGCCGACGGCGGCTACCTCGTCGACGGCGCCCCCACCCCCCGTACCTCCCTGTCCGAAGCCGTCGCGGCGGCCCGCGGCCCGGCGATACCCACGAGATGAGCGAGAACACCAGGATGTACGAGTACGAGAAGGACGGCGCGGAGATCTACCGCCGCTCCTTTGCCACGATCCGCGCCGAGGCGGACCTCGCGGGCCTGCCCGCCGACGTCGCCACGGTCGCCGTACGCATGATCCACGCCTGCGGGATGACCGACCTGGTCCGGGACGTCGCGTACTCCCCCGGCGTCGTCGCCGCCGCCCGCGCCGCCCTGCGCGCGGGCGCGCCGATCCTGTGCGACGCGCAGATGGTCGCCAGCGGCGTCACCCGCAAGCGGCTGCCCGCCGACAACGACGTGGTCTGCACGCTGTCCGACCCGGCCGTGCCGGGCCTCGCCGCCGAGCTGGGCACCACCCGCTCGGCCGCCGCGATGGAGCTGTGGCGGGACCGCCTGGAGGGCTCCGTCGTCGCCGTCGGCAACGCGCCGACCGCGCTCTTCCACCTCCTGGAGATGATCGCGAAGGGCGCCGGGAAGCCCGCCGCCGTGCTCGGCATCCCGGTCGGCTTCATCGGCGCCGCCGAGTCCAAGGACGCGCTCGCCGCCAACGACCTCGGCCTGGAGTACCTGGTGGTCCGGGGCCGCCGGGGCGGCAGCGCCATGACCGCGGCGGCGCTCAACGCCCTCGCGCACGAAGCGGAGATCCAGCAGTGACGGCAGTGAACACGGAGGCCGCCGTGCCCGGAAAGCTGTACGGGGTCGGGCTCGGGCCCGGCGACCCGGACCTGATGACGGTGGCCGCCGTGAAGGCCATCGCGGCGGCGGACGTCGTCGCCTACCACTCGGCCCGCCACGGGCGGTCCATCGCCCGCTCGATCGCCGCCGGGCACCTGCGCGAGGACCACATCGAGGAGCGGCTGATGTACCCGCTCACGGTGGAGACCACCGACCACCCCGGCGGCTACCGGGGCGCGCTCGACGACTTCTACGAGGAGGCCGCGGCCCGGCTCGCCGCGCACCTGGACGCGGGCCGCACGGTCGCCGTGCTCGCCGAGGGCGACCCGCTGTTCTACGGCTCGTACCAGCACATGCACAAGCGGCTGGCCGGCCGCTACGACACCACCGTCATCCCCGGCGTCACCTCCGTGAGCGCCGCCGCCGCCCGGCTCGGCGAGCCGCTGTGCGAGGCGGAGGAGGTGCTGACGATCGTCCCCGGCACGCTGCCGGAGGACGAGCTGACGGCCCGCCTCGCGGGCACCGACTCGGCGGTCGTGATGAAGCTGGGCCGCACCTTCCCCACCGTGAAGCGGGCCCTGGAGCGGGCCGGCCGGCTTGAGGACGCGCGGTACGTGGAGCGCGCGTTCATGGCGGGCGAGCGCACCGGCCGCCTCGACGGGATAGCCCCGGACTCGGTGCCGTACTTCTCGGTCGCCGTGCTGCCCTCCCGCGTCGACGCGAAGCCGCCGGTACGGGAGCGGGGCGAGGTCGTCGTCGTCGGCACCGGGCCGGCCGGGGCGCCCTGGCTGACGCCCGAGTCGCGCGGCGCGCTCGTCAACGCCGACGTGCTCGTCGGCTACACCACCTACCTCGACCGGGTCCCGGTCCTGCGCGCCGGGCAGCTCCGGCACGGCTCCGACAACAAGGTCGAGTCGGAGCGCGCCGAGTTCGCCCTCGACCTGGCCCGCCGCGGCCACCGCGTCGCGGTCGTCTCCGGCGGCGACCCGGGGGTCTTCGCCATGGCGACCGCCGTCCTGGAGGTGGCGTCCGAGGAGCGGTACGCCGACGTGCCGGTCCGGGTCCTGCCCGGCGTGACCGCCGCCAACGCAGCCGCCGCCGCGGCGGGCGCGCCGCTCGGCCACGACTACGCGACGATCTCCCTCTCCGACCGGCTCAAGCCCTGGGACGTCATCGCCGGGCGCCTGCGGGCCGCCGCCGAGGCCGACCTGGTCCTTGCGATCTACAACCCGGGCTCCAGGTCCCGCACCCACCAGGTCGCCGCCGCCCGCGAACTCCTCCTCGAACTGCGGGCGCCCGACACCCCGGTGGTCGTCGCCCGCGACGTCGGCGGCCCGGAGCAGTCGGTACGGATCCTGACCCTGAAGACCCTGGACCCGTCCGAGGTCGACATGCGCACCCTCCTCCTCGTCGGCTCCACCCAGACCCGGGTGACCGAGCGGGGCGACGGCCGGACGATCGCGTGGACGCCGCGCCGCTACGGGTAGGGAGCGCCGCTATCTGCCGAAGGTGCCCAGCCCCTCGCCGTTCAGGTACTCGACGGTGAACGCCCGGCCGTCCGGGGTGAACGTGACCCCGGTGCGGCCGACGGCGTTCTCGCCCCTGGTCTCGAAGCTGTACGTGTCGCCCGAGTAGTGCGTCAGGCGGTACGACTGCGGCTTCGGGCCCAGCCGGAGGGTGAGGGCGCCGTCGGGGGCCGTGACGACCTCGGCGCGCCCGTAGTAGGCGCTGGTGTAGGCGCCCGTGAGGGTGTCGGCGGGCCTGGCGGGGGCCGCGTCCGACGGGGGGTGGGCGTAGTCGGTCTTCGAGCGGCCCGCGTCCGCCTCCGCCTGGTAGAGCTGGTCGACGAGCGGGATCCAGTCGCGGCTGGGCTTCCCGTGCTCGGCGATGTCGAAGAAGTCGAGCGCGACGGCGTCGGCGACGCCGACCGGCGCGGTGTTGGTGAGGACGACGATGCCGAGCTGCTCGCCGGGCAGCATCGTGACGTTGGTGTGCGCGCCTTGGGCGAACGCCCCGGTGTGCGACAGGCGCAGCCGGCCCGCGTCGTCGTAACTCACGTTCCAGCCGAGCCCGTAGAAGCCGGTGCGGGCGGCCGGGGCGCGCGGCGGGCCGGAGATCGCCTCGGGCCAGTGGGTGCGCTGGAGGGCGTCGGCGGCGACGATCCGCCGCCCGTCGAGCGTGCCGTCGCCGAGCTGGAGCCGCAGCCAGGTCGCCATGTCGCGGGCGGTGGAGCTGACGCCGCCCGCCGGGGACTGGGCGTCCGGGTCGCGGACGTAGAGCGCCTTCCAGGTGCCGTCGGCGGCCTTCACGTGCCCGTAGGCGCGGTCGGGGGCGTCGGCGAAGTCCTGGAAGCGGGAGCTGGTGTGGTCCATGCCGGCCGGCTTGTAGAGGGTGTCGGCGGCCAGCTTCTCCCATGGCACGCCCTTCTCGTCCGCGACGGCCTGCGCGGCGGCGGTCAGGCCGAAGTTGGTGTAGGCGTAGCTCGCCCGGAACGGGGCGAGGGGCTCGTAGCGCAGGTGGGACAGGATGTACGCCCGGTCGTAGCCGAGGTCTTCGAGGAGGTCGCCCGCGTGGTCGGGCAGGCCGCTGCGGTGCGAGAACAGGTCGGCGGCCGTCACGTGCGAGGTGACCCACGGGTCCTTGAGCGCGAAGCCCGGCACGTCCGGGGCGACGGGCCGCTCCCAGCCCTCGACGCCGACGGCACCGGCGACGACCGTGGAGGCGATCGGCTTCGACACGGACGCCAGCTGGAAGACGGTGTCGGCGTCGACGGCGGCCTTCTCGCCGGCCTTCCGCACGCCGTACCCCTGGATCTTGACGACCTTCCCGTCGTGGACGACGGCGACGGCCACACCGGGCACGCCGGTGCGTTTCATGGCCGCCTCGACGACCCCGTCCAGCCGGTCGACGGCCCGCCGCACGTCCGCGTCGTCGAGCTGCGGGGGCGGCTGCGCCGGGGGCGGTTCGGGCGCCGGAGAGGGCGCCGGGGAGGGTGTCGGGGAGGGCCCGGCGGCCGTGACGCCGAGCAGCGCCGTCAGTCCCGCCGCGGCAAGCCATCGAACGGTACTCATCCCTCCATTGAAGGACCTGCCGCCGGGTCTGTCGCGCGCTGCCCGGCCGGGCCCGGCCGCGGGCCCGGGGCTGGGGCCGAGGCCGGGCCCGGAGCCGGACCCACGCCCGGCCCCCGCCCCAGGTCCAGCGCCCAGCGGGCCGCCTCCTCCGGTGTCGCGGCCACCGCGACCCCCGCCGGGACGGGCGGGCGCCGCACGACGACGACCGGGATCCCGGCCTCGCGGGCGGCGGCGAGCTTCGGGGCGGTCGCCGCGCCGCCGCTGTCCTTCGTGACCAGCACGTCGATCCGGTGCCGGGCGAGCAGCTCCCGCTCCCCTTCCAGGGTGAACGGGCCGCGTTCCAGGAGGACTTCGGTCCGGGCGGGCATCGGCGCCTCGGGCGCGTCGACGGACCGGACCAGGAACCACTCGGGCCGGTCGGCGAAGGCCGCGAGCCCCATCCGCCCGGTGGTGAGGAACACCCGCCCGCCGAGCCCGCCGAGCGCCCCGGCGGCCTCCGCCAGCGACCCCACCTCGTGCCAGTCGTCCCCCTCGCCCGGGACCCAGCCGGGCCGGCGCAGCGCGAGCAGGGGAACATGGGCGGTGGCGGCCGCCCGGGCCGCGTTGAAACTGATCCGCTCGGCGAAGGGATGGGTGGCGTCGATGACCGCGTCCACGCCGTGGAGCCGTATCCAGTCGGCCAGCCCCGCCGCCCCGCCGAAGCCGCCGACCCGCACCTCGCCGGCCGGCAGGCGCGGCGCGGCGACCCGCCCGGCGAGGGAGCTGGTGACGCGGGGCCCGGCCCCGTCCGTCGCGCCGGTCGCGCCCGCCGCGTCGTGGAGCAGCCCGGCGAGGACCCGGCCCTCGGTCGTTCCCCCGAGTATGAGTACGTGCATGGGAGTCCATCCGTGAGTGCGACGAGTTCCGGCGGCGGGCGTGAGGCCCAACTCAAGCACACGGGCCTGCGCCCGGGGTGGACGACCGGCGCCTGCGCGACGGCGGCGACGACCGCCGCGTACACGGCGCTGCTCACCGGCGAGTTCCCCGACCCGGTGACGATCACCCTGCCGAAGGGCCAGACCCCGGCCTTCGCCCTGGCGGTGGAGTCCCTGGACCCCGGCGCCGGCGCGGCCACGGCCGGGGTGGTGAAGGACGCGGGCGACGACCCGGACGTGACGCACGGGGCGCTGATCCGCTCGACGGTGCGGCTCCTGCCGCCCGGCTCGGGCGTGGTCTTCCGGGCCGGTCCCGGGGTCGGCACGGTCACGCTCCCCGGGCTGCCGCTGGAGGTGGGCGAGCCGGCGATCAACCCGGTGCCGCGGCGCCTGATGCGCGAGCACGTGGCGGCGGTCGCGGCGGCGCACGGCGGGGGCGGCGACGTGGAGATCACGGTGTCGGTGGACGGCGGCGAGGAGATCGCCCGGTCGACGTGGAACCCGCGGATCGGCATCCTCGGCGGGCTGTCGATCCTCGGCACCACGGGGGTCGTCGTGCCGTACTCGTGCTCGGCGTGGATCGACTCGATCCGCCGGGGCGTGGACGTGGCCCGCGCGGCCGGTCTCACCCATGTGGCGGGCTGCACGGGCTCCACGTCGGAGAGGACGGTGACGGAGCTGTACGAGCTGCCGGAGCTGGCCCTCCTCGACATGGGCGACTTCGCGGGCGCGGTCCTGAAGTACATCCGCCGCCACCCGGTGGACCGGCTGACGATCTGCGGCGGCTTCGCGAAGCTGTCGAAGCTCGCCGCGGGCCATCTGGACCTGCACTCGGCCCGCTCCCAGGTCGACAAGTCCTTCCTGGCCGATCTGGCCCGCGCGGGCGGCGCCCCGGAGGCGCTGGCCGGGGAGATCACCGCCGCGAACACGGGCCTGGCCGCCCTGCGCCTCGCCGAGGCCGCCGCGGTCCCCCTGGGCGACCTGGTCGCCGCCCGCGCCCGCGACGAGGCCCTGGCGGTGCTGCGCGGCGCGCCGGTGGCGGTGGACGTGGTGTGCGTCGACCGGGCGGGGGTCGTGGTGGGGCGGTCGGCGACGGCGGGGCCGCTCAGGCCCTCCTGACGGCGACGTGGTCCGGGAGCGGCGGGAACACGCCGTCCGGGTAGCCGATCTCGACGATGTCCTCCGCCAGGGACGCCAGGTCCGTCTCCGGGTTCAGCGCCGCGACGACCTGCGGGGTCAGCGGGCGCAGGGCGAGGACGTGGGCGACGGCCTCCTCGTCGACCTCCGTCTCGTAGTAATAGCCGGCCCACTTCGCGTACGCCCGGGGCGAGCGGTCGGTGAGCAGGTGGAAGAGGTAGTCCGCGCCGTCCGGGTCGCCGTCGCCCCAGGTGGGGAACTCGATGGTGCCCGTCCGCCAGGCCGGGTCCGCGGGCTCCCGCCACAGGCAGGCGGTGACGGGCTCGGGGACCTCCGTCGTCCCGTACGCGCGCAGGCCGGCCGGGACCTCGTCCAGGACGCCCGGCCACACCTCCGGGTCGGCGGTGCAGTCGGCCCAGGGGCTCATCGGGGACTCGTGCGAGAAGCCCTCGACGTAGACGCCGCCCTCGGGGGCGAAGGCGATCGTGTACTCGTCGCCCTGCCCGTCCCGCATCGAGGCGGTGCCGTCCGCGAACGAGTAGTACCGGCCCTCCCACTCCGGCGACAGGATCGCGTCCAGCATCGCGAGCCCCCGGCAGTGGTCGCGCAGCTCTTCCACGCCGGGCAGCGCCCGGGCGACATCGTTGACCGTCATGGCCCCATTGCAGCGCACCGCACTGACAGCCGGGCCGACATGCGCCCCTCCTCCCCCGAACCTAGGCTTGCCAGGGCAGAACCCCCCAGCCCACCCAGGTCTCCAGGGAGGAACCCGCCATGTCGAAGCGAGGCAACAAGCGCCGGGCGCGGAAGAAGAAGGGCGCCAACCACGGGAAGCGGCCCAACACCTGAGCCGTCCCGTCGCGGTCCGGGGCCTCAGCAGGTGTGGCGGTCCCGGGCCGGGTCGTACAGGTGGCTGTCGCGGAACTCCGACGCGGCCAGCGTGCGGCCCACGATGATCACCGCCGTCTTGGTGATCCCCGACTCCTTCAGCTGGTCCGCGATGTCCGCGAGGGTCCCGCGCAGCACCAGCTCGTCCGGGCGGCTGGCCATCGCGACGACGGCCGCCGGGCAGTCCTCGCCGTAGTGCGGGACGAGTTCGGCGACGATCCGGTCGGCGTACCGGGCCGCCAGGTGCAGCACCAGGAGCGCGCCGCTGCGGCCGAGGGTCGCCAGGTCCTCGCCCGCCGGCATCGGCGTCGCCTGCTGGGCGATCCGGGTCAGGATGACGGTCTGGCCGACGGTCGGGACGGTCAGCTCCCGCTTGAGAGCCGCCGCGGCGGCGGCGAAGGCCGGGACGCCGGGCACGACCTCGTACGGGATGCCCGCCGCGTCGAGCCGGCGCATCTGCTCGGCCATGGCGCTGAAGACGGACGGGTCGCCGGAGTGCAGCCGGGCCACGTCCAGGCCCGCCGCGTGGGCGGCGGCGATCTCCGCGACGATCTGGTCCAGGTCCATCCGGGCCGTGTCGACCAGCTTCGCGTCCGGGGGGCACTCGGCGAGCAGCTCGACGGGGACGAGCGAGCCCGCGTACAGGCAGACCCCGCACCGGGCGAGGGTCCGCGCGCCGCGCACGGTGATCAGGTCGGCCGCGCCGGGGCCCGCGCCGATGAAGTAGACGGTCATGTCGGTGTGTTCAACCCTTCGTTACGGACCATTGCGTGACCGGCATCGCCTGCCGCCAGCCGGTGAAGCCGCCCACCGGCACGGCGGCGGCGACGGCGAGCCGGACCAGTTCGCCGCCGTGCGCGCGGTGGCGGGCGGCGAGCACCGCCTCGGACTCCAGCGTCACCGTGTTGGCGACCAGCCGGCCGCCCGCCGGGAGCGCGTCCCAGCAGGTGTCGAGCAGGCCGGGGGCGGTCAGCCCGCCGCCGATGAAGACCGCGTCGGGCACCGGGAGCCCGGCCAGCCCGTCGGGGGCGGCGGCCGTCACCACCCGCAGCCCGGGGACGCCGAGGGCCGCCGCGTTGCGCGCGATGCGGGCGGCGCGCTCCGGGGAGCGTTCCACGGAGACGGCCCGGCAGTCGCGGTGGGCCCGCATCCATTCGACGCCGATGGAGCCGGAGCCGCCGCCGATGTCCCAGAGCAGCTCGCCGGGGGCGGGGGCGAGCGCGGCGAGCGTGGCGGCGCGGACGTACCGCTTGGTGAGCTGCCCGTCGTGCTCGTACGCCTCGTCGGGCAGGCCGGGCGTGACGCCGAGCCGGAGCGCGTCCGGGTCGCGGACGCAGTCGAGGGCGATCACGTGCAGCGGGTCGGCGGCGCCGTGCGGCCAGTCGGCGGCGGTGCCGTCGAGGAGCGCCTCGCGCGGGGAGCCGAGCTGTTCGAGGACGCGGATCCGGGTGCCGCCCCAGCCCCGCGCGCGCAGCAGGGCGGCGACCAGGCCCGGGGACTCGGGGCCCTCGCCGAGGAGCAGCAGGCGGCGCCCGTCGTGCAGCCGGGCGACGACGGTGTCGAGGGGGCGGGCGACGAGGGAGACGGTCTCGGTGGCCTCCAGGGGCCAGCCGAGCCGGGCGCAGGCGTACGAGACGGAGGACGGGTGCGGCAGGACGCGGAGCCGCTCGGGGCCGAGGGTCCGGGCGAGCGTGTGCCCGATCCCGTAGAACATCGGGTCGCCGCTCGCGAGGACCGCGATCCGGCGGCCCGCGTGCGCGTCGAGCAGTCCGGGGACGGCGGGCAGCAGCGGGGTGGGCCAGGGGACGCGGGCGCCGGGGCAGTCGGCGGCGGGCAGCAGGCCGAGCTGGCGGGGGCCGCCGATCAGCACCTCGGCGGCGCGCAGGGCCCGGCGGGAGCTCTCGGGGAGCCCGTCCCAGCCGTCCGCGCCGATCCCGACGACGGTCACCGGCTCGGGCACGGACCCGGGCACGGACCCGGATATCGCAGCAGCGTTCACGCCCGGGACTCTACGTGAGCAGGGCCGGAGCCCCCGCGCGCGGGCGCTCGCGGGGCCGCTCGCGGGGTCACTTCCGGGCGTGCTGCCCGACGTAGAAGAGCACCCACACGAACCCGGCGAAGGCGTGCGTCGCGAAGACGTACACGAAGACGCGGAGCATCACGCCCCGCTCCTTCCAGCGCTCGGTGTCGGTGGGGTCGGCGGCCATGGCGTCCAGCGTAAGGGCCGGGAATAGGTGTGGGGGGTGCGCCGTTCCCTCTGATGGTTTAAGATTCAACCAACAAAGCGGCCGGCAACCGGCGGCGAAAGGCGAGAGGTGAGCACGATGCAGTTCGGGATCTTCACCGTCGGCGACGTGACGACCGACCCGACGACCGGCCGTACCCCCACCGAGCACGAGCGGATCAAGAACACCGTCGCCATCGCGCTCAAGGCCGAGGAGGTCGGCCTGGACGTCTTCGCGACCGGCGAGCACCACAACCCGCCGTTCGTCCCGTCCTCCCCGACCACGCTCCTCGGGCACATCGCGGCCCGCACGGAGAACCTGATCCTCTCCACCTCCACCACCCTGATCACCACCAACGACCCGGTGAAGATCGCCGAGGACTACGCGACCCTCCAGCACCTCGCCGACGGGCGCGTCGACCTGATGATGGGCCGCGGCAACACCGGCCCGGTCTACCCGTGGTTCGGCCAGGACATCCGGCAGGGCATCCCGCTCGCCATCGAGCACTACGCGCTCCTCCACAAGCTGTGGAGGGAGGACGTGGTCGACTGGGAGGGCAAGTTCCGCAGCGCGCTCCAGGGCTTCACGTCCACCCCGCGCCCGCTGGACGGCGTCCCGCCGTTCGTCTGGCACGGCTCCATCCGCTCCCCGGAGATCGCCGAGCAGGCCGCGTACTACGGCGACGGCTTCTTCGCGAACCACATCTTCTGGCCCAAGCAGCACACCGAGAAGATGGTCCGGCTCTACCGCCAGAGGTACGCGCACTACGGCCACGGCACCCCCGAGCAGGCCATCGTCGGCCTCGGCGGCCAGGTCTTCGTGCGGAAGAACTCGCAGGACGCGGTACGGGAGTTCCGCCCGTACTTCGACAACGCGCCGGTCTACGGCCACGGCCCCTCCCTGGAGGAGTTCAGCCGCGAGACCCCGCTGACCGTCGGCTCCCCGCAGGAGGTCATCGAGCGCACCCTGTCCTTCCGCGACTACGTCGGCGACTACCAGCGCCAGCTCTTCCTGGTCGACCACGCCGGGCTGCCCCTGAAGACGGTCCTGGAACAGCTCGACATCCTCGGCGAGGAGGTCGTCCCGGTGCTCCGCAAGGAGTTCGCGAACCTGCGCCCGGCCGACGTCCCCGCCACCGCCCCGCTGCACCCCGCCGTACAGCAGAAGCAGGAGGTCTGAGGTCATGCAGACGCTGAAGCTGGTCGCCGTCTCCGCCGGCCTGAGCACCCCCTCCGCCACCCGGCTGCTCGCCGACCGGCTCCTCCAGTCGGCCCGCTACCGGCTCGCCGAGCAGGAGTACGCCGTCGACGTCGAGGTCGTCGAACTGCGCGACCTCGCCGTGGACATCGCGAAGAACTTCGTCACGGGCTTCCCGTCCGAGAAGCTCCAGGGCGCGATCGACGCGGTGACCGGGGCGGACGGCGTCATCGCCGTCACCCCCGTCTTCACCGCCTCCTACAGCGGGCTGTTCAAGTCCTTCTTCGACCTGATCGACCCGTCCGCGCTCACCGGCGTGCCGGTCCTGATCGGCGCCACCGGCGGCACCTCCCGCCACTCCCTCGTCCTCGACCACGCCCTGCGCCCGCTCTTCGCCTACCTGCGGGCCCTCACCGTCCCGACCGGCGTCTACGCGGCGTCGGAGGACTGGGGCTCGGGCGGCGACGAGTACACCGAGGGGCTGCCGTCCCGGATCACCCGCGCCGGGACCGAGTTCGCGGACATCGTGGCCGGGCGGCCCGCCCGGCGCGGCGACGAGGACGAGATCGTCCCCTTCGAGAAGCAATTGGCCGATCTGCGGCTGGATTGATCCGTTTGTTACGTTGGTCGGGAGGTCTCCGTTCGGGGCCTCCCGACAGCGAAACGGAGGTCGGTCATGGCCGGCGGCAGGATCGTGGTGGGCGTGGACGGCTCGGCTCCGTCCCTGAGGGCACTGAAGTGGGCGGCGGCCCAGGCCGCCCTGACCGGGGACACCCTCCATACGGTGATCAGCTGGGAGTTCCCGGCCTCCTGGGCCACCCTGATGCCGGGTGTCCCGCCCGAGTTCGACCCGGAACGCCTCGCGCGGCAGATCCTCGACCAGGCCCTCGACCAGACCCTGGCCCCCGCCACCGCCGCCGCGGCCACCCGCACCGTCGTGAGCGGCAACGCGGCCCAGGCCCTGATCGACCAGGCCAAGGGCGCCACCCTGCTGGTGGTCGGCGACCGCGGCTACAGCGGCTTCAAGGCGGCCGTCCTCGGCTCGGTCTCCTCCCACGTCACCCAGCACGCCCCCTGCCCGGTCGTCGTCGTCCGCGGCGACATCCCGGGCGAGGAGGCGTAGCCTCCGCGCGGCCGGTTCAGTAGGGCGCGGCGTGACCCGCCGCGTCCTCGTGGGTGTAGAAGAGGTAGAACGCGGCGGCGCCGCTGACCGCCGCGGTGATCAGGCCGAGCAGCGAGGACGAGTAGACGCTCGCGCCGGACAGGCTGTAGAGGAAGCCGGTCGCGATGCCGGCGAGGGCGCCCCAGGCCACCGCGCGCAGCTCGCGCCGCAGCCGCCCGCCGAAGCGGAGCAGGCTGTGGATCGAGACGGCGACCACGACGGCGCTGATCAGGCCGAGCCAGAGCTGGCCCCAGGACAGGGCGCCGCCGTGGCGCGCGATGACGGGGGCGTAGAGACCGTAGGCGACGCCGAGCGTGACGGGCACGGCCCAGCCGTGCGTGCTCAGCCGCCGCCGGGGGGATACGGCTGCGTGTGCGGCCATGGCGGGAGCTCCTTTCCCCGGAACCGCTCCTGCGGTTCCCGCACCCTCCAGGGCACACCCGCCCCCGGCGCCCCGCAAGTGGATCAGCCGGCGGCCGGGCCCGTCGGGCGCCCCTCACCCGTACGGCTCAACTGAACCGTTCGTGGACGGCCGGGCGCTCCGACGATGGGTCCATGAGCCAGAACACCGCACCATCGCAGAAGCGGACACCGGACGGCCCCGGCGGCAGCAGCGGCAGCGGCGGCGGCTGGGCCGCCGGGGGCACCCTCTTCGCCGGTGTCCTGATGCTGGTCACCGGCATCATGGACATCTTCCAGGGCATCGCGGGCATCGCCCAGGACGACGTCTACGCCCGGGTCGGCGACTACGTCTTCAAGTTCAACCTGACCACCTGGGGCTGGATCCACCTGATCCTCGGCGTCGTCGTCGCCATCGCCGGCTACGGCATCCTCAAGGGCGCCGAGTGGGGCCGCGTCGCAGGCATCGCGCTCGCGTCCCTGAACGTCATCGCCCACTTCCTCTTCCTGCCCTACCAGCCCTGGTGGGCGCTCTTCTCCATGGCCGTCTCCATCTTCGTGATCTGGGCGCTGGCCACCGACGAGCCCGACACCGGCGAGCGCCGGTGAACCGCGCACGCGCCACGGCGGGCGCCCTCGCGCTGCTCCTCGGGCTCTCCCTGGCCGCCACCGGCTGCGACCAGGCCAAGGAGAAGGCCGGCGGCATCGTCTCCTCCGCCACGGCCGCCGCCGCGTCCGCCGCCCAGCAGAAGATGGACGAGGTCAAGGACGGGGTGAACGCGACCGGCGACGTCAAGGCCGGGCCGACCTCGGCGGACGGCGACCGGACGGTCGCCGAGATCACCGCGACCAACCCCAAGGACAAGACCGCCGACTACACGGTGTGGGTCAACTTCCGCGACTCCGGCGGCAATCTGCTCGACGCCGTCGTCCTCAACATCGACGGCGTCGAGGCCGGGAAGTCCAAGTCCGGCACGGCCCGCAGCAACCGGAACCTCACCGGCGACACCAAGGCCGAGATCCAGCAGGCCGTACGCCACTAGGACCGGTCCGGCAGGCCGTACGCCGTCGAGGTTCAGGACGACGGCCCCCGGGGCGCTCGACCTGCGGGCCGGGCGCCCTTCGGACACGCTGAGAGGCATGGACACCATGGACAACGACGAGATCCTCTCCAACATCGGCGCCCTCGTCGAGGAGGAGCGCGCCCTGCGCGCCCGCACCGGCGGCCTCCTGGACGAGGAACGCTCCCGCCTGACCGACCTGGAGGTCCAGCTCGACCAGTGCTGGGACCTGCTGCGGCAGCGGCGCGCCAAGGCCGAGTACGGCGAGGACCCGGACAGCGCGGCGGTCCGCCCGGCCGCCGAGGTCGAGGGGTACCGCAACTGACCCCGGCCCCCATGAGCGCCCCCTTCGTCCCGCTTGCGGGGCCTGGCCCTACTTTGTAGGCATGGCGAAACCCGCACCGACCACCCGCGCGCCCCGGCTCGCCCCACCCGCCTGGCTCACCGCGGGGCTCCGCCCGCAGCCGACCCCGGTGCCCTGGGCCGCCGTTCTGCGCGCCGCCGTCGCACTCGCCGCGCCGCTCGCGGTCGGCTTCGCCGCCGGACAGCCCGCCTACGGGGCGCTCGTCTCCATGGGCGCCCTGTCCGGCGTCATCGGCGACACCGCCGACGCGTACCGGATGCGGATCTTCAACATCGCCGTCCCGCAGCTCTTCGGCGCCCTCGGCGTCACCCTCGGCACCCTCGTCTTCGGGCAGGGCTGGCTCGCCGTCGCCGCCCTCACCGTCGTCGCGCTCGTCTCCGGGATGATCTCCTCGATCGGCGCCGTCGCCTCCGTCTCCGGACTGCTGCTCCTGCTCAACGCCGTCGTCGGCGCCGGCCTGCCCATGCCCGACCCCTGGTGGAAGGCGCCGCTGCTGCTCAGCCTCGGCGGCGTCGTCGTCCTCGTGCTCACCCTGCTCGGCTGGCCGCTGCGCGGCGGCACCCCCGAACGCGCCGCCGTCGCCGGGACCTACCGGGCGCTCGCCGCGCTCTTCGAAGCCTCCGGCACCGCCTCGTACGACGAGAAGCGGCAGGCCGTCACCGCCTCCCTCAACCAGTCCTACGACCTCGTCCTCGCCCGCCGCGCCCGCCAGCACGGCCGGGCGCCGAGCCTGGTGCGGCTGCTCGCCCAGCTCAACGCGCTCGTCCCGGTCCTGGAGGCCGCGCCCGCCGCCCACCTCGCGGCCCGCCGCTTCCACTGGCCGCTGCCGCCCGAGATCCCGGCCACCGTGCGGGCCCTCGCCGACGCCGTCGAACAGGGCCGCACCGGGCCGTACACGCTCGACCTGCCCGAGGCCCGCCGCCCCTCCGAGAAGGCCGTCGACGCGGCCCTGCGCCACGCCGCCACCGTCGTCCACAACGCCGAGCCCAACCCGCACAACGTCGACGACCGGCTCGGCCGGCCCGCCGCGCTGCGGGTCCGGATCCGGCGCACCGCGCGCGGGGTGCTGTTCTCCGAGGCGTCCTGGCGCTACGGGCTGCGGCTCGCCCTGTGCATCGGGCTCTCCCAGGCCCTCGTCTCGCTGATCCCGGTGCCCCGCTCGTACTGGGTCGCCCTCACCGTCACCTTCGTCATGAAGCCCGACTTCGGCTCGGTCTTCTCGCGGGCCGTGCTGCGCGCGCTCGGCACCGCCGGCGGGCTGCTGCTCGCCGCGCCCGTCCTCGCCGCCGTGCCGCGCGGCTGGTGGGACGTGCCCGTGATGATGCTGCTCGGCGCCCTGATCCCGGCCTTCTCCGCGAAGGGGTACGCCTTCCAGACCGCGGCCATCACCCCCGTCATCCTGCTCCTGTCCGACCTGCTCAACCACCAGGGCTTCGACCTGGTGCTGCCCCGGCTCTACGACTCGCTGATCGGCTGCGCGATCGCCCTGGTCGCCGGGTATCTGCTGTGGCCCGAGTCCTGGCACACCCGGGTCGCCGACCGGCTCGCCGACGCCGTCGCCGACACCGCCGACTACGTGGCCCTCGCCTTCTCCCCGCTGTCGCCGCTCGCCGGGGACGACACCACGGCCCCGCACCGGGCCCGGCGCGCGCTGTACCGGGACATGTCCGCCGTCCGCTCCGAGTTCCAGCGCGCCCTCACCGAACCGCCGCCCGCCGGGGACCTCGCCGCCGCCTGGTGGCCGCTGGCCATCGCCGTGGAGCGGATCGTGGACGCCACCACCGCCGCCCGGATCCGCGTCGACCACGGCGCGCCCCCGCCGCCGCCCGCCGAGGTCGCCGCCGTCGAGGGGCAGTTGCGGGAGCTCGCCGAGGGGCTGCGGTCCAGCGACGTCCTGGTGGAGGTCCGGATCGACCTCGGCGGCGACGAGGACGGGGTCCTGGAACCGCTCCGGCAGGAGGTCAGGGCGGCGCGGGCCATCGCCTCGCCATAGCGGGCGCCCGGCGGGGGCGCCTTGGACGCGGCCGTGGTTCAAACCCGGCCAATGGGGCGTACGGGAGCCCTTACCGGCGGTTGCGGAACGCAACCCTCCCACCGCCGTTACCGGAATCCACGCGTACGACTACGATGCGCTCGACTCACCGTGATCCGCGCCCCCTCCCCGGCCACAAGCGACCTGGTGGCAGGGTCACTTGCCTGCGTCCCCCGTCCTTCCCCTCCCCGAGGACACCCCTATGCGCACCACCTCCGGCAGAGGTCTCCAGCCCAACGCCCTCGGCACGTTCGACACCATCGTGATGGCCGTGGCCGGGAGCGCGCCCGCGTACTCGCTCGCCGCCACGACCGCCGTGCTCTTCGGCGCCGTCGGCCTCGCCGGGCCCGCGGCGCTGCTCTACTGCGCGATACCGATGCTCGGCATCGTCCTCGCCTACGCCCGCCTCGGCCGCATCGACGTCAACGCGGGCGCCGGCTACTCCTGGGTCGGCCGCACCCTCCACCCCGCCCTCGGCTTCCTCTCCGGCTGGGCCCTGGTCTTCGCCGCGACCGTCTTCATGGTCGCCGGATCGCTGCCCGCCGGCTCCCTGACGCTCTCCCTCTTCGATGCCCGGCTGGCCGAGAACACCGCCCTGTCCTGCGCGGTCGGCGCCGGCTGGTTCCTGATCATGCTGCTCGTCGTCCTGGGCGGCGCCCGGCTCACCGTACGGGCCCAACTCCTCATGACCGGCGTCGAACTGGCGATCCTCCTGGTGTTCGTGCTGGGCGCCGTCGCGCACCGCGGCCACGCCACCGCCTTCGACTGGTCATGGTTCGGATTCGGCCACTTCGGCGGCTCCTCCGGCTTCGCGTCCGGCGCCCTGATCGCCGCCTTCTACTACTGGGGCTGGGACGTCACCAGCAACCTCAGCGAGGAGACCCGCGACAGCCGCCGCACCGCCGGACTCGCCGCGCTCATCGGCGTCGGCGTCGTCTTCCTGCTCTTCGAGGCGTTCACCGTCTCCGTCAACGTGCTGCTGAGCGCCGGGCGGATCGAGAGCGCGGGCGCCAACATCCTCGCCGTCCTCGGCGAGGAGATCTGGCCCGGCGCGGGCGGCAAGCTCCTCGTCCTGGCCGTGCTGCTCTCCACCGTCGCCACCCTGGAGACCACCCTCATCCAGGTCACCCGCTCGCTCTTCGCGATGGGCCGCGACCGCACCATGCCCGCCGCGCTCGGCACCGTGCACCGGCGCTGGAACACCCCCTGGGTGGCCGTCGTCGCGGTCGGCGGCGCCGCGCTCCTCATGTTCGCCGCGGCGGCCGTCGCCGGCACCGTGCAGCAGGTCCTCAAGGACGCGGTCAGCGCTATCGGACTGCAAATCGCCTTCTACTACGGCCTCGCCGGCATCGCCGCCGTCGTCGCCTACAAGTCCCTCCTCTTCAGCTCCGTACGGGACTTCGTGCTCGGCGGGGTGTGGCCGCTGCTCGGCTCCGCCTTCATGCTGTGGGCCTTCGTCGAATCGCTCGGCGAACTCTCCGCCAACGCCCTCGTCATCGGCATCGGCGGGCTCGCCGTCGGCATCGTGCCGATGGGCGTGTACTGGGCCAAGGGCAGCGCCTACTACCGGCCCGCCCGCCTCGACGCGGCCCGCGCGCTCGCCGCCGCGGGACCCTTCGACTCACCGGACTCGCCGCGCGCCCGCCGCACGGACGAGTCGTACGCCACGGACTTCTGACGGCCACTGCCTTCGAGGACGGCCCCTGTCTTCGAGGGAGGAAAGGAGGAACCGGATGGCCGCACTCCGCAGACCGTCCCGCTCGTCACGGGCGGCCCGCTTCACACCCGACTTCGACCCGGACTTCGGCGACCGGGCGCTCACCGAGGCCCGCCACGACATGGTCATCGGCCGCTGGCAGGGGGTCCGCGACCTGCTGCGGGCCACCGGCGACGACTGGCCGCGCCGCACCCACCGGCTGCGGCTGCTCTCGCACGCCGCCGCGGGCGGCTCCACCGTCGAGGCGTGGCGGGCCGCCGAGCCGGGCGACCCGGACGCGGCCGTGCTGCGGGCCGCCACCGACGTCGTCCGCGTCTTCGACACCGCCATCGCCGCCGGCCGCGGCGGGGCCCTCGACCGGGGCCGGATCGACGCCGCCGTCGACGCCTGCCTCGCCGCCGCCCAGGCCGCCCCCGCCGACCCGATGCCCTGGGTCTCGCTGCTCTCCGTCGCGCGGCTGTACGAGGGCGGGGTGCCGCGCCGCGAACTGCGCCACTGGTTCGACGAACTGCGGCGCCGCGACCCGTACAACACCGAGGGCCACACCCAGGTGCTGCGCTACTGGTCGGCCCGCTGGCACGGCACCCACGGCGCCATGTACGACTTCGCGCGCGACGCGGCCGGGGTCGCCCCGCCCGGCTCGCCGCTGCCGGTCCTGGTGCAGATCGCCCGGGTCGAGGAGTACCGCTACATCGCCGACGGGGCGCTCGGCCGGGGCCCCGTGCGCGGCTTCGACCAGCACTGGAAGCACGAGCTCGCGGTCACCGAGCTGCGCCGCACCCACGCCCGCTGGATCGGCGGCCGCGAGCCCGGCCGCCCGGTGGCCCCCGAGGAGGTCGCCGACCTCAACTACCTGGCCCACGCGGCCTGCTACGCGGGGCGGCCGGAGCTGGCGCGGGAGCTCCTCGGGCTGCTGGGCACCCGGGCGGCGTGGGTTCCCTGGGTGTACACGGGCGAGCCCGAGGAGCAGTTCACGCGCTTCCGGGAGGGCCTGGCGGTCGACTGACCGCCAGGCCCCTGGCCGGAGCCTCGGACGCCTCGGACGCCTCAGACGCCGATGTCGCGCCCGTCGGCCCGCCACACCGACACGACGGCCGGGCGGACGATCTTCCCGGGGCCGTCCGGCCAGACCGAGGCGGGCTTCTCGACGGAGGCGCCGTCGATCTCGCCCGGGTGCTGGACGGCGACCAGGACCCGGCGGTCCTGCACGATCGGGCCGCAGGTCTCGGCGCCGGTCGGCACGGTCAGGAACTGCTTGAGCTCACCGCGCCGCTCGCCGTGCGTGGCCACGCCGAACAGGCCGTCGTGGGAGCCGAGCTGGTTGCCGTCGGTGGAGATCCACAGGTTGCCGTGCGGGTCGAAGGCCACGTTGTCGGGGCAGGAGATCGGCGAGACCTTCTCCTTCGGGAAGCCCGCGAAGTAGGTGGCCGGGTCGTTCGGGTCGCCCGCGACCAGGAACAGGCGCCAGGCGAAGCCGTCCGAGGCCGGGTCGTCCCAGTGCTCGGCGAGCTCCAGGATCTGCCCGTGCTTGTTGAGGTTGCGCGGGTTGGCCTCGTCCGCGCCCGGGTTGGTGCCCTTGCCGCGGTTGGTGTTGTTGGTGAGCGCCACGTAGACGCGGCCGGTGCGCGGGGAGGGCTCGATGTCCTCGGGGCGGTCCATCTTGGTGGCGCCGACCTTGTCACCGGCGAGGCGGGTGAAGACGTACACCTCCTCGGCGGTCATCCCGGGCACGTGCGACACGGCCCCGCCGGGACCGGCGGTGGCCAGCGGGATCCACACGCCGGAGCCGTCGAACTCGCCGTCCGCCGGGAGCTTCCCGCTGCCGTCGATCTCGGCCGCCGGGCTGTCGCCGGTCAGCTTGGCGACGTACAGAGTGCCCTCGTCGAGCAGGGTGAGGTTGTGCGCGTGCGCGGCCCGCGAGGAGCCCTTCTTCATGCGCTTGCTCGACACGAACTTGTAGAAGTAGTCGAAGCGCTCGTCGTCGCCCATGTAGACGACCGGACGCCCGTCCGCCGTCATGCGCGGCTGCGCGGCCTCGTGCTTGAAGCGGCCGAGCGCGGTGCGCTTGCGGGGCGTGGACTCCGGGTCGTACGGGTCGAGCTCGACGACCCAGCCGAAGCGGTTCGCCTCGTTCGGCTCCTGCTTCAGGTCGAAGCGCCGGTCGAACCGCTCCCACTTGCGCTCGGTGGCGCCGGTGCCGATGCCGTAGCGCTTGTCGGTGGCGCTGGACGCGTTGGCGAAGTACTGGTTGAAGTTCTCCTCGCCGTGCAGCGTGGTGCCCCACGGGGTGGTGCCGCCGGAGCAGTTGTTGAGCGTGCCGAGGATGCGGCGGCCGGACGGGTCGGCGGAGGTCTTCAGGAGCGCGCTCCCGGCGGCCGGGCCGGTGGCCTCGAAGACGCTGGTGGCGGTGAGGCGCCGGTTGAGCCGGTGCCGGGTGACGGCGGTCAGCTTGCCGGAGCGGTGCTCCTCCTGGACCACGACGACGCCGAGGCCGTGCGCCGCCCAGGCGATCTCGACCTGCTCGCGGGTCGGGTTCTCGGGGTCGTAGCCCCGGAACATCAGCACCTCGTCGGTGTACTCGTGGTTGGCCACGAGGACCTGGCGGTGGTGCTCGCCCGGCAGCGGCAGCAGGGAGAGGAAGTCGTTGTTGTAGCCGAACTGACCGGCCTGCGCCTTGGCGGTCTGCTTCTCCGGGTCGAAGGCCGGGGCGCCGCGCAGGATGGGCTCGCCCCAGCGGATGACCACGTTCTGCTGGTAGCCGGCGGGGACGGTGACCTGGTCGGCGGTGTTCGGCGCGACCGGCTGGAAGCGCAGACCGCGCGCGCCGTCGGGCTTCGGCGCGGGCTTCGGGCGCCCGTGCGCCTCGGCGACCTGGGCGTCACCGAGCGCGAGCGCGGTGCCGGCGGAGGCGGCGACGGTCACGACGGCGGCGGCGCGCATCACGGAACGGCGCGAGAGCGCGCCCGCTATGACGTCGCCGACGTACTCGTTGCCGCTGGTGTTGGGCACCTCCTGGAAGCAGGCGTCACCGCACCGGAACCGGCAGGTCAGGGCGGAACGCCCGCCTGCGTGCGAGGGGTTGCTCAGCAGCGGCAGCAGTTTGGGCACGTCTTCCTCCGGGTGTCGATCAGCGTCCGGCGGTGACGTTATGTGCGCACATCTGCACAGCGGAGGCGGGGGAATGAACGCCGGATGAATGCACGGCGTCCGGGGGTGCCCGGGTCGTAGGGCCCGGCGGGCGCGGCCGCTAACCTTACGTGTCCGCCCTGGCCAGGGATGAAGGACGCATATCGCCCAACTCATGCGAAGGGGTTCGCCCATGGGTATTCGGAGCATGCTGCGCAAGGTATTCGGCCGAGACCGCGCGAACGACGCCGAACAGTCCTCCGCCCCGGCGACCTCCGTCCCGGCCCAGGCGACATCCCCGGAACCGACACCGGCGGAACAAGCGGCGGCGGACCTGGTGGCGGCCTCCTTCGACAACCCGCAGGTGCCGGGGGCGCGGCGGGGGGAGGAGCCGGTGACGCCGGAGCCCGCACCGGTGGCAGACGCGGAGCCCGCGAAGGCGGAGGCGGAGCCGGAGGACGCGAAGCCGGAGCCGGTCGCCGAGGCGGCGGAGCCGGAGGACGCGAAGCCGGAGCCTGCGGTGGCGGTGGCGGACGCGGAGCCGCTGGACGCCAAGGCGGAGCCGGTCGCCGAGGCACCGGTGGCGGAGGCGGAGCCCGCGAAGGCGGAGCCGGTCGTCGAGGCACCGGTCGCCGAGGCGGAGGAGCCGAAGCCGGAGCCGGAGCCGGTCGCCGAGGCGGAGGAGCCGAAGCCGGAGCCGGTCGCGGAGCCGGTGGCGGAGGCCGAGCCCGTCGCCGAGCCGGAGCCGATCGCCGACCCGGATCCGGAGGCCCCGGTGAAGGCCGAGGCGGAGCCGGTGACGGCCGAGGCGGAAGCCCCGGCAGAGGAGCAGCTGGCAGAGACCCCGGCGGAGGAGCAGCTCGCAGAGACCCCGGCGGAGGAGCAGCTCGCAGAGACCCCGGCGGAGGAGCCGACCCCCACCAAGCCCGCCCTCTCCCTCCCCAAGCTCAAGGCCGCCGCCCCGCACCTCGCCGACGCGTACAAGGCCGCCGGGGCCGTGCTGAAGAAGCAGGGGCTCACGGGCGCGCGGGCGGCCGTGTACCTCGTGGTGGACCGTTCGGGCTCGATGCGCCCGTACTTCAAGGACGGCTCCGTGCAGCGGCTCGCCGAGCAGACCGTGGCGCTGGCCGCGCACCTCTCCGAGGACGCGACCGTGACCACCGTCTTCTTCTCCACCGACATCGACGGCACGGCCGAACTCCGCCCCGCCGACCTCACCCCCGACCGCGTCGAGACGGTCAACGCGACCCTCGGCCGGATGGGCCGCACGCACTACCACCGGGCGGTCGAGGAGGTCCTCGCGCACCACGAGAAGAACGGCGCGGACCGCCCGGCCCTGGTCGTGTTCCAGACCGACGGCGCCCCCGACGCCCGTACGGCCGCGACGCAGGCGCTGGCGGAGGCGGCGGACCGCCCCGTGCACTGGCGCTTCACGGTCTGGGGCGAGGAGGACAACAAGGCGTTCGACTACCTCCGCAAGCTGCCCGGCACCGTCCCGGCCGCGAGCGTCCACTTCGCGGGCACGGCCCCGCTGGAGACCGCGCACGCGGCGTTCTACCGGGGCCTGCTGGCCGGCATCCAGGCGCTCTGACCCGGCACGGACGACCCGGGGCCCCTCCGGCCCCGGGTCACGGCCCGGGGCGCGGCCCCGGCGGGCGAGGGGGCGGGGCCACCCGCCCCGGCCGTTAAAATTCGGACCATGGCGGCCACTGGAACCGAGAAGCAGGGCACGAAGGCGTTCTACGTCTCGACCCCCATCTACTACGTCAACGACGCTCCTCACCTGGGCCACGCCTACACGACCGTCGCAGGCGACGTGCTCACCCGCTGGCACCGCCAGCGCGGCGAGAAGGTGTGGTACCTCACCGGCACGGACGAGCACGGTCAGAAGATCATGCGCACGGCCGAGGCGAACGGGGTCACCCCCCAGGCATGGTGCGACAAGCTCGTCGAGGAGGCGTGGAAGCCCCTCTGGGAGCACCTGGACATCGCGAACGACGACTTCATCCGCACCACGCAGAAGCGGCACACCGACCGCGTCCAGGAGTTCGTGCAGGACCTGTACGACAAGGACGAGATCTACAAGGGCGGCTACGAGGGCCCGTACTGCGTGGGCTGCGAGGAGTACAAGCTCCCGGGCGATCTCATCGAGGCCGAGGACGGCACGAAGCTGTGCGCCGTCCACAAGAAGCCGGTGGAGATCCTCAAGGAGGAGAACTACTTCTTCAAGCTGAGCCAGTACGGTCCGAAGCTGCTGGAGTTCTACGAGGCGAACCCGGGCTTCATCCAGCCGGAGTCGGCGCGCAACGAGGTCGTGAACTTCGTGAAGCAGGGCCTGGAGGACCTCTCCATCTCGCGCTCGACGTTCGACTGGGGCGTCCCGGTGCCGTGGGACGACAAGCACGTGATCTACGTGTGGGTCGACGCGCTGCTGAACTACGCGACGGCGGTCGGCTACAACGAGAACCCGGCGAAGTTCGAGGAGACGTTCCCGGCGAACGTGCACCTGATCGGCAAGGACATCCTGCGCTTCCACGCGGTGATCTGGCCGGCGATGCTGATGGCGCAGGGCCTCCCGGTCCCCGGCCGGATCGCGGCCAACGGCTGGCTGATGGTCGGCGGCGAGAAGATGTCGAAGTCGAACCTGACCGGCATCAAGCCGCAGGACCTGACCTCGCACTTCGGCGTGGACGCGTACCGCTGGTACTTCCTGCGGGCGATCGCGTTCGGGCAGGACGGGTCGTTCTCGTGGGAGGACTTCTCCGCCCGCTACACGTCCGAGCTGGCCAACGACTACGGCAACCTCGCGTCGCGCGTGGCGGCGATGGTCGGCAAGTACTACGGCGGGGAGCTGCCGGCGGCGACGGCGGACGGCGACGCGGAGCGGGCGCTCCACGAGGGCCTGGCCGCGGCGGTCGCGACGGCGGACCGGAAGATCGGCGAGGAGCTGGACTTCCAGGGCGGCATCCTGGCGGTCTTCGACTTCGTGAAGCAGGTCAACGGCTACATCACGGAGCAGGAGCCGTGGAAGGTCGCGAAGGACGAGAGCGAGGAGGGCAGGGCCCGCCTGGCCACGATCCTCTACACGGCCGCCGAGTCGCTCCGCGCGGTCGCCGTCCTCCTGAACCCGGTCATGCCGACGACCTCGCAGGCCCTGTGGGACTCCCTGGGCGCCGAGGCGTCCCTGGGCGCCCTGTCGGACCAGCGCGTCCAGGACGCGGCCGACTGGGGCCGCCTCCCGGCCGGCACGAAGGTCACGAAGGGCGCGGTCCTCTTCCCCCGCCTGGAAGACCCGAAGAAGGACTGACCAGCTCTTCTTCCGTAGGTACGACACGGTGGCCGCCGTCCCGCACCGGGGCGACGGCCACCGCCGTACCCGCCGGAGACGTCAGCTGCCGACGGCGTACGAGACGAAGCCCGCCCAAGCGGTCGGCGTCAGGGCGAGCTGGGGACCGCCGAGGTTCTTGGAGTCGCGGACGTGGACGGTGGCGGGGGTGGTGGCGACCTCGACGCAGGATTCGCCGTCGGTGCCGCCGCTGTAGCTGCTCTTGCGCCAGGCGACCTCGATGCAGGACTCGCCGTCGGTGCCGCTGCTGTAGCTGCTCTTGAACCAAGCCAGTTCGGAGGCGTCCCCGGCGGATGCCTTGTGGATCATGTTTCTCCCAGCAGTTGCTCGATGAAGGCCAGCGACTCCCTCGGCGAGAAAGCCTGCGCCCGGATGGTGCCATATCGCAGCTCAAGGATGCGGAGCTGCTTGGGATCGGTGACCGGCCGTCCGCTGAACGCCCCATCGGAGCGCCCCACCGCCGTCCCATCCGGGAACTTCAGCAGCTCGATCCTGCCGTCCAGCCCGGGGTGGGCCTCGGTGTTCGTCGGCATGACCTGAAGGGTGACATGACGCAACCCACCCACCTCCAGGAGACGTTCGAGCTGCCGTCGCCACACCATTGTGCCCCCAACCTGTCGGCGTAGCGGAGCCTCTTCCAGTACGAAGTGGATGGACGGAGCCGGGTCCCGTTCGAAGACCGACTGCCGGGCCAGCCGGGCGGCCACCATGCGTTCCACATCGTCAGGCGAGTACGGAGGCTGTGCCGCCTCGATCGCAGCACGGGCATGCTCCGGGTTCTGCAACAGCCCATGGATGCTGTTGCACTCGTACACGCCGATCTCCACCGCCTTGGCCTCCAGCTTCGCCAAGGCGCGCACCTTCTTCGGGTACCGGACCTTCGCCACGTCCTCCTTCATGGCCGCGATCAGCCCGCCCGCGCCCAGGACCTCGTCCGCGTTGTCGAGGAACTCGGGCCGGGGGATCCGCTTCCCGCCCTCGATCTTGTAGATCATGTCCTCGCCGTAGCCGGTGGCCACACCGAGCTCGGCGGCCCTTATGCCCACCGCCTCCCTCCGCAGCCTCAGCTGCCGTCCCACGGTGGCGATGACGGCCAGTCCCCACTCGTCATCCGGATCGACCTCCCACCCCGGCTCGTCCGCCTCGGTCTTGAGTCGCTGCGCCCCGCCGTCCACCGACATACCGCACCCTTCCCTGGCCCAGTTTCATGGCGCGACACCCCTACCCGCCTCACGGGTTCGGACAGGCCGGACAGCAGTGGACAAGGCCCGGACAGTCACCCTACGCATCGGCACCGTCACTGTTCACGGTAGCCGGGGGCGGCCACGCTCGGTGATGTGAACCAGAAGAACCCCACCCAACTCAGCCAGCCCACACACCACTTCAGCGTCCTGGTGTCCCCCACGCCACGCGGGGCCCGGCTCGCCCGGCTGCTCGCCGTGGAGTGGCTGCGGACCTGGGAGCTTCCGTACGGCGTCGTGGACACCGCCGCGCAGATCGTCGCCGAACTCGCGGCGAACGCCGCCACGCACGGCAGGGTCTCGGGGCGGAACTTCCGTCTCGCGCTCCTGGCGCACACGGACGCCCTCCGGATCGAGGTCACGGACACCCGGGGAGCCGACCTTCCCCGTATTCGAACCCGGACCGTCGACGCCGAGTCGGGGCGGGGGCTCCTGCTGGTGGAGGCTCTCGCCGATCGGTGGGGCGTCGAGCTCGGGCCCGCACCTCGGAAGACCGTGTGGGCGGAACTCGACTTGTCACGCTCCTGACCAGCAAGAACGACACGTTCACCGGAGTCCGGAAACGCGGACTCCGGTGGCTCGGGTGGTCTTTCCAAGTAACGACGAGAGAGAAAGAACCCTCACCAAGCCCCACCCCTCCCGCCCCGGGGCGCACGCTCACTCATGCGAGTGAAGAACACCAACTCAGCTGGATTCCGCCCCGGTTGCCTGCTTTACGCTCACCTCGACCGGCATATGACAGCAGACATACGTCGGCCCTCGCCGGGAGGGCAATCCCAATGCGAGGGCCTGACCACGAGGAAGAGAACAGCTTCCCCAATGGGTGTTCAGAACACTATCGCGCGCCCTCGCGCCGAGTCCCGCAACAGCTGGAAAAGTCACCCTCCCCGGCGCCCCCACGGGCGCTCGGCGGTCGGTGGCGTCATCCACGACAACGTGCGGCACACGACCCGCTTCACGGTGATCGGCAACCACCTCTGCCAGCACGACGGGATGTCCCTCGTGGCCATCGGGGTCGCCGTGCACATCCAGTCGCTGCCCGCCGGGTCTCCCGTCGACATCAAGACCCTCGCGGCCCGTTTCCCCGAGGGCGCCGTCCGGATCGCCAACGCCCTGCGCGAGCTGGAGCTGTACGGCTATCTGCGCCGGATCCGCGAGCGCGGCGAGGACGGGCGGATCGTCACGCGGACGATCTCCTGCAACCATCCGGGGCGGACCGGCGGTCCGGAGGATCCGGAGCCGGGGACCGGGGCCGGGCGCGGGCCGGAACCCGAGGTCGAACGGCCCGCCCGGCGGGCGGCCGATCCGCCGCGCCGCGCCCTGCCCGCCGTACCGCAGCCCGTGTATCCGACGCCCGACCTCCTGCTCACGGCCGTCGACGTCCTCGCCGGCCTCCGCCGTGCGGACCCGCGCCTGTACGTCTCCGCCACCGACGCCGAGCACCTCGCCCCGGGCGTCGCCGCCTGGCTGGAGCGCGAGCTCACCCCCGACGCCGTACGCCGCGTCCTGACCTTCGACCTCCCGGCGGAGCCCCTGCGCCGCCCGGCCGCCCTCCTGGCCCACCGCCTCAACGCCGGCCTCCCGCCCCTGCCGCCCTTCCGCACCCCGGACGAGCCCCCCGCCGCCCGTCACCCCCTCCAGAACTGCGACACCTGCGACCACGCCTACCGCGCCCCCGAACCGGGCACTTGCGGGGCCTGCACGCCGGCGGGGTAACGGAACCTGGTGGCTGTGGACCTCTCCTTCTACACGTCGGTCATCTCCGAGGAGATCCGCGACGAGGGCCGCACTCAAGGGCGTGCCCAGGCCAGCGCCGAGGCCATGCTGATCATCCTGGAGCAGCGCGGTCTCACCGTCTCCGACGACGCCCGTCAGCGCATCACCGGCTGCGACGATCCCGAAGTCCTGCGCCGCTGGGTCGCCCGTGCCGTCACCGTCTCGTCCGTCGACGAGATCTTCGCCGACGAGGACGCGTAACCCCGCCCACGAACGCCGGAAGGGCCCGGAACCGAGGATCTCGGTTCCGGGCCCTTCCGTCAGGCAGTCAGGCCGTCAGGCTCAGCGCGCCGCGTCCGGGTGGACCGACTCCGTGACCGGGCGGTCGTCCGCGGGCTTCTCCTTCGTGACCGGCTTGCGGAGCTGGATGTTCAGCTCGCGCAGGCGGGACTCGTCCAGCTCGGTCGGGGCGCCCATGAGGAGGTCCTGGCCGTTGCCGTTGAGCGGGAAGGCGATGATCTCGCGGATGTTCGGCTCGTCGGCGAGGAGCATCACGATGCGGTCGACACCCGGGGCGATGCCGCCGTGCGGCGGGGCGCCGTACTCGAAGGCGCGGAGCATGCCCGCGAACTCGGTCTCGACCGTCTCGCGGGAGTAGCCCGCGATCTCGAACGCCTTGAACATGATCTCGGGCTCGTGGTTCCGGATCGCGCCCGAGGAGAGCTCGATGCCGTTGCACACGATGTCGTACTGCCAGCCCAGGACGTCCAGCGGGTCCTGGGTCTCCAGGGCCTCCAGGCCGCCCTGCGGCATCGAGAAGGGGTTGTGCGAGAAGTCGATCTTGCCGGTCTCCTCGTCCTTCTCGTACATCGGGAAGTCGACGATCCACGCGAAGCGGAAGACGTTCTCCTCGAAGCGGCCCGCGCGCTTGGCGGCCTCGACCCGGACCGGGCCCATGATCTTGGAGACCTCGTCGAACTCGCCCGCGCCGAAGAAGACGGCGTGGCCCTCGGCCAGGCCGAGGCGCTCGGTGAGGACCTTGACGTTCTCCTCGGTGAGGAACTTGGCGATCGGGCCGGTCAGCGCGCCCTCCGCGCCGACGCGGACCCAGGCCAGGCCCTTCGCGCCCAGCGAGACCGCGAAGTCGCCGAGCCCGTCGAAGAACTTGCGGGGCTGGTCGCCCGTCTCCGGGACGGCGAGCGCGCGGACGTGCTTGCCGGCGAACGCCTTGAACTCCGAGTTCTCGAACACGTCGGTGATGTCGACCAGTTCGAGGTCCGTGCGCAGGTCGGGCTTGTCGTTGCCGTACTTCAGCATCGACTCGCGGAACGGGATCCGCGGGAACGGCGAGCTGACCGGACGGCCGCCGCCGAACTCCTCGAAGATCTCCGTCATCAGCTTCTCGATCGGCTGGAAGACGTCCTCCTGCTCGACGAAGCTCATCTCCACGTCGAGCTGGTAGAACTCGCCGGGCGAGCGGTCCGCGCGGGCGTCCTCGTCGCGGAAGCAGGGCGCGATCTGGAAGTAGCGGTCGAAGCCGGAGATCATCAGCAGCTGCTTGAACTGCTGCGGCGCCTGCGGCAGCGCGTAGAACTTGCCCGGGTTCAGCCGGGACGGGACGACGAAGTCGCGGGCGCCCTCGGGGGAGGTCGCGGCGAGGATCGGGGTCGCCATCTCGTTGAAGCCGAGGGCCACCATCTTGGAGCGGATGGAGGCGATGACGGCGGAGCGCAGCATGATGTTGCGGTGCATCCGCTCGCGGCGCAGGTCGAGGAAGCGGTACTCCAGGCGCCGCTCCTCGTTCACGCCGTCGTCGGCGTTGATGGTGAAGGGGATCTGCTTCGCGGCGCCGAGGACCTCGACCGTGGCGGCCTCGATCTCGATCTCGCCGGTCGCGAGCTCCGGGTTCACGTTCTCCGCGCCGCGCGAGACGACCTTGCCGTCCACGCGGACGACGGTCTCCTTCGTCAGCTTGTCGAGCACCTCGGCCGCGGCGGTGCCGGGGCGGGCGACCAGCTGGGTGATGCCGTAGTGGTCGCGCAGATCGATGAAGAGGATGCCGCCCAGGTCGCGCCGATTGTGCAGCCAGCCGCTCAGCCGGACGTCGGTGCCGACGTCAGAGGCGCGGAGCTCGCCGCAGGTGTGGGACCTGTACCGATGCATCGTCGTTCATCCAGTTCTTCGGGAATCTTCGGGATCCGAGAGGGATGCCGGACGGTCACGTCCAGCCGTCCCAGGGTACCGGCCCACCCAAGATCGCGATTCGAATACTCTCAGTGGCGACCTGCTGTCCGATATTCATAAAGTAGGGCAATGCGCACCGAGGACGTCCTGGCCGCCATCGCGACCGGCCTGTGGCGATGGGACAACGCGTCCGGGGTGGTCTCCCTCGACGCCGAGGCGGCCCGCCTCCTCGGCCTGCCCGCCGAACCGGTACGGCTCACCGAGGCCGCCGTACGCTCCCGCTTCCACCCGGTCGACTGGAACGAGATCGACGGCGTCGTCCACCTCGCCGTCGCCGAGGACACCCTCGCCGAGGCCCGGCTGCGGATCATGGACGAGCACGGCCGGGTGCTCCGTACCGTACGGACCAGGTCGAAGCCGCTCATCGAGGGCGACGACTACCAGCTCGTCGGCACCCTCCAGGAGGTCGCCGAGCCCCAGCCCGGCACCGCCGCCGCCACGCCCATCACCGGCGACTGGCGCCGCTCCCGCGAGGCGTTCCTGCTCGACGCGGGCCGGGCGCTGGCGGAGGCCCGGTCGACGGCCGAGGTGCTGCGGGTGGCCGCCTCGCTCTCCATGCCCGGCTTCTCCCCCGACGGCCTCGCCGTCTTCGGCGTCGCCGGCGACCGGCTCAGGATCATCGGCCACCACGGGCACGACAAGGGCGACGAGGGCCCCTTCACCTCGATGACCCTCGACACGGACTACCCGGCGGCCGAGGTCGCCCGGACCGGGCGGGCGATCTACCTTCCGTCGCCCGAGGAGTACCTGCGCCGCTTCCCCATGACCTGGCCGCTCGCCCAGCGCTTCGGCCGCCGCTCCTGGGCCTTCGTCCCCCTCGTCGTCGCCGGGCGCACCATGGGCGCCTGGATGGCCGCCTTCAAGCACCCCGTCGCCTTCACCCCCGACGAGCGCTCGGTGCTCACCACCGTCGCCCGGATGCTGGCCCAGGCGCTGGCCAGGGCCGGGGTGGCCGAGTCGGAGCGGGAGCTGTCGCTGGGCCTCCAGCGCACGATGATGCCGGTCCTCGGCCCCGGCATCCCCGGCATCCGGGTCGCCGCCCGGTACGTGCCCACCGGCGGCGGGCTCCAGGTCGGCGGCGACTGGTACGACCTGATCCGGCTGCCCGGCGGCTCCGGCGCCGGCCGGATCGCCCTGGTCATCGGCGACGTCCAGGGCCACGACGTGCGGGCGGCGGGCCTGATGGGGCAGCTGCGGATCGCCCTGCGCGCGTACGCCTCCGAGGGCCACCGCCCGGACGCGGTGCTCTCCCGCGCCTCCCGCTTCCTGTACGGGATCAACGAGGGCACCACGGCGGGCGGCGGGGACGCGGGCGCACCCGGCGCACCCGGCATCCCCGACGCCACGGCCGCCGCCGACGCCGCCGACCCCTTCGGCGCGCCCCGCTTCGCGACCTGCCTGTACCTGGAGGTGGACCTGGAGTCGGGGCGCGTCGAGATCGCGCGGGCCGGGCACCCGGACCCGGCGGTGCGGATGACCGACGGAACGGTGCTGCTGCGGCCCACCGCCGGCGGCCTGCCGCTGGGCATCGACCCCGACACCGACTACCCCACCACCCGGCTCGCCCTGGAGCCCGGCGAGACCCTGATGATCTGCACCGACGGGCTCCTGGAGACCGGCGGGCACGACCTGGACAGCGGCTGGGAGCGGGTCCGCAAGCTGCTTGAGGCGGACGACGGCGAGGACCTGGAGGCGCTGGCCGACCGGCTCGTCGAGGCCGTCCACGGGCCCGGCTCGCACCACACCACCGGTCCGCTCGCCGACCGCCGCGAGGACGACATCGCGGTGCTGCTGCTGTCCCGGCAGGGCACGGCGGCGCTGCCCGCCCCGCGCCGCACGATGATGACGGTCGCCCAGGCGGAGCCGGAGCGGATCGCCGCCGCCCGCGAGCAGCTCCGCCAGCTGCTGCACGACTGGGCGGACGGGGACCAGGTCGACTCGGCGGTCCTGATGGTCTCCGAGATGGTCACCAACGTCCTGGTCCACACCGACGGCGACGCGCTGCTCGTCGCCGAGGTGGTCTGCGCGGAGGACTCCCGGCGGCGGCTGCGGGTCGAGGTGGCCGACGCGAGCGACGAGCTGCCGCACAAGCGGCACCCGGGCGAGATGGCCTCCAGCGGGCGCGGGCTGTGGCTGATGGAGATGCTGGCGGACGCGTGGGGCGTGGACCCGCGCGGCGAGGGCAAGGCGACCTGGTTCGAACTGCACGAGTCCGGGGGGCCGGGCGGCAGCCCGTCCGGCTGATCAGCCGGGCCCGGCGTCCTGGGCCCCGTACCGGCTGCGCAGCTCGCCGATCACCCCGAAGGCGGCGGCCGTCAGGGGGACGGCGAGGAGCATGCCGAGGATGCCGGCGACGGACGCCCCGGCGGTGATGGCGAGCATGACGACCGCCGGGTGCATCTGCACGGTCCGGCTCTGGACCATGGGCTGGAGGACGTTGCCCTCCAGGACCTGGACGGCGAGGACGATCCCGAGCACCCACAGCGCGATGGCGAAGCCCCGGTCGGCGAGGGCGACGAGGACGGCGATCGCGCCGGAGAGGAAGGCGCCGAGGTACGGGATGTAGGCGGTGACGAAGACCAGCGCGGCCAGGCCCACCGCGCCCGGCACCTTCAGGACGAGCAGGCCGGTCCCGATGAGGACCGCGTCGACGAACGCGACGAAGGTGGTGCCGCGCATGAAGCCCTCGACCGCCTCGAAGGCGCGCCGCCCCATGGCCTCCACCATGTCGCCGGTGGAGCGGGGGGCGAGCGAGCGCAGCGCGTCCACGGTCCGGTCGGAGTCGCGCAGGAAGAAGAAGATGAGGAGCAGGGCGAGGACGGCGGCGGCGAGCATCTGGCCGACCACGCTGATCCCGGAGATCACCCCGGAGGCGGCGGTCCCGCCGAACTTCTCCAGCAGCGCCTTGGCGTTCTTGGCGAGGTCGTCGAGGGAGGTCCCGGCGGCGCCGAGGTGCTCGGCGATGTCGGTGGCGGCCTGCCGCAGCGAGGCGATGATCTGGTCGCCGGTCTCGATGAGGGCGGCGACGACGATGTACGTGGCGCCGCCGACGACGGCGACGACGGCGATCACCGTCAGCCCGGCGGCCAGCGACTTGTTCACCTTCATCCGCAGCAGCCGGCGGTAGAGCGGGCCGAGCAGGGCGGTGCCGAGCAGGGCGAGCAGGACGGGGGTGACGGCCGTCTTGAAGACGACGCACAGCCAGACGAAGACCGCCGCGACCCCGGCGGCGAGCAGGATGACCCCGCACCAGGCGGCGGTGCGCTGGGCACCTCGGGGCAGCAGGGGCGTCGGGCGATCGGTGCTCACCCGTCCACCGGACCACGCCGCCCGGCGTGTCGTCCTGCGGTGCGGGCCGGACGGGTGACCGCCCGTCAGGGCCGGGCGGGGAAAGCGGTACGGGTACGGGGGCGGCGCCCTCGTACCCGTACCGCTTCCGGTCCCGGTGTCACTCGCCCATGCCGTGGACGGCCGGGATGGTGCCGAGGCGGCCGGCCTGGAAGTCCTCGAACGCCTGGCGCAGTTCGGCCTGGGTGTTCATGACGAACGGGCCGTAGTGCGCCATGGGCTCGCGGATCGGCTGCCCGCCGAGGAGCACGACCTCCAGGTCGGGCTCGTTCGCGTCCTGCTTCTCGTCGGCGCGGACGGTGAGCGCGCCGCCCTTGCCGAAGACGGCGGTCTGGCCCTTGTGGACCGGGCGGCGGTCGGCGCCGACGGAGCCTCGGCCGGCCATCACGTACGCGAGGCCGTTGAAGTCCTCGCGCCACGGCAGGTTGATCTCGGCGCCGGGGCGCAGGGTCGCGTGGATCATCGTGATGGGGGTGTGGGTGATGCCGGGGCCCTCGTGCCCGTCGAGCTCGCCGGCGATGACGCGGAGCAGCGCGCCGCCGTCCGGGGAGGTGAGGAGCTGGACCTGGCCGCCGCGGATGTCCTGGTAGCGGGGGGCCATCATCTTGTCGGAGGCGGGCAGGTTCACCCAGAGCTGGAGGCCGTGGAAGAGGCCGCCGCTCATGACGAGCTGCTCCGGCGGGGCCTCGATGTGCAGGAGGCCGGACCCGGCGGTCATCCACTGGGTGTCGCCGTTGGTGATGGTGCCGCCGCCGCCCTGGGAGTCCTGGTGGTCGAAGATCCCGTCGATGATGTAGGTGACGGTCTCGAAGCCGCGGTGGGGGTGCCAGGGGGTGCCCTTGGGCTCGCCCGGCGCGTACTCCACCTCGCCCATCTGGTCCATCATGATGAACGGGTCGAGGTACTGGTAGTTGATCCCGGCGAACGCGCGGCGGACCGGGAAGCCCTCCCCCTCGAAGCCCGAGGGGGCGGTGGTCACGGCCAGCACCGGCCGTGCGACGGCGTCGGCGGGCGCGACGACGCGGGGCAGGGTCAGCGGGTTCTCGACGGTCACGGCGGGCATGGCGTGCCTCCTCTAGTTCGTCCACTTCAAGTTGAAGTTCGTACGATCTCTGGGTCCCAGAGTAGTTGAAGCTTTAACTTTCTGCCACCCGGAACGCGGAACGCCCGGGAGGTATTCCTCCCGGGCGTCCCCACACCTGCGGCCCATGGCCGGCGCTACCAGCCTCCGTCAGCCGTACATCCGCCGCATCGCGAAGTCGACCATCTGCTCCACGGCCTTCGCGTCGAAGACCATCCGGTGGTCGCCCTCCATGTCGAGGACGAAGCCGTAGCCCGTCGGGAGCAGGTCGATCACCTCGGCGCCGGTGATCACGAAGTACTTCGACTCCTTGCCCGCGTAGCGCCGCAGCTCCTTCAGCGTGGTGAACATGGGGATCACCGGCTGCTGGGTGTTGTGCAGCGCGAGGAAGCCGGGGTTGTCGCCGCGCGGGCAGTAGACCTTCGAGGTCGCGAAGATCTGCTGGAAGTCCTCGGCGGCGAGGGTGCCGGTCGTGAACGCGCGCACCGCGTCCGCGAGCGAGGGCGGCGACGGCTCCGGGTACAGCGGCGGCTGCTGGGCGTAGCCGCCCTGCATGCCGCCCTGCATACCCGCCTGCATACCGCCCTGCATCCCGCCGTGCATCGGCGGCTGCTGGGGCTGGCCGTACTGCTGCTGGGCGCCCGGATTCTGGTCGTAGCCGTACATGCGGGCCAGCCTATCGAGCGGCGGCGGGCCCGGGGGGCCGCATGGATGCCTCTCCCACCCTTCTTCGCACGGCCCGGCCTCTCTTGCTAGGTTCGCGGAAGCAATCCGGCCACCACGGGGGTGAAAGATGGCGCTCGACGCCAAATGGCAGGAAATCATCGGTGAACGACCAGCCGCGATGAGCCTCGCGGGGCTCCCGGCGCCCGACGGCGGAGGCGGCGGCGGGCCCGATCTCAAGGCGGAGGTCGGCCCCTGGCACAGCGCCGGCAACACCGCGGGCGAGCTCAAGACCTCGACGGCGAGCTCCGTCACCGACCTCGACACCGCGAACGAGGGCGTCGCGGGCGGCACCGCGGGCTTCGACTCCACCGCAGCGCTCACCGAGATCCTCGGCACCTGGAAGACCCGCCTCGGCAACGTCCGCGACGAGGCCGGACGGCTCGAAGGCGCCCTCAAGGCCGCCGGGCGGGACTTCGGCGAGCGCGAACTGGACACCCAGCGGAAGGTCGCCGCCGAAGGCGACAAGCAGAACGGCCAGTCCGCCCCGAAGAAGGAGGGCTGAGCCCCGTGCCGACCTGGCAGCAGCTCCGCGACCTGAAGCTCACCGAGTACACCGACGCCGCCGACGGCTGGGGCAAGGTCAGCTCCCGCGCCAACGCGGACAAGGACCGCGTGGACAACGGCATGTTCGCCAAGATCCACGACACCCAGAAGGGCGAGACCGCCGCCAAGGCGGGCGGCGACGTCCAGCAGCTCTCCCGCAACTACCAGTACCTGCACACCGAATGCGGCCTGGTGCGCACCGCGCTCAACGGCCTGGCCTCCGAAATGGCCGCGCCGCAGAAGAAGTTGAAGCAGGCGCTGGAGGACGCGGAGAACCTGAAGTTCACCGTGCAGGCCGACGGCTCGGTCAGCTACCCCACCAAGTCGTACGTCCTCAAGGGCGATCAGACCGCCCGGGACGGCGCCCCCTTCCCGTATCTGCCCGGCAAGGCCGAGGGCATCGGCAGCGGCGACGAGAACAAGGGCAAGGCCGAGGACATCGCCCAGCGCATCGGCGACGCGCTCCGCGAGGCCACCGAGATCGACGGGCGCTACGCCGCCGCCCTGCGCCAGCTCAAGGCCGAGCCGGGCCTCACCGTCAGCGACGAGACCCTCGCCGACGCGGCCCGGGACACCAAGGCGATGCAGCAGGCGGCCGGCAAGTACGCCGACGACGACGCGATCCCGAAGGGCAAGTCCCCCAAGGAGAACGCCGACTGGTGGAACGGCCTCACCCAGGAGCAGCGCGACGAGTACGCGACCCTCTACCCGGCCTCGGTCGGCGCCCTGGACGGCATCCCCTCCGCCGTCCGCGACGACGCCAACCGGATGGTGCTCGCGGAGTCGAAGGCCCAGTACCGCCTGGAGCTCAAGACGATCCCGCCGCAGCCGCAGGAGTACCTGCCCAACCCCAGCGGGCAGTACCCGGCGGTCATCAAGAACCCCGAGTGGCGCGAGTGGGACAAGAAGTACGGCGACCGCAAGGCCCATCTGGAGAGCTCGCTCAAGGGCATGGACGCGATCGACGAGCGCTTCGCCAAGACGGGCAAGGACGGCCTGCCGGAGGCGTACCTGCTGGGGTTCTCGCCCGAGGGGCACGGCCGGGCCATCGTCGCGAACGGGAACCCCGACACGGCGCAGCACACCGCCGTGTACGTCCCGGGCACCACGTCGAACCTCGGCAGCATCGGCGGGAACATCGACCGGATGGTGAACCTGTGGCGCGCCTCGGACGCGGCCGCACCGGGTGAGACCACGTCCACGATCACCTGGCTCGGCTACGACGCCCCGCAGGACATCGTGAAGGACGCCCCCTTCAGCCACTACGCGAACGACGGCGCCCCGGCGTACAACAAGTTCATGGAGGGCATGGAGGTCGCGCAGGGCGGCCCCGACAAGAGCCACACCACCGCCGTGGGGCACTCCTACGGCACGACCCTGATCGGCTCGGCCGCGCGCCAGGGCACGCTGCACGCCGACGACATCGTCTTCGCGGGCAGCCCCGGCGTCCAGGTCGGCTCGGCGGGCGAGCTGGACGTCCCCAAGGGGCACGTGTGGAACGAGGAGGCCGACGGCGACGCCGTACCCGACATCGGGCGCTGGGGCCACGGCGGCAGCCAGTGGCGGCTCGGCGGCGGCGTCTTCCTCATCCCGAGCGACGAGGTCTTCGGGGCGAACCAGATGGCCACGGACACCGAAGGACACAGCGGCTACTGGGACAACAACAGCCAGAGCCTCAACAACCAGGCGGCGGTCGTGACGGGCAAGTACGGCAAGGTGGTCACCGAATGATCAAGATCCGAACCGGCGCCCTCCTGGCGACGGCCCTTCTCACACTCACGGGATGCAGCATGTCCAATGGCGGCGAGGCCAAGGCCGAAGGGACCAAGGTCGTCGGAGTCCGCGACCAGGACGAGGTGAACGCCGAGACGAAGAAGGTGTCGAGCGAGATCTTCGACCTGATCGGCGTCCCTGGCACGACCTCCAAGGGCGGCGCCGGGGTCCAGCCCTGCGAGGACAGGGACCGCGAGCGGTTCTACAAGATGTTCCACCCCTGGAGCCTCACGGCGAAGACGGACGAGGAGCTGGCCCAGGCCATGGAGCGGCTGAAGGCCGCGCTCCCCCAGCGCGGCTGGAAGATCGTGAAGTACGGCCCCGACAGCAGCGCGTCCAAGAGCCTGGAGCTCACCGCGGACAACGACGAGCGGAAGTTCGGCCTGCACGTCAGCTTCTGGCGCAAGGACAGCGGCGGGGACAAGAACCCCCCGATGCTCAAGATCGACGTCGTGTCCGGCTGCTACCAGGTCCCGGACGGGCAGAAGGTCGAGCACTACTGACCGCCGGAGCTCCGTGCGGCACGCGTCACAGACAAGTTCCCCGGATATCCCCGGATAGGGGTTGCCGTTATTACCGGTGGGTAGCATCATCGTAGAGAGCGTGGGCTACCCGCCGGTAGTCGTCTGTCCGCGTACGAGGAAACCGCCTCCCCGAGCCTTTACGGAGCCGTCGCCATGGGGCACTACAAGTCGAATCTCCGCGACATCGAGTTCAACCTCTTCGAGGTGCTCGGCCGCGACAAGGTGTACGGCACCGGTCCGTTCGAGGAGATGGACGTCGAGACCGCGAAGAGCATCCTCGACGAGATCCGCCGCCTCGCCGAGAACGAGCTCGCGGAGTCCTTCGCCGACGCCGACCGCAACCCCCCGGTCTTCGACCCGGAGACCCACACCGCGCCCGTCCCCGCCTCCTTCAAGAAGTCCTACAAGGCGTTCATGGACTCGGAGTACTGGCGCCTCGGCATCCCCGAGGGCATCGGCGGCACCACCGCCCCCCGCTCCCTCGTCTGGGCCTACGCGGAGCTGCTCCTCGGCTCGAACCCGGCCATCTGGATGTACTCCTCCGGCCCCGCCTTCGCCGGCGTCCTCTACAACGAGGGCAACGAGCGGCAGAAGAAGGCCGCCCAGATCGCCGTCGAGAAGCGCTGGGGCTCCACCATGGTGCTCACCGAGCCCGACGCGGGCTCCGACGTCGGCGCCGGCCGCACCAAGGCCATCCAGCAGGAGGACGGCTCCTGGCACATCGAGGGCGTGAAGCGCTTCATCACCTCCGGTGAGCACGACATGGAGGAGAACATCCTCCACTACGTCCTCGCCCGCCCCGAGGGCGCCGGCCCCGGCACCAAGGGCCTCTCGCTCTTCCTCGTCCCGAAGTACGAGTTCGACTGGGAGACCGGCGAGCTCGGCGCCCGCAACGGCGTCTACGCCACCAACGTCGAGCACAAGATGGGCCTCAAGGCGTCCAACACGTGCGAGATGACCTTCGGCGACCAGCACCCCGCCAAGGGCTGGCTGATCGGCGACAAGCACGAGGGCATCCGCCAGATGTTCCTCATCATCGAGTTCGCCCGCATGATGGTCGGCACGAAGGCGATCTCCACCCTCTCCACGGGCTACCTCAACGCCCTGGAGTACGCCAAGGAGCGCGTCCAGGGCACCGACCTGGCGAACTTCATGGACAAGGCCGCGCCCAAGGTCACCATCACCCACCACCCCGACGTCCGCCGCTCGCTGATGACGCAGAAGGCGTACGCCGAGGGCATGCGCTCCCTCGTCCTCTACACGGCCTCCGTCCAGGACGCCATCGCCGTCGCGGAGGCCGCCGGCGAGGACACCAAGGCCCTGCACGGCCTGAACGACCTGCTGCTCCCGATCGTCAAGGGCTACGGCTCCGAGAAGGGCTACGAGCAGCTCGCCCAGTCGCTCCAGACCTTCGGCGGCTCCGGCTTCCTGCAGGAGTACCCGATCGAGCAGTACATCCGGGACGCCAAGATCGACACCCTCTACGAGGGCACCACGGCCATCCAGGGCCAGGACTTCTTCTTCCGCAAGATCGTCCGCGACCAGGGCGCGTCCCTGAACGCGCTCTCGGAGGAGATCAAGAAGTTCCTCGCGGTCGGCACCGGCGGCGAGGAGCTGTCCGGCGCCCGCGACGCGCTCACCAAGGCCGCCGTGGACCTGGAGGGCATCGTCAAGAAGATGCTCGACGACCTCATGGCGACCGGCGAGGACGTCAAGAACATCTACAAGGTCGGCCTCAACACCACCCGCCTGCTGCTCGCCTCCGGCGACGTCGTCGTCGGCTACCTGCTGCTGCGCGGCGCGGCCGTCGCCGCCGAGAAGCTGGCCGCGGGCGCCTCCGCCAAGGACGCCGCCTTCTACCAGGGCAAGATCGCGGCCGCGAAGTTCTTCGCCGCCAACGTCCTGCCGGGTGTCACCGCCGAGCGCCTCCTCGCCGAGGGTGTCGACGGCTCGCTGATGGACCTGGACGAGGCCGCGTTCTGACGCGCGCCTGAGTCCGCACAAGGAACGGCTCGCTCCCGGGGAGGGGAGCGGGCCGTTCTGGCTTCCCCGGGCCGCTGCGTAAGGTGAACGCATGAGTAGCGCACCTCCCCGGTTCGACCGCGGCCACACCGATGACCTCATGACCTTCCTCGCGGCCTCCCCCTCGCCGTACCACGCGGTGGCGAACACCGCCGAGCGCCTGGAGAAGGCCGGCTTCCGCAAGGTCGAGGAGACCGCCGCCTGGGACGCCACGACCGGCGGGAAGTACGTGGTGCGCGGGGGCGCGATCATCGCCTGGTACGTGCCCGAGGGCGCCGCCCCGCACACGCCGTTCCGGATCGTCGGCGCGCACACCGACTCCCCGAACCTGCGCGTCAAGCCCCGGCCCGACTTCGGCCGCGAGGGCTGGCGCCAGGTCGCCGTCGAGATCTACGGCGGCCCGCTGCTCAACAGCTGGCTCGACCGCGACCTCGGCCTGGCCGGCCGGCTCACCCTGCGCGACGGCAGCCAGGTGCTCGCGAACGTGGACCGGCCGGTGCTGCGCGTCCCGCAGCTCGCCGTCCACCTCGACCGGGGCGTCAACGACGGCATGAAGCTGGAGCGCCAGCGCCACATGCAGCCGATCTGGGGCCTGGGCGAGGTCCACGAGGGCGACCTGATCTCCTTCGTCGCCGAGGAGGCCGGGGTCGACGCCGAGGACGTGGCCGGCTGGGACCTCATGGTCCACGCCGTCGAGGCCCCCGCCTACCTGGGCCGCGACCGCGAGCTGCTCGCCGGGCCCCGCATGGACAACCTCATCTCGGTGCACGCCTGCGTGGCCGCCCTGGCCGCCGTGTCGACGCTGCCCGACCTGCCGTACATCCCGGTCCTCGCCGCCTTCGACCACGAGGAGAACGGCTCCGAGGCCGACACCGGCGCCCACGGCCCGCTGCTCGGCAACGTCCTGGAGCGCTCCGTCTACGCCCGCGGCGGCGGCTACGAGGACAAGGCCCGCGCCCTGGCCGGCTCGGTCTGCCTCTCCTCCGACGTCGGCCACGCCGTGCACCCGAACTACAGCGAGCGCCACGACCCGACGCACCACCCGCGCCCCAACGGCGGCCCGATCCTCAAGGTGAACGTCAACCAGCGCTACGCCACCGACGGCAGCGGCCGGGCCGTGTTCGCCGCCGCCTGCGAGAAGGCCGGCGTGCCGTGGCAGACCTTCGTCTCCAACAACGACATGCCCTGCGGCACCACGATCGGCCCGATCACCGCCGCCCGCCACGGCATCAGCACCGTCGACATCGGCGTCGCCTGCCTCTCGATGCACAGCGCCCGCGAGCTGTGCGGCTCGGACGACCCGTACCACCTGGCCAACGCCCTGGTGGCCTTCCTGGAGGGCTGAGGCCCGGCGGAACCCTGTGCCCCTCCCCCCGGCCGTGCCATGATCCACGGACCGATCGGGGGAGGGGTACGCGCATGTGGTGGCCATGGGGACGGGACCGCGAGGAGCGGGAGTACGCGCGGGCCTCGGCGGAGGAGGCGCTCCGGTACATGACCGCCACGTTCTACGAGGCGGAGGTCCTCGACCGGGCCATCACGTCCTACGCCGCCGAGCTCAGGCGCCTCATGGACGACGGGTTCGGGCTGCGGCGCGCGAGCGTCGCCCCCGTCCTCGACGCCTGCGCCCAGGTCGAGGCCGTGTTCGTCACCGTCTTCACCGAGTACTTCGAGCTCCGCGACGCCCTGCTCCCGCTCCGCCCGCACGCGTCCGTCCGCGGGCTGCGGAAGGCGCGGGCCGCGTTCGAGGAGGCGTCCCTGCACGTCCTGGGGCCGATGGACGACGGCGCCGCCGCCAAGCAGGACCTGGACAAGCTCTTCGACACGATCGCCTCGTTCCGCACGCTGTGCCGGCCTCCCGCCCTCGCTGCGGCGGACGGCCTGGCCGCCGCCGAGGCGGAGCTGGCCGCGCTCGCCGCCGACGGCGTCACCAGCGGCCCGCTGCGGCGGCGGCTGCGGGACACAGCGCGGGAGCTGGAGGTCCTCAAGGACGGGCGCGGCGAGCTCGTGCACATGCGGGACGTCGCCGCCGCCTTCCACCGGCTGCACGCCGAGGCCGAGGACCTGCGGCGGCGGATCCGGATCGCCCGGCCGCTGGCCGCCGTCCTCGACCGGGAGACGGCGGCCGTGGTCGCGGGGTGACCGCTCCGGTCAGCCGTCCGCCGCGTCCATGCCCGCCAGGATCAGCGGGAGGCGGGTCGCGCCGCCCTCGGTGAGGCGGAGCGGGACGCCCCAGTCCTGCTGGTGGACGTGGCAGGCGGGGTACTCGTTGGCGGGGTCGTCGTCGCAGGACGCGGCCATCGCCGAGACGTGCAGGACGCCCTCGGCGAGCTCCGGGTTCAGGGTGAGCTCGCGGAACAGGTCCGTGCCCGTGCCCTCGCCCGCGAGCAGCAGCTCCGGCGGGGTCGAGGAGACCAGCAGCCGGGTCGAGGGGCCGTAGCGCTCGTCCAGCTTCTGGCCCTTCGGGGCCTGGAAGACCACGTCGAGGCGGAACGCGCCCGGGGCGACCTCGGTGGCCTCGCGCCGGGTGCGGTGGGCGACCGACTCGACCTGGACGGCCTCCTCGGGCAGCCGCAGCCGGGTCAGCTTGTGCCGGGCCGACTCGACGACCACGACGTCCTCGCCGACGACGACCGCGTCGGAGGGCTCGCGCAGGTCCGTGGCGAGCGTGGTGACCTCGCCGCTCGCCGGGTCGAAGCGGCGCAGCGCGTGGTTGTACGTGTCGCTGACGGCGACCGAGCCGTCGGGCAGGGCGGTCACGCCCAGCGGGTGCTGGAGCAGCGCCTGCCCGGCCTCGCCGTCGCGGTGCCCGAAGTCGAACAGGCCGGTGCCGACGGCCGTGTGCACGAGGCCCTCCGGGTCGACCCAGCGCAGCGCGCTCGTCTCCGAGTCGGCCACCCACAGGCGGTCCTCGGTGGCCGCGAGCCCGGACGGCTGCGCGAACCACGCCTCGGCGGCGGGCCCGTCGACCAGGCCCTCGTTGGTGGTGCCGGCCGCGACGCCGACGGTCCCGGTCTCCGGGTCGTACGTCCACAGCTGGTGGACACCCGCCATCGCGATCCACACCTTCCCCCGCCACCAGGCCACGTCCCACGGCGAGGACAGGTCGACCTCCAGGGCCGGGCCGGCGGTCGGGGAGCCCTGCCACCACTGGCGGCCGGTGCCCGCGATCCGCTCCGAGGCGCCGGTGGCCGGGTCGAACAGGCGCAGCGCGTGGTGCACGGTGTCGGCGACGACGACCTTGCCGTCGGGCAGCACGGCGAGGCCCTGCGGCTCGCGGAACTCCCCGTCGCCGATCCGGCGCACGACGGTCTCGCCGTCCGGCTCCAGTTCGACGAGCTGGTGCCGGGTGGTGTCGGAGACCAGCAGGTTCCCGGACGGCAGCAGGACCGCCTTGCCGGGGAAGCGCAGGTCGGTCGCGACCGGCTCCGGCGGCACGTACGGCCCGTCGCCGCGCCGCAGGGTGCCCTTGGCGCCGTGCTCGGCCTCCAGCTCCTCGACGAGCGCGCGCAGCGCGTTGGCGTGCCCCTCGCCCGCGTGCTGGGCGACGACATAGCCCTCGGGGTCGATGACGACGAGCGTCGGCCAGGCCCGTACGGCGTACTGCTTCCAGGTCGCGAGCTCCGGGTCGTCGAGGACCGGGTGGCGCACCTCGTAGCGCTCGACGGCGTCCACGACGGCCTGGTGCTCGGCCTCGTGCACGAACTTCGGCGAGTGCACGCCGATGATCACCAGGGTGTCCCGGTGCTTCTCCTCCAGCTCGCGGAGCTCGTCGAGGACGTGCAGGCAGTTGACGCAGCAGAAGGTCCAGAAGTCGAGCAGAACGATCTTTCCCCGCAGGTCGGTGAGGGACAGATCGTCTCCGCCGGTGTTGAGCCAGCCGCCCTTGCCGATCAGCTCGGGGGCCCGGACACGGACGCGTGCGCGCACGGAGTCGTCGTTCATGGCTCAAGGGTGCCGTACGTCCCGCCGTACGGATGAACGCGGGGCCCCGGGTGGCCGGACCCCGGCGTGTCGTGGCCGGGGGCGGGGCGGGGGGCCTGGCGAGCATGACAAGCGGAACGATCATCAGATTTTCCGTCGGATCTTCCCGGGGAGGGTGTCATGCGGGGATCACCGGGTGCCGCGCTCCTCGTCCCGCTGCTGTTCCCGCTGCTCCTGCTGCCGCTCTGGGCCCCCTGGGCGCCCGCCGCGCGCGCCGGCGGCGCCGGGAGCGGCGGCCTGAGCCTCAGCGTCACCGTCAACGGCGGTGACGGCACCGGCACCCGCCCCGTCCGGGCCGGCAGCCCGCTCGTCAAGCGGTACGTGCTGGTCAACCGCGGCGAGGCCGACCTCCACCGGGTCCGGATCGCCGACCCGGGCGTCCCCGGCGACCTGGTCCGCTGCCCCGCGCGCCCGCTCACCGCGCTCCGCTCGATGGTCTGCACGGCCCGCTTCCGCGCCCTGCCCGGCCGCCACACGGCCACCGCCCGCGCCACCGGCGAGATCCCCTCGCTGCGCGACCGCCTCACCGCCACCGCCCGCTCCGGCTACGAGGGTGTCGCCGGGGCGCTGCGGCTGACCGAGACCGTACGGGTGGCCGGGACGCCCGGCCCCGGCGGGCGCCAGGGCCGCGCCGCCCCCGTGCCCGCCGGCACCCTCGTGGACGTCCGCTACACCGTCACCAACCTCGGCAACCGCCCCGTCCACACCGTCCGCCTCACCGACACCGCCCTGGCCGCGGGCCCCGGCGCCCTCGCCTGCGGCCAGGACCGCACCGGCACCGTGCCCCTGCTCGCGCCCGGCGCCTCGGCGGAGTGCGCGGCGACGGTACGGCGGCCGCCGGGCACGTACCGCAGCACCGGGCTCGCCCGGGGCAGCGACCGGGTCGCCACCGTCGACGAGCGCGGCGGGACCGTCCCCGCCCCGGAGCTCACGGCCCGCGCCTCGGCGGAGTTCCGGGTACGGGACGGGGGCGGCGGGGAGTCCCCGGGCGCGGGGCCCCGGCCGCGCCCGCGCCCCGGCACGCAGTCCCCGGTGCCGGGCGCACCCGGCGCACCCGGCGCGGGCGGGGTGCCCGGCGGGCTGGTGGCCGGGCTGGTGGCGGGGGGCCGGGGGCCGGGGCCTTGGGCACCGGTGGGGGTGGGAGCCGCCGCAGCAGCGGACACGGCGGCCGCCGGGAACGGGACGGGGATGGGCGTGGGCATCGGTACGGGCACAGGCGCCGCCACGGGCACAGGCGCAGGCACAGGCATCGGCGGCAACACCGGCACCAACACCGGCACCGGCACCGGCACCTCCCCCGGCACCGCCACCCTCCCGTCCACCCGCGTCCCCGCCCCGGTCCCCGTCCCGGTGGCCGTCGCCCCCGCCCCCGCCGACGAAGGGCTGCTGCCCCGCCTCCACCGCCGCGCCCGCGAGCTCCCCCGCCTCGGCGTGGTCGTGACGCTGCTGCTCCTGCTGATCCCGGCCGCGCTCGCCGCCGCCCTGTTCGGCTCCCGCCACCACTGAGAGATCCTGCGAGCCCCCATGGCCCTCCTGGAAACCCTCGTCGTCGTCATCGGCGTCGCCCTCGTCGCGGCGCTCGCCGTGGTCGCCAAGACGCGCCTGTTCCCGATGCGCGAGGGCGACGAACCGCGCGAGGACGTCGCCGAGTACATCGCGATGATGGTCTCGGTCCTCTACGCCATCGTGCTCGGGCTCTGCCTGGTCTCCGTCTGGGACAACCGTTCCTCCGCCGACGACCAGGTGCAGGCCGAGGCGAGCGCGCTGCACCAGACGTACCTGCTCGCGGACGCCTTCCCCGCCGCGCAGCGGGAGCCGCTGCGGCAGGCGGCCCGCTCGTACGCCACGCACGTCGTCGACGTCGAGTGGCCGCTCATGACCGAGCGGGAGCCCCTCGGGCCGGAGGGCTGGGCGATGCTGGCCCGGCTGCGCGAGGCGGGCCAGCTGCGCGGCACCGGCACCACCGCCCAGCAGATCGCGGCGCAGGAGACGCTCGCCCAGATCGGGTACGTGGACGACGCGCGGCGCGGCCGGGAGGCGGCGGCGCAGGAGCGGCTGTCCCCCGTGCTGTGGACCGGGCTGATCATCGGCGGCCTGCTGACGCTGGCCTTCATGTTCCTGTTCGGGATCAGCCGCAGCACCACGCACGTGGTGATGGTGATGGGGCTCGCCGGGTTCATCGCCTTCACCGTCCTGCTCATCCACCAGCTCGACGCGCCGTTCGGCGCGATGCTCGGCGCGAGTCCGGACCCGTTCACGCGCTACTTCCCGTCCTGACGGGGAAGGCATTCCGCCATGAAATACCTGGTACGGGACAAGATCTTCGCGATCGGCGACGACTACTGGATCGAGGACGAGCGGGGCCGGCACGCCTACCTCGTCGACGGCAAGGCGCTGCGGCTGCGCGACACCCTGGAGCTGAAGGACCCGGACGGGCACGTCCTCATCACGCTGCGGCAGAAGATGTTCAGCCTGCGGGACGCGATGACGATCGAGCGGGACGAACGCCCCCTCGCCACCATCCGCCGCAAGCGCCTCTCGCTGCTCCGCAACCACTACCGCGTCAGCCTCGTCGAAGGCACCGAACTCGACGTCAGCGGCAGGATCCTGGACCGGGAGTTCACCGTCGAGTACGACGGCGAGCTCCTGGCCCACATCTCCCGCCAGTGGTTCCACGTCCGCGACACGTACGCCGTGAACGCGGTCCGCGAGGACGCCGATCCCGCCCTGCTCATCGCGGTCGCGGTGTGCGTGATCCGGATGGCCGAGCGGGAGCGGGAGGACTGAGCGGGACCGGGAGGACCGAGCGGCCCCGGTCGGCTACAGGGCCTTGGCCAGGGCCTGCTCCAGGTCCGCCCACAGGTCCTCGACGTGCTCGATGCCCACCGAGAGCCGCACCGTGCCGGGGCCGATGCCCGCCGCCTCCAGCGCCGCCGCGTCCAGCTGGCGGTGCGAGGTGGAGGCCGGGTGCATCACCAGGGTCTTCACGTCGCCGAGCGAGGCGCTGAGCGAGGCCAGCCGGACGCCCTCCACGAAGGCCCGGCCGGCCTCCCGGCCGCCCGCGAGGTCGAAGGAGACCACCCCGCCGCCGCCCCTCGGCAGCAGCCGCGCCGCCACCGCCGCGTCCGGGTGCCCGGCGAGGGCCGGGTGCCGGACGGCGGCGACCGCCGGGTGGGCGGCCAGGCGCGCGGCCAGCCCGGCGGCGTTCGCGCACTGCCGCTCGATCCGCAGCGGCAGCGTCTGGAGGCCGCGCAGGGTCAGCCAGGCGGCGAACGGGTCGGTGCTGGCGCCCTGTTCGACCGCGTAGTGCCGCACCCGGCCGTACAGCTCCTCGTCCCTGAAGACGGCGATGCCGCCGAGGACGTCGGCGTGCCCGGCGAGGTACTTGGTCGCCGAGTGCACGACGATGTCGGCCCCGTGCTCGATCGGGCGGCACAGCAGCGGCGAGGCGAAGGTGTTGTCGACGGCCGTGGGCACGCCCGCCTCCCGCGCGGCGGCGATCAGTGCGGGCAGGTCGGAGACCCGGGTGGTGGGGTTGGCGATGGTCTCCAGGTAGAGCAGCCGGGTCTCCGGGCGCAGCGCCGCCCGCACCTCGTCCGCGTCGCTCCCGGAGACGTACGTGACCTCGACGCCCCAGCGCGCGGAGAGGTCCGCGAGCAGCGCGTACGTCCCGCCGTACAGGCAGCGCTGGGCGACGACGTGGCCGCCGGTGCCGAGCAGGGCGAGCAGCACGCCGTTGATGGCGCCCATCCCGGAGGCGTACGAGAGGGCGGCGGCCCCGCCCTCCAGGCGCGCGACGGCGGTCTCCAGGGCGCGGACGGTCGGGTTGCCCATCCGGCTGTAGAGGAAGGTGTCCGTGGAGTGGAAGGCGTCCGCCATGGCGTCGGCGGTCTCGAAGGCGAAGACGTGCCCCTGGTGCAGCGGCACGCCGAGCGGCCTGCTGCCCTTGATCTCGGGCTGCGGGGAGTGGACGGCGAGGGTCTCGGGGCGGGACGCGAAGGGCGGGAAGTCGGCGCTCATGACGTCAGTCTGTGGACGGAACGCTTGCGTCCACAGGACCAATCCCGGCAGATTGGTCCGCCAATGGATCCAATGACACCCGCCCCGGCCGAACTCGTCGCCTGGCTCGGCCGCTGGTCGGCCGGGCGGGGCCCGCTGTATCTGCTGCTGGCCGCCGGTTTCCGCCGGCTGATCGACGAGGGGCTGCTGCCGCCGGGCGCCCCGCTGCCGCCCGACCGGCGCCTCGCGACCGCGCTGTCCGTCGGCCGGACGACGGTCGTCGCCGCCTACGACACCCTGCGGCAGGAGGGGCGGCTGGTGCGCCGCCAGGGCAGCGGCACCCGGGTGGCGCCCGCCGTGCTCGCCGCGCCGGGCCCCCGCGTGGTGGAGACCTCCAACCCGATGTTCCTCCACCTCCTCGAACCCTCCGACGGCGTCATCCTGTTGAGCTGCGCCGCCCCGCCGTCGCCACCGGCGGCGCTGGCCGAGGCGTACGCGGAGATCACGCTGCCCACGGACGACCTCGGCTACCACCCGGCCGGCCTCCCCGCCCTGCGGGCGGCGGTCGCCCGCCGGTACGCGGCGCGCGGGGTGCCGACCGGCCCGGACAGGATCCTGGTCACCACCGGCGCCCAGCAGGGCATCGGGCTGCTCACCCGGCTGCTGCTGGCGCCGGGCGACTCGGTGCTCGTGGAGGCGCCGAGCTATCCGGGGGCGCTCGACCTGTTCCGGGAGGCGGCGGCGGTGCCCCGGCCCGTACCGGTCGGTCCTGACGGCCTCGACGTGGCGGCGGCCGTCGCGGTGATGGAACGTCACCGCCCGTCCCTCGCCTATGTGGTGCCGCACCTGCACAACCCCACCGGGACCGTCCTGCCGCCGCTGCCGGGGCGCCGGCTGGTCGCCGCCGCCGAGGCGTACGGGATCCCGCTCGTCGACGACGAGGTGCTGAGCGAACTCCGCTTCGACGGCGCCGCCGCCGCGCCGCCGCTCTCCGCGTACGGCGAGGAGGTCATCGGCGTCGGCTCGCTCAGCAAGTCCGTCTGGGGCGGCCTGCGGATCGGCTGGGTGCGCGGCCCGGCCCCGCTGATCGCGCGCCTCGCCCGCCTGAAGGCGCTGCACGACCTCGGCAGCGACGTGCCGGGCCAGCTCGTGGCGGCCCGGCTGCTGGACTCCTACGAGCCGCTGCTCGCGGCCCGGCGCGCCGAACTGCGCGCGGGCCACGACCTGCTGCGGGCCGAGCTCGCCCGGCACCTCCCGTCCTGGGAGTGCCCGCCGTGCGCGGGCGGCCAGACCCTGTGGGTCCGGCTCCCGCACGGCGACGGGATCTCGTTCGCCCAGCTCGCGCTGCGGCACGGGGTGGCCGTGCTGCCCGGCTCCACCATGGACGCGCTCGGCGGCAGCGTCCGGATGCTCCGCCTGCACTTCCTGCTGCCCCCGGACACGCTCCGGGAGGCGGTCCGCCGACTGGCGACGGCGTGGCGGGAGTACGCGCCGGGGCGCGAGCTCGCGGGCGTCCGGGGCCCTACAGCACCCGGTCCTTGAGCGCCGGGAACTGCTCCCGCGTCTCCGTCACCTTCTTCGGGTCCAGGACGACCCGCAGGATCTCCTCGTCCGGGCCCGCCTCGGCGAGCACCTCGCCCCAGGGGTCGACGACGATCGAGTGCCCGGCCTGCTCGACACCGGCGTGGGTGCCGGCGGTGCCGCAGGCCAGGACGTACGCCTGGTTCTCGACCGCGCGCGCCCGCGCGAGCAGCCGCCAGTGGGCGAGGCGGCGGGCGGGCCAGCCGGCCGGCAGCAGGAACGCCTGCGCGCCCGCGTCGACGAGCCCCCGGAACAGCTCGGGGAAGCGCAGGTCGTAGCAGGTGCCGACGCCGACGGTGAGCTGCGGCAGATCGACGGTGACGAGGTCCTCGCCGCGCGCCATCAGCACCGCCTCGCCCTTGTCGAAGCCGAAGCGGTGGATCTTGCGGTAGGAGCCCGCGAGTTCGCCGTCGGGGGAGAAGACCAGCGAGGTGTTGTAGAGCGCGCCGCCCGCCGCCTCGACGATCGAGCCCGCGTGCAGCCAGACCTCGGCGGCGCGCGCGGCGTCGGCCATCGCCTCGTACGTGGGGCCCTTCAGCGGCTCGGCCTCGGCCGCGAACTCCTCGTAGGCGAAGGCTCCGACGGGCCACAGCTCGGGCAGGACCACCAGGTCGGCGGCCCCTCGTTCCTCCCGCACCAGGCGCGCGACGCGCGCCCTGCGGCTCTCGACCGGTTCGTCCGGGTCTACCGCGATCTGGATCAGCGAGGCGCGCACACTACCACCGTCCTGGCATTCGAGCCGTCAACACCGGCCTACGATCGTCACACGAAAGCACTGCCGGGGTGCCTGCGGGCAGCGTAACTTAGCCACCGAGCCTCCCACGCAGTCATGTTTTCAGCCCGCCCAGCCGTACCAGCGCCGCCGAGGGGTCCCGTGACCGTCCATCCCAGCCTCCAGAACTACGCCGACGCCTGGACCCACTCGATCGAAGCGATAGCCGAGCTGGTGCAGCCGCTCGTGGAGGGGGAGTGGAATCGCGCCACCCCGTGCCCCGGCTGGTCGGTCCGCGACATCGTGTCCCATGTCATCGGCATGGAGACCGAGATGCTCGGCGACCCGCGCCCGATCCACAGCCTGCCCCGCGATCTCTACCACGTGCGCAGCGACTTCGCCCGCTACATGGAGATGCAGGTCGATGTGCGGCGGCACCACACGGCGCCGGAGATGACGTCGGAGCTGGAGTACATCCTGATCCGCCGGGCGCGTCAGCTCCGCAACGAGAACCGGCTGCCCGACGCCCTGATGCGGGCCCCGCTCGGCGCCGAGCAGACGCTGGAACTGGCCTACCGGATGCGCGCCTTCGACTGCTGGGTGCACGAGCAGGACCTGCGGACCGCCCTCGGCGTCCCGGGCAACCTGGACTCCCCCGGCGCGTACATCGTGCGGGACGTGCTGCTGGAGGCGCTGCCGTTCGTGGTCGCGAAGGAGGCGGGCGCGCCCGCGAGCTCGGCGGTGGTGCTGGACGTGACCGGCCCGCTGGAGTTCCTGCGGACGGTCCGGGTGGACGCGCAGGGCAACGGCTCGGTGGACGGGGCGCCGTCGCTGGGCCCGGCGGTGACGCTGGTGACGGACTGGGAGACGTACGTACGGCTGGCCTGCGGCCGGGTCCGCCACACCGAGGTGGCCGACCGGGTGAAGACCGAGGGCGACGCGGACCTGGCGCGGGCGATCCTGGACCACTTCGCGGTGACACCGAACTGAGGCCCCCGCACGGCGGCCTTGCGCGGCGGCCTGCACCCGCACACGGCCTCGCACGACGGCCTGCACCCGCACACGGCCTCGCACGGCGACCTCACGCGGCGGCCCTACACGGCCGTCCTACGCGGCGGGGACGTGCACGGCCTCGACCCGGCTGGCGACGAGCCGCTCCCGCTCCCGGCGGGCGGTGCGGGACTTGAGGCGGAGGATCTGCGCGACGCCGAGGGCTTCGAGGACGAAGACCGAGGAGAAGGCGATCCGGTAGTCGTTCCCGGTGGCGTCGAGGAGGACGCCGACGGCGAAGAGCGTGGTCATGGAGGCGATGAAGCCGCCCATGTTGACGATCCCCGAGGCGGTGCCCTGCCGCTCGGGCGGATTGGCGGGCCGGGCGAAGTCGAAGCCGATCATCGAGGCGGGCCCGCAGGCGCCGAGCACGACGCACAGGGTGACGAGCAGCCACATCGGCGCGTGGGCGCCGGGGTAGGCGAGGGTGGCCGCCCACGCGACGGCGGTCATGGCGACGGTGCCGAGGGCGAGCGGGGCGCGGGCGGCGTGGTGCCGGGCGATGATCTGCCCGTAGACCAGCCCGACCGCCATGTTGGAGGCGACGACGAGGGTGAGCAGCGACCCGGCGGTCTCGCGGCTGAGTCCCTGCGCCTCGACGAGGAAGGGCAGCCCCCACAGCAACAGGAAGACCATGGCGGGGAACTGGGTGGTGAAGTGCACCCACATCCCGAGCCGGGTGCCGGGCTCGCGCCAGGACTCGCCGATCTGGCGGCGGACGAAGGCGGCGCCCGCGTGCGGGACGGGCTCGGGCTCGTACCCCTCGGGGTGGTCCTTCAGGAAGAGCAGCAGCAGGACGAGGACGACGACTCCGGCGCCGGCGCTGCCCGCGAAGGCGGGGGTCCAGCCGAGGCCGTGCAGGAGCCGGGCGATGACGAGGGTGGAGACGAGGTTGCCGGCCATGCCGACGAGCCCGGCGAGCTGGGCGACCATCGGCCCGCGGCGGGCGGGGAACCAGCGGGTGCCGAGCCGCAGCACGCTGATGAAGGTCATCGCGTCGCCGCAGCCGAGCAGGGCGCGGGAGGCGAGCGCCATGCCGTACGTGGGGGAGAGCGCGAAGCCGAGCTGGCCGAGGGTGAACAGCAGGACGCCGATGGTCAGCACCTTCTTGGTGCCGAGCCGGTCGACCATGAGGCCGACGGGTATCTGCATTCCGGCGTAGACGAGGAGCTGGAGTATGGAGAAGGTCGACAGGGCGGAGGCGTTGACGCCGAAGCGGTCGGCGGCGTCGAGCCCGGCGACGCCGAGCGAGGTCCGGAAGATGACGGCGACGAAGTAGACGGCGACGCCGACGCCCCACACGAGCGCGGCGCGGCGCCCGCCGGGCGGGTCCCCGGGGAGCGTGACGGCGGAGCCGTACCCGTTCTTCCCCCCGCTCACCGGGCCTCTCCCCGCACCAGCACCTTGACCCAGCTCAGATGCTGCCGGACGCACCCGGCGGCGCCCTCCGCGTCGCCCGCCTTGATCCGCTCCAGGATCTCGGCGTGCTCGACGATGTTCTTGGCGATCCGGTCGGGCTGCGACTGCATGACGGCGACGCCCATCCGCAGCTGCCGGTCCCGGAGCTGGTCGTAGAGGCGGGCGAGGATCTGGTTGCCGGCGTGCTGGACGATCTCGGCGTGGAAGGCCCGGTCGGTGGCGGCGACCTCGGCCAGGTCCCCCGCCGCGGCCCGCCGCTTCTGCTCCTCCAGCAGCTCCTCCAGCCGCGCCACGAGCCCGGGCCCGGCGGGCACGGCCCGCCGCACGGCGAACTCCTCGACGAGCAGCCGGGTCTCGACGACGTCGGCGATCTCCTGCGCGGAGACGGCGAGCACGAGGGCGCCCTTCTTGGGATAGAGCTTGAGCAGCCCCTCCATCTCCAGCTTGAGCAGCGCCTCCCGCACGGGCGTCCGCGACACCCCGACGGCCAGCGCGAGCTCCCCCTCGGTGAGCAGGGTCCCCCCTTCGTACCGGCGGTCGAGCACGGCTTGCTTGACGTGCGTGTAGACGCGGTCTGCTGCGGGGGGTGCGGATGCCATGGACACAGCTTAGATACAACAGAGGCGCAACAGACAGGGCCGTCCGCGATACGGACGGCCCTGTGCCGAACCTCACCCGTCGAGCAGGTCCATGCCGAGCAGCACGCTGACCACGAGCACGGCGAGCAGCCGGAGCGCGACGACCCCGTCGACCACCAGCCGCGCGCCCGGCGCCCGGAAGAGCCGCAGCGCCCAGGTCACCCCGACGGAGACGCCCACCCCGAGGGCGAGCAGGGCGAGCCCGCCCTGCCCCTCCGGCGTTCCGGGCTCGCCCGGAACGCGGTCGTACGCCTCCATGGACATCGCGAGCGCCAGCAGCAGCCAGCCCACCGCGAGCAGCCCGCTGACGACCGACTCGACGACGACGAACGCGAAGCGTCCGTCGCCGCGCGCCCGCCGGGCCTCCGTCATCACGGCCATGTCATCCCCCCCATGTCATCCCCCTCGTGTCATGCCCTCACGTCATCACGCCCAGGTGATCACGCCCAGGTCATCAGCTTCTTCGGCTGCTCCAGGATCGCGGCCACGTCGGCCAGGAAGCGGGAGCCGAGTTCTCCGTCGACCAGGCGGTGGTCGAAGGAGAGGGCCAGGGTGGTGACGTGGCGGGGCTTCACCTTGCCCTTGTGGACCCAGGGCTGGAGCTTGATCGCGCCGACCGCGAGGATCGCCGACTCGCCCGGGTTCAGGATGGGCGTGCCGGTGTCGACGCCGAAGACGCCGACGTTGGTGATGGTGAAGGTGCCGCCCTGCATGGCCGCCGGGGTGGTCTTGCCCTCGCGGGCGGTGGCGACCAGCTCGCTCAGGGACCGCGACAGCTCCGGCAGGGTCTGGGCGTGCGCGTCCTTGATGTTGGGGACGATCAGGCCCCGCGGGGTGGCCGCGGCGATGCCCAGGTTCACGTAGTGCTTGAGCACGATCTCCTGGGCGGCCTCGTCCCAGGACGCGTTGATGTCCGGGTTGCGCCGGGCCGCGACCAGGACCGCCTTGGCGATGATCAGGAGCGGGTTGACCCGCAGGCCCGCCATGTCCTTGTCGGACCGGAGCTCCTCGACCAGCTTCATCGTGCGCGTGATGTCGAAGGTCACGAACTCGGTGACGTGCGGCGCGGTGAAGGCCGAGCCGACCATCGCCGCCGCCGTGGCCTTCCGTACGCCCTTGACCGGGATACGGGTCTCCCGCGCGCCCGGCTCGACGGCGACGGCGACCGGGGCGGCGGGTGCCTCGGCGGCCGGGGCCGGGGTCTCGGCGGGGGCCGCGACCGGGGCCGGGGCGACCGCCGCGTGCACGTCCTCGCGGGTGATCACGCCGTCCGGGCCGGTCGGGGTGACCGTCGCCAGGTCCACGCCCAGGTCCTTGGCGAGCTTGCGCACCGGCGGCTTCGCCAGCGGGCGGGCCGCCGCCGGGGCGTGGCCGTTCAGCTGCTCGGGGACCACGGCCGCGGGGGCGGGGACCACGGCGGCGGGAGCCGGGGCCGCGGGGGCCGCGACCGGGGCCGTCTTGCGGGCGCGACGCTTGGTGGAGGTCGCGGCCACGCCGTAGCCGACGAGGACCGGCTGGCGGCCCGTCTGCTCCGGCTCGGCCTCGGGCTCGGGCGTCGGCAGCGCGGCGGGGGCCGGCGCGGCCACCGGGGCCTCGTCGCCGCCGACGTTCACCGAGATGATGACCTCGCCGACGTCGACCGTGGTGCCCTCGGGGAAGCGCAGCTCGTGCACCGTCCCGTCGAAGGGGATCGGCAGCTCGACGGCCGCCTTCGCCGTCTCCACCTCGCAGACGACCTGCCCGTCGGAGACGGTGTCGCCGGGCTGGACGTACCACTTGAGGATCTCGGCCTCGGTGAGGCCCTCGCCCACGTCGGGCATCTTGAATTCGCGGATCGTCACGGTGCTCTCCTCAGAACGCCAGCGAGCGGTCGACGGCGTCGAGCACGCGGTCCAGGCCCGGCAGGTACTCCTCCTCCAGGCGCGCCGGCGGATACGGCGCGTGGTAGCCGCCGACCCGCAGGACGGGGGCCTCCAGGTGGTAGAAGCAGCGCTCGGTGATCCGGGCGGCGATCTCGGCGCCGGAGCCGAAGAAGACCGGCGCCTCGTGGACGACGACCAGCCGGCGGGTCTTCTCCACCGAGGTCTGGATCGCGTCGAAGTCGATCGGGGAGACCGTCCGCAGGTCGAGGACCTCGACGGACTTGCCCTCCTCGGCGGCGGCGGCCGCCGCCTCCAGGCAGGTCTTCACCATCGGGCCGTACGCGGCGAGCGTGAGGTCGGTGCCCTCGCGGGCCACCCGCGCCTTGTGCAGCTCGCCGGGGATGGCCTCGGTGTCGACCTCGCCCTTGTCCCAGTAACGCCGCTTGGGCTCGAAGAAGATGACCGGGTCGTCGCTCTGGATGGCCTGCTGGAGCATCCAGTACGCGTCGGAGGAGTTCGAGGGCGAGACCACCTTGAGGCCCGCGACGTGCGCGAAGAGCGCCTCGGGGGACTCGGAGTGGTGCTCGACCGCGCCGATGCCGCCGCCGTACGGGATGCGCACGACGACCGGCATCTTGATCTTGCCGAGCGCGCGGGCGTGCATCTTCGCGAGCTGGGTGACGATCTGGTCGTACGCGGGGAAGACGAAGCCGTCGAACTGGATCTCCACGACCGGCCGGTAGCCGCGCAGGGCCAGGCCGATCGCGGTGCCGACGATGCCGGACTCGGCGAGCGGGGTGTCGATCACCCGGTCCTCGCCGAAGTCCTTCTGGAGCCCGTCGGTGACGCGGAAGACGCCGCCGAGCTTGCCGACGTCCTCGCCCATGATGAGGACCTTGGGGTCGGTCTCCAGGGCCTTGCGCAGCGACTCGTTGAGCGCCTTGGCGAGGGGGAGCTTCTGAACAGCCATGGTTACTCGGCCTCTCCGTCCGCGAAGGACGCCTGGTAGGCGGCGAACTGCGCGCGCTCCTCGTCGACGAGGGCGTGCCCGTCCGCGTACACGTTCTCGAAGATCGCCAGGTGGCCCGGGTCGGGCATGGCGCGGACGGCCTCGCGGACGCGCCTGCCGAGCGTCTCGCTCTCCGTCTCCAGCTCCTCGAAGAAGGCCGCGTCGGCGTGGCCCTCGCGCTCCATGTACGCCTTGAGGCGCAGGATCGGGTCCTTCGCCTCCCATGCCTCGCGCTCCTCGTCGGCCCGGTACTTGGTCGGGTCGTCGGAGGTGGTGTGGGCGCCCATGCGGTAGGTGAACGCCTCGACGAGGGTCGGGCCCTCGCCGCGGCGGGCGCGCTCCAGGGCGGAGCGGGTGACCGCGAGACAGGCCAGCACGTCGTTGCCGTCGACCCGGACGCCGGGGAAGCCGAAGCCGCGGGCGCGCTGGTAGAGCGGCACACGGGTCTGCTTCTCGGTGGGCTCGGAGATGGCCCACTGGTTGTTCTGGCAGAAGAACACGACCGGGGCGTTGTAGACCGCGGAGAAGGTGAACGCCTCGTTCACGTCGCCCTGGCTGGAGGCGCCGTCGCCGAAGTACGCGATCACGGCCGAGTCGGCGCCGTCCTTGGTGATGCCCATGGCGTAGCCGGTGGCGTGCAGGGTCTGCGAGCCGATGACGATCGTGTACAGGTGGAAGTTGTTGGTGTTGGGGTCCCAGCCGCCGTGGTTCACGCCGCGGAACATCCCGAGCAGGTTGGTCGGATCGACCCCGCGGACCCAGGCCACGCCGTGCTCGCGGTAGGTCGGGAAGACGTAGTCGTCGTCGCGCAGGGCGCGGCCGGAGCCGATCTGCGCGGCCTCCTGGCCGAGCAGCGAGGCCCACAGGCCCAGCTCGCCCTGGCGCTGGAGCGCGGTGGCCTCGGCGTCGAAGCGGCGGGTGAGGACCATGTCGCGGTAGAGCCCGCGCAGCTCCTCGGAGCTCAGGTCGATGTCGTAATCGGGGTGCTGGACGCGCTCCCCCTCGGGCGTCAGCAGCTGAACGAGCTCGGGCTCTGCGCTCTGCGCCGCCGTCGCCTTCTTCGCGCTCGCGGCACTTGCGGTGCGCTTGGTGCCGCTGCTGCGTCGCGTCGTCTTGCGCGCGGCAGTGCTCTCCACGGTCACGTGCGTGCTCCTCCGTCGGTCCGGCCCCCGGGTTCGCCGGTAAGGCCAGTGCGGCTCCGCCTTCACCGTGCCCTTCGCACGGGGTGGGTGCGACGCGGCTGGGGTCGGGCGTGACAGGTGCCCCGGCGAGCGCCCTGTCATAGGCACGTTACCCACAGCGCCGCATTCCCGCGAAACCCCATTTGACCTGCGATTTTGCTTGGATTTCCAAGTAAATCGAGAAAAGGGGGACTCGCCGCTGGTCAGCGGGCATCCGGGGGCAGCCCGCAGGGGCCGCCGGAACACCCGGCACGTTATCCCGGTCACCCCGGGCACGGGAAGAGCGAATATGTGAGACTGGCTGCGTGCGCGAAGAAGGAAAAATCCGGGTATTTCTGCTGGACGACCACGAGGTCGTGCGGCGCGGCGTCCACGAGCTGCTCTCCGTGGAGGACGACATCGAGGTGGTCGGCGAAGCCGGTACCGCCGCGGACGCCCTGGTCAGGATCCCTGCGACCCGGCCCGACGTGGCCGTGCTCGACGTCCGGCTCCCGGACGGCAGCGGGGTCGAGGTGTGCCGTGAGGTCCGTTCCCAGGACGATTCGATCAAGTGCCTGATGTTGACGTCCTACGCGGACGACGAGGCGCTCTTCGACGCGATCATGGCCGGGGCCTCGGGGTACGTGCTGAAGGCCATCCGCGGCAACGAGCTGCTGAACGCGGTGCGCGACGTGGCGGCCGGCAAGTCGCTGCTCGACCCCGTGGCGACCGCGCGGGTGCTGGAGCGGCTGCGGGACGGCAACAGCCCCAAGGGCGACGACCGGCTCTCCAACCTCACCGAGCAGGAGAAGAAGATCCTCGACCTGATCGGCGAGGGCCTGACCAACCGGGCCATCGGCGAGCGGCTCCACCTGGCCGAGAAGACCATCAAGAACTACGTGTCCAGCCTGCTGTCGAAGCTCGGCATGGAGCGGCGGTCCCAGGCCGCCGCGTACGTGGCGCGTATGCAGGCCGAGCGCCACTGAGCGCCGCGGGACGCCGGGCCGGGGCCGCCGCCTTCACCCGAACGGGTGTGGCGCGGCCCGACGGCCCGTACTAGGGACCTACGTCCCCGGAAAAGGGGCAGGGGCCCCTTTTCCGACAACCTGCCGGTGGCGGAGAGTGGTAGCCATGTCCACCGACGAGATCCGCGCCATCGAGCTGCTCAGCCGTGTGCCGTACGGCCGGGTGGCGACGAGTATGCGGGCGATGCCTTTCGTCGCCCCCGCCCGGCACATCGTGTTCGAGGGCGACGTCCTGATCCGGATGCACCGCGGCCTGGGCTACCACCGCGCCTGCAACGGCAGCGTGGTGGCCTACGGGACGGACAACTTCGGCTCCGACGACGAGGCGATGTGGTCCGTGCAGTTCACCGGCACCGCCGAGATCATCGAACCCACCGAGGCGCAGCGGGCCGCCTTCGGGCGGGAGCCGCGCACCGTGGACGACGAGGCGTTCGACCCGGTCTTCATGCGGATCGATCCCCAGTTCGTCACGGTGCACAGCCTCGATTACGCGTCCGAGGCGCCGGCCCCCGCGGCCGTTCCCTCCGTCGTACGCCACCTCCACCACGTAGCGTGATCTAACATCTGCGGAGTGCCGCGCTCATCTGTACCCCTGGCCTTATCGGGCCCACCGGCCCCGCCGGTCGCACCGGCCCCGCCTGCCCCGTCCGCCCCGGCCCCGGCCTCCTCGCCCGCCCCGCCGCTCGGCGCCCTGCTGCGCCGCTACGGGGACGCGGGCGAGCCGCTGTCCTGTGAGCCCGTCGCCCAGGGCTTACTGAACCGGGGCTACCGGCTCTCCACCACGCGGGGCCGCTACTTCCTCAAACAGCACCTGGACGCCCGCACCGCCGACCGGGACACCATCACCCGGCAGCACCGCGCCACGCTGCGCCTGCACGCCCTGGGGCTGCCCGTCGCCCCGCCGCTGCACGACACCAGGGGCCGCACCGTCGCCGTCATCGGCGGGCGCTGCTACGCGCTGCACCCCTGGGTCGAGGGCCGGCACCGCGAGGGCGCCGAACTGTCCACCGAGGGCTCCCGCCGCCTCGGCAGCCTCCTCGGGCACGTGCACACCTGCCTGGAGCGGGTCATGGGCTCCCCGGCGCCGGACACCGGCCACGAGAGCGCCCGCCCCGAGGACACCCTGCGGCTCATCGAGGAGCTGCTGCGGCTGGTCCGGGCCCGCCGGCCGCGCGACGGCTTCGACGAGCTGGCCGAGCACCGGCTGCGGGAGCGCCGGGCGCTGCTCGACCGGCACGCCCACCGGCGCCCGCCGGCCGCCGTCGAGGGCGGCTGGGTGCACGGCGACTTCCACCCGCTGAACCTGCTCTACCGGGGCGCCGAACCCGCGGCGATCGTCGACTGGGACCGGCTCGGCGTCCGCCCGCGCGCCGAGGAGGCGGTGCGGGCCGCCGCGATCTTCTTCGTCCGCCCGTCCGGGGAGCTCGCCCTGGACAAGGTGCGGGCCTACGCGCGCGCCTACCGGCGGGCGGCCGGGGCGGACCGCGCGGAGCTGGCCGCGGCGGTCGACCGGGTCTGGTGGGAGCGGCTCAACGACTTCTGGACCCTGCGCTGGCGCTACCAGCACCAGGACCGCAGGGCCGACCCGCTCTTCCCCGCGTTATCGGCCCTGGCCGTGTGGTGGACCCGCGAGTACGAGGCCGTGCGCGACGCCTTCGCGGGCTGACCGGGGGGCGACAGGGCCCGGCCGGGCCCCGCCTCAGCCCGTCCCGGTGGTCGTGCCCGTCGACGTGCCCGTGCTGCCCCGCGCGGTGCCGGACGAGGTGCCCGTGCCCGAGGACGTACCCGTGGAGGTGCCCGTGGACGTGCCCGTCGAGGTGCCGGTGGACGTGCCGGTCGAGGTGCCGGTGGAGGAGCCGTCCGTGGTGCCCTCCGTCGTCCCCTCGGTGGTGCCCTCGGTCGTCCCCTCGGTGGTGCCCTCGTTGGTGCCCGTGCCGCCGTCGCTCGTGCCCGTCGGGTCGGTCGACGGGGTGTTCGTCGGCGTCGGGTCCTTCGTCGGACGCTGGGTGGGCCGGTTCGTCGGCCGGTGGGTGTAGTCGTTGCCGCCCGAGGAGGAGTCCGGCGGCTCGGTCTGGTCCGAGGGCTCGTCGGAGGGGTCCGGGGACGGCGGCTCGGTGGACGGCTTGTCGGAGACCGCCGGCGGCGTCGTCCCGCCGCCGGTGCCCTTGTCGCCCGCCTTGTCGATCGCGTACGCCACACCCGCGACGATCGCGACCAGCGCGAGCGCCACGAACAGCAGCAGCTTGGCCCGGCGGCCACCGCCGCCCTTGCCGCCGTAAGTGCCGTCCTGGCCGTATCCGCCGTGGCCGCCGTGCCCGCCGTCGTAGCCCCCGTCGTCCGGGTTCATCGGCGGCAGGATCGGGCCCTGCGCGGTGTCGTGGTGCATCGGGTGGCCCATGGGGTGGCCGAGGACGGCCGTCGCGCCGACGCCGCCCATCCCGCCGCCCGGGGTGTGCATCTGGTCGTGCGTCCCGTACATCCCGTGCGGGTCGTGCATCCCGTGCAGGTCGACCGGCCCGGTGTTCCACACACCGGTGTGGCCGCCCTGCTCCTGGAGCATCTGCAGCCCGTACTGGATCAGGCCGCGCATCTCCTCGGCGCTCTGGAACCGGTCGTCCGGGTCCTTCGCCAGCGAGCGCATCGCCAGGCCGTCGAGCTCCGGCGGCGAGGCGGGCGCCACCTCGGACGGCGGCACCGGCATGTCCTGGACGTGCTGGTAGACCACCGACAGCGGCGTCTCGCCCGTGAACGGGGGACGCAGCGCGAGGAGTTCGTAGAGCAGGCAGCCCGTCGCGTACAGGTCGGAGCGGTGGTCGACGGCCTTGCCGAGGGCCTGCTCCGGCGACAGGTACTGCGGGGTGCCCATGACCATGCCGGTCTGCGTCATCGTCGACTGCGCGCCGTGCAGCGCGCGGGCGATGCCGAAGTCCATGACCTTGACCGCGCCGCCGTGGGTGATGATCACGTTCGCCGGCTTGATGTCGCGGTGCACGATGCCGTGCTGGTGCGAGTAGGCCAGCGCCTCCAGGACGCCCGAGACGATGATCAGGGCCTGCTCGGGCCCCGGCGCCTCGGCGCTGATCAGCAGGTCGCGGATGGTGCGGCCCTCGACCAGCTCCATCACGATGTACGGCACGGGGCGGCCGTTGACCAGGTCCTCGCCCGAGTCGTAGACCGCCACGATCGCATGGTGGTTGAGGCCCGCGACCGACTGCGCCTCGCGCGTGAAGCGGGCCTTGGAGACCGGGTCCTCGGCGAGGTCGCTGCGCAGCAGCTTCACCGCGACGGTGCGCCCGAGGCGCACGTCCTCGGCGGCGAACACCTCGGCCATGCCGCCGCGTCCGAGGCGGTGGGTCAGCCGATAACGTCCGTCGCCGACCACCCCGTCGGCGCCCCAGGACTCGGGAGAAGCGTCCGGCAGACCGCCACCTGCTCCGGATTCGGGTGCCATCAGTCCTCGCCGTCGTCTCTGGTGCCGTGTCCAGTCGTCACGCTACAGGCTCCGTACGACATCACGGTCCGCGATGAACGGGCCATCCAACTCCCCACGCATACACCTGTGCAAATTCCGTGCCGTTCCTGTCACGCCCCCGTCACGCTCCCGGGACGACGGCGCCCGGAAGACCACGGAGGGTCGCGGAGGGTCACGGAACGGGTACCGAACCCGCGCCCGGCTTGACGTGTCACCGCCCTCGGGCAGACTTGGCCGGGAAAATCCGGGATCAGCGCCGCCACGCGCGCGTAGGGGGAAGCACGAGATGAGCCAGGACGGCGCACAGGGCCGCTATGCGGGCGGTTCGGTCGCGGGCGGCCGGTACCAGCTTCGCGACCTGCTCGGCGAGGGCGGCATGGCGTCGGTGTACCTGGCGTACGACAGCGCCCTGGACCGCCAGGTCGCCATCAAGACGCTGCACACCGAGCTCGGCCGCGAACAGTCGTTCCGCGAACGGTTCCGGCGCGAGGCGCAGGCGGTCGCGAAGCTGTCCCACACCAACATCGTCTCGGTCTTCGACACCGGCGAGGACACCCTCGACGGCGCCGTCATGCCGTACATCGTCATGGAGTACGTGGAGGGGCAGCCGCTCGGCTCGGTGCTCGCCGCGGACGTGCGGCAGTACGGCGCGATGCCGGCCGACAAGGCGCTGAAGGTCACCGGCGACGTGCTCGCCGCGCTGGAGACCAGCCACGAAATGGGCCTGGTCCACCGGGACATCAAGCCGGGCAACGTGATGATGACCAAGCGCGGCGTGGTCAAGGTCATGGACTTCGGCATCGCGCGCGCCATGCAGTCCGGGGTCACCTCGATGACCCAGACCGGCATGGTCGTCGGCACCCCGCAGTACCTCTCCCCCGAACAGGCCCTGGGCCGCGCCGTCGACGCCCGCTCCGACCTGTACTCGGTCGGCATCATGCTCTTCCAGCTGCTGACCGGGCGGCTGCCGTTCGACGCGGACTCGCCGCTCGCCATCGCCTACGCGCACGTCCAGGAGGAGCCGGTCGCACCGTCCTCCGTGAACCGCGCGGTGACCCCGGCGATGGACGCGCTGGTCGCCCGCGCCCTCAAGAAGAACCCGAACGAGCGCTTCCCCAGCGCCGCCGCCATGCGCGACGAGTGCCTGCGGGTGCTGTCCGCCGGGCAGACCGGGGCGCCGGTGATCGTCGCGGGCGGTCCGGTGCAGAGCGGTGCGGGCGTCGGCTCCGCCGTCTTCCCGCCGGTCGGCCAGACCCCGCCGCCCTCGACGCACGGCGTCCAGACCCCGTACCAGCCCACCCCGCAGCCGGGCCCCTACGGCGTACCGACCCCGGCGCCCGCGCCCTCGTACGGCTACCCCCCGCAGCAGGTCCCGACCCCGCCGCCCGTCTACCAGACGCCCCCGCCCGTCTACCAGGCCCAGGCGCCCGCCCCCGGCCCGTACGGGGTGCCGCCGCAGGCGCCTGTGACCATGGCCGGGACCGGGACCGGCGGCGGCTCCTCGTCGAACCGCTCGAAGCTCGCCCTCGGCGCGCTCGCGCTGCTCGTGGTCGCCGGCGTGATCACCGGGATCTCCCTCTACAACCGCGAGCCCTCGGACCCGCCCACCGCGAACGGTCCCAGCCAGGGCACCAGCAGCGCCCCCGGCCACAAGGGGCCGGACCTCACGAAGACCATCGCCACGAAGAAGTGCACGGAGCCGACCGAGTCGAGCAGCGACCCGAGCATGATCGTGGTGCCGGACCTCACCTACAAGAACATCCAGTCGGTGAAGGACTGCATCCAGGCCGCCGGCTGGAAGATCAAGTCCGAGTCCCCGTACGACGAGGCGACCTACGGCGAGGGCACGGTCATCACCCAGTACCCGCGCCAGGGCACGGACATCAAGCCGGAGGACGCGAACTTCGAACTCCAGGTCTCCACGGGCAGCCTGCCGCAGTAGGCGGGCAGCCGTAAGCGGGCGGCCCGCCGCGGTTACGCAGCCTGCCGCAGGAGGAAAACGCGCTCCCGCGCGGAGGGCGCTTCGGCCCCGTCCGGATGCTCCGGGATGCCGGGTCCGTCCCGTCATGTGACGCTGAGTCGACGGACACGGCGGCTCGGCACGGGAGGGGGTCACCCGGTGACTCCAGCACTCCGCACGGCACGGACACGGGCGCTCGGCCCGGTCCTCGCCTGCTGTCTCACGGCGTGCGCGGTGCCCTTCGCCGCCCCGGGCGCCGCCTTCGCGTACGGGGGCTACGAGGCCGGGATCAGCGCGGGAAGCGGCGAGAGCGGACCGGGGCGCGGCGTCGGTGGGGCTGCGGGGACATCCGGGGCTGTGAGTACCGCCGGGACCGCCGTCGGGCACGGTGGGGCGCGCGGCACGGCCGCCGCCGGAAGCCCGGGGTCCGCCGGGGCGCCGGCCCGGAGCGAGCCGCCCCGGGGAGCCGCGCCGGACGCCGCGACCGGTGCCGCCGGCGCGAGCGGCGCCGCCGGGACGACCGGGACGACCCCGCCGTCCGCCGCCACCGTCCTCCCGCGCCCCTCGGCCACCGGGGACGGGACCGGGACCGGCACGGCGGCCACCTCCACATCCACCTCCGCGCCCGCGAGCACAGGCGCCCCGTCCTCGGCGACCGCCACCCGCGCGCCCGAGGGGCGGCCCGCCCCGAGCGGCGCCGCCTCGCTCGCCGGGCGCCCGGCGGGCGAGGGGCGGGAGCACCCGGGGCGGCCCCCGGAGCCGAGTTCCCCGGCCGCCTCGACGCCCCCGGAGGGCTCGGGAAGCCCTTCGCGTATCAAAACCGCAACAGACGAAACGGCTGAGATGGCGGCCGACGAGGCCGCCGGAGCGGTACTCGGGACGGACGCCGGGGCCGCGAGCGGCTCGGCCGCGGCGCTCCCGGCGGCGGCTCCGAGGATCGGCGCGGAAGCCGTCGCGAACCTGTCCGACCGGCGGATTCCCGTGCTGACGCTGGGAGTCGGGCTGGCCCTGATGGGGCTCGGCATCGGCTTCCTCGGGCTGCGGATGCGGCGCCGCTGACCCCCGCCCCGCCCGCCGCCGGGGCCCGGGTCCTCCTTGAGTCGGACCCGCGAGGTCCCTCTCAGGACGCTTGTCGGCTCGGGCATACCCGGTATACATACTGAGTATGTCGATCCGCCACGGGCTCCTCGCCCTCCTCGAACGCGGCCCTCGCTACGGCTCGCAGCTCCGTACGGAGTTCGAGTCCCGCACGGGCTCCACCTGGCCGCTCAACGTCGGCCAGGTCTACACGACCCTGGCCCGCCTGGAGCGGGACGGGATGGTCGGGCAGGACGGCGAGGACGGCGCGGGGCACGCGCTCTACGCGATCACCGACAAGGGCCGCGGCGAGCTGCGCACCTGGTTCGAGAAGCCCGTGGACCGCACCAGCCCCGCCCGCGACGAACTCGCCATCAAGCTGGCGATGGCCGTCGGCGCGCCCGGGGTCGACATCCGCAACGTCATCCAGTCCCAGCGCCGGCACACCGTGAAGGCGATGCAGGACTACACCCGGCTCAAGGCGCAGGCCATCACCGCCGTCGAGAGCGGGGGAGCGCGCGAGCGCGACGACGTCGCCTGGCTGCTCGTCCTGGAGCAGCTGATCTTCCAGACCGAGGCGGAGGCCCGCTGGCTGGACCACTGCGAGGCACGCCTGATCCGGCTGTCGGCGGTCGCCGCCGCGGCCGGTTCGGGCGCCTCCGGCGGACCGGCCGGCCCCGGGGCACCCGGCAGTCATGGGGGGGCCTCAGGGGGCCCGCCACGCGCCGCCACGCCCGCCTCCGCCCTGCCGGGAGCCACGGGGGTCTCGTAACCCGGCAGACCACCGGGTCGCGGCGGGCCCCACGAGGGCCCGGCCGACCCACCCGCCCTACCGAAGTACCGCCCCACCGAAGTACCGGCGTCCCGAAGCACCGCTTCCGACCGCTCCGCAAGCACATCCGACCGACCCAGACCGTACGCACCGGCACCGGCATCCGCGCCGGACCGGGCACCGCCCGCGGCACCGTCCCCGGCACCGGCCCCGCGCCGTCGCCGTACCGCCGCCGGAGCCCGGCCGACGCAGGCCGGCACCTCGCCCGCGTACGCCCGAGGGGGATTCCGCCATGTCCACACAGCAGCCCGTGCTGCGCCTGCAGCAGCTGACCCGCGTCCACGGCGCGGGCGCCACCGAGGTCCACGCCCTGCGCGGCATCGACCTCGATGTCTACCCCGGCGAACTCGTCGCCGTCATGGGCCCGTCCGGCTCCGGCAAGTCGACCCTGCTCACCATCGCCGGCGGCCTCGACGCCCCCACCTCGGGCCAGGTGATCGTCGAGGACACCGACATCACCACCGCGAGCGTCAAGCAGCTCGCGGCCCTGCGCCGCCGCAGCATCGGCTACGTCTTCCAGGACTACAACCTCATCCCGGCGCTCACCGCCGCCGAGAACGTGGCCCTGCCCCGCGAGCTGGACGGCGTCTCCGCCCGCAAGGCCCGCGGCGAGGCCCTCGCCGCGCTCGCCGAGATGGAGCTCGGGCACCTCGCCGACCGCTTCCCCGACGAGATGTCCGGCGGCCAGCAGCAGCGCGTGGCCATCGCCCGCGCGCTCGTCGGCGACCGCCGCCTCGTCCTCGCCGACGAGCCCACCGGCGCCCTCGACTCCGAGACCAGCGAGTCCGTGCTCGCCCTGCTGCGCAGCCGCTGCGACGCCGGTGCCGCCGGCGTCCTGGTCACCCACGAGCCGCGTTTCGCCGCCTGGGCCGACCGGGTCGTCTTCCTGCGCGACGGCGCCGTCGTCGACCAGACCGTACGCAGCGAGGCCGACTCGCTCCTGACCGGCCGGGCGGCACAGCAGTGAACACGTGGCTCCACTCCTGGCGGGCCGCGATCCGCATCGCCCGCCGTGACGCCTGGCGCTCCAAGGGCCGCAGCTTCCTCGTCCTCGCGATGATCGCGCTGCCCATCCTCGGCGTCAGCGCCTTCTCCGTCACCATGCGCAGCTCCGAGCTGCCGCCCGAGCAGAAGGCGGAACGCTCCATAGGCGCCGCCGACGCGCGCTTCAGAGACGCCCGGGTCAGCGGCGTGCCGATCTACCAGGACCCGGCCGGCCAGCAGAGCACCACCGTCAAGGACTACAAGGACGAGCCCTGGCCCGACGGCGGGACCGACGTCCGCACGTCCATCCCGGCCGGTTCCACCGTCCTCACCGACAGCGTCGGCAGCGCCAAGCTGACCACCGCGCACGGGCTGCTGATGACCGAGGTCCGCGAGCTGAAGGCCGCCGACCCCGTCGCCCGTGGCATCATGCGGCTCCAGGAGGGCAGCTTCCCGGAGAAGAACGACGAGATCGCGGCGAGCACGCACTTCCTGGAGACCAGCGGCCTGCACGTCGGCTCCACCCTCACCGCGCGCGGCTTCGACCGCCCGTACCGGATCACCGGCTCCTACGAGCTCCCCAACGAGCTGAAGAAGGACCAGGTCAACGTGCTGCCGGGGGCCTTCCTCGCGCCGTACAACAAGGCCATCGAGAAGGCCGGGATCCACGCGCAGGGCGTCTCCACCACGTATCTGGTGCAGAAGTCCGGTGGTTTCACGTGGAACAACGTCCAGGAGATCAACAAGAAGGGCGTGGTCGTCGAGTCCCGCGCCGTGATCCTGGCCCCGCCCGCCGACTCCGAGGTCCCGCTCTACCAGAAGGACGGCTGGGGCAGCTTCGACACCAGCATGGCCGGCAACGCCACCGTCCTCGCGGCCGTCGCCACCATCGTCGGCCTGGCGATGCTGGAGATCTGCCTGCTCGCCGGTCCCGCCTTCGCGGTCGGCGCCCGCCGCTCGCGCCGCCAGCTCGGGCTCGTCGGCGCCAACGGCGGCGCCCGCAGTCACATCCGGGCCATCGTGCTGAGCGGCGGACTGGTCATCGGCGTCGCCGCGGCGGTCGTCGGCACCGTGCTCGCCCTGATCCTCACCTTCGCGCTCCGGCCGCTGCTGGAGGACGTCATGGGGCAGCGGTTCGGCGGCTTCACCGTCCGGCCGCTCGAACTCCTCGGCATCGCCGGACTGGCGATCCTCACCGGACTGCTGGCCGCGATCGCCCCGGCGATCACCGCCTCCCGGCAGACCGTGCTCGCCTCCCTGACCGGCCGCCGAGGCGTCCGCCGCGCCAGCCGCGTCCTGCCCGTCATCGGCATCATCGCCATCCTGCTCGGCGCGGCCATCGCGCTGTACGGGTCGGTCGTCAGCGACCAGTACGTGATCGTCGCGGGCGGCTCGGCCATCGCCGAGCTCGGCGTGGTCGCCCTGACCCCGGTGCTGGTCGGCCTCTTCGGCCGCATCGGCCGCTGGCTGCCGCTGTCGCCGCGCCTCGCCCTGCGGGACGCCGTGCGCAACCGGGGCCGCACGGCCCCCGCCGTCGCCGCCGTGCTCGCCGCCGTCGCCGGCACCGTCGCCGTCGCCACCTACGCGGCCAGCCAGGACGCCCAGGGGCGGAACGAGTACGAGGCGCGGCTGCCGCACGGCGTCGTCGCCGCGCTCGTCACCGAGGAGGGCGGCCGGGACGTGCCCGCGGTCCGCGAGGCCATCGAGCGCAGCTTCCCCGTGGACGTCCGCGCCGACGTCGCCCGGGTCGCCGTCGGCAAGCCCGGCTGCGAGCCCTGGGGCGGCGGCAAGGGCTGCGGCCGCTTCGAGGTGGTCATTCCGACCGCCAACGAGTGCCCCCTGTGGGCCTTCTCGCCCGACGGCACCGACCCGTCCGAGAAGTTCACCAAGGAGCAGCGCCGCGAGATCGCCTCCAAGGACTGGCGCTGCCAGGCCCTCCCCGGCAGCGGGGTGTACGTCGAGGGCGGTCTGCTGGTCGCCGACGCCGAGATCCTCGGGGTCCTCGGGATCGACGACCCCGGCGCCGCCAAGGCCCTCGCCGAGGGCAAGATGGTCAACTTCCTGAAGACGAACGTCGACAAGAAGACCGGCACCGTCGGCATCCGGCTGATCACCGACCCCGATGCCGCCGACACGGCCGCCCGGAAGAACCAGCCGATCCCGGGCGAGGTCAAGAACCTGACCGCGTACCAGGTGCCCGGCAACCCGCTCACGTACGGCGTGCAGAACATCCTGAGCCCGGCCGCCGCCAAGGCCGCCGGACTGACCACCGTCCCGATGGGCTCTTACTTCACCACCGACCGGCTGCCCGACGGCGAGCAGCGGCAGAAGCTGGACGGCGAGATCGCCAAGCTGGGCAGCAACGTCGACCTCACCCTGGAGGAGGGCTACACCAGCAAGACCAGCCTCGCCCTCCTCGCGCTGACCGTCTTCGCCGGCCTGGTCACCATCGGCGCGGCCGGCATCGCCACCGGGCTCGCCCAGGCGGACGCGGAGGCCGACCTCAAGACGCTCGCCGCGGTCGGTGCCCCGCCTGGGGTCCGCCGTACGCTCAGCGGCTTCCAGTGCGGTGTGGTCGCCGCGATGGGCGTGGTCCTCGGCTCCGCCGCGGGCGTGCTGCCCGCGATCGGGCTGCGGCTCACCGAGCAGCGCGAGCAGCTCGCGTTCTACGAGCAGAATCTCGACATGGGCTGGATGAGCTCGGATACCCCGCCGTACGTGCCGATCGTCGTCCCCTGGGAGACGCTCGCCGCGCTCCTGGTGGCCGTGCCGCTCGGCGCCGCCCTGCTGGCCGCCCTGGTGACCCGCTCCCGCGGCTCCCTGGCCCGCCGGGCCGCCCACTAGGCGGCCCGCCCGACAGCCCCAGGACCCGCACACGCGTTCGTTGCCGGGCCGTGCCCCTGTACGAGGGTGGATCACCCTCGTACAGGGGCACACCGTGTGGTGAGGCATGTGTGCGAGAGAATGGCGGCATGGAGATGCCGAGGAATGACAGGTCGCAGGAGCACCCCCAGGTCCTCATCGTGGGCCAGGACGGGACGGCGCTCGGCGGCGTTCAGGGTGACGACGAATCCCGCGAGGTCCCGGTGACGGAAATGGTCGAACAGCCTGCGAAGGTCATGCGGATCGGCAGCATGATCAAGCAGCTTCTGGAGGAAGTCAGGGCGGCGCCTCTCGACGAGGCCAGCCGCGTCCGGCTCAAGGAGATCCACGCCAGCTCGGTGAAGGAGCTGGAGGACGGTCTCGCACCGGAGCTGGTGGAGGAACTGGAGCGGCTCTCCCTGCCGTTCACCGACGAGGCCATCCCCTCCGACTCGGAGCTCCGGATCGCGCAGGCCCAGCTGGTGGGCTGGCTGGAGGGCCTCTTCCACGGCATCCAGACGGCGCTGTTCGCCCAGCAGATGGCGGCCCGCGCCCAGTTGGAGCAGATGCGCCGCGCGCTCCCGCCCGGCGCCGGCCACGACGATGACGACGACCACGGCCCCGGCCACGGCCGCGCGGTGGGCTCCGGACCGTATCTGTAGGCGGTGGGGGTATCCGCAGCGAGACGACTGCGGAGCGGGGAAGGACGAGGCCCGGCACGGGGAAGGTGCCGGGCCTTTTCGCTGCCCTCGGGCGGGAGCGACGGGCCGGTGGGCCGCCGGTGGCGGGCCCGGTGGGGCTACTTCCCCGGCACGCGGAGCAGGATCTTGCCGACGTGGTCGCTGGACTCGACGGCCCGGTGGGCCGCGGCGGCGTCCGGCAGCGGCACGGTCCGGTCGACGACCGGGGTGACGGTGCCCGCCGCGATCAGCGGCCAGACGTGCTCGCGGACGGCGGCCACGACGGCGGCCTTCTCGCCCGGCGGGCGCGACCGCAGCGTGGTCGCCAGCACGGCCGCGCGCTTGGCCATGAGGGCGCCGAGGTTCAACTCGCCCTTGACGCCGCCCTGGAGCCCGATGACGACGAGCCGGCCGTTGACGGCGAGCGCCCTGACGTTCCGCTCCAGGTACTTCGCGCCGACGATGTCCAGGATGACGTCCGCCCCGGCGCCGTCCGTCGCCTTGCTCAGCTCCTCGACGAAGTCCTGTGCGCGGTAGTCGATGAGGATGTCCGCGCCCAGCTCGGCGCAGCGCGCCAGCTTCTCCGGGCTGCCCGCGGTGACCGCGACCCGCGCGCCGACCGCCTTGGCGAGCTGGATCGCCATGGTGCCGATGCCGCTCGCCCCGCCGTGCACGAGCAGGGTCTCGCCCGGCCGCAGGTGGGCCAGCATGAAGACGTTCGACCAGACCGTGCAGGCCACCTCGGGCAGCGCGGCGGCGGTCACCAGGTCCACGCCCTCGGGCTTCGGGAGCAGCTGCCCGGCCGGGACGGCGACCTTCTCGGCGTAACCGCCGCCGACGAGCAGCGCGCACACCTCGTCGCCGACCGACCAGCCGGAGACCCCGGGCCCGAGCGCGGCGATCCGGCCGGAGCACTCCAGGCCCGGGTACGGGGAGCCGCCGGGCGGCGGGTCGTAGTGGCCCTGCCGCTGGAGCAGGTCGGCGCGGTTGACGGCGCTCGCCGTCACCTCGACGAGCACCTCGCCCTCGGCGGGCACGGGATCGGGCACCTCGGACCAGACCAGCGCCTCGGGCCCGCCGGGTTCCGGAATCGTGATCGCATACATGGCGGCGAGGCTACTCGCGCCGCGAGCGGGACGGGCCGGACAGGCCCCGAACAGGCCCCGGACGGCGAGGCGTACAGGCCCTAGTCGTCGCTCGGGGTGGTGAGCGGGGTGACCGGCGCGGCCCGCACGATGGTGATCACGCGGTCCGTCAGCTGGAGCGGGCTGGCGGCGGGATCGTCGTAACCGAGCAGCCGGTGCCCGCGCAGCACGCTCACCACCAGGTCTTCCGTCTCGCGGACGCTCCGCCCCGCCTCGGCCTTGGTCACCGGGCGTTCCACCAGGTCGAGCCCGGAGCCCTGCTGGATCAGGTCCTCCATCACGGTGCCGGCGCTGGGGCTGAGCACGGACAGGCCGAGCAGCCGTCCGGCGGCGGAGGCGCTGGTGATGACCGCGTCGGCGCCGGACTGGCGCAGCAGCGGCGCGTTCTCCTCCTCGCGGACCGCGGCGACGATCTTCGCCGCGCGGTTGAGCTGACGGGCGGTCAGGGTGACGAGGACGGCGGTGTCGTCGCGCTGGGTGGCGATGACGATCTGACGGGCCCTCTGCACCTCGGCGCGGAGCAGCACATCGCTGCGGGTCGCGTCGCCGATGACGCCGACGAAGCCGTCCGCGTTGGCCGCCTCGATCACCTTGGTCGAGGGATCGACGATCACGATCTGGTCCTTGCGCAGCCCGGTCGCGCACAGCGTCTGGATCGCCGACCGCCCCTTCGTACCGAAGCCGACGATGACGGTGTGATCGCGCAAGGCGGACCTCCAGCGGTTCAGCCGGAACTCCTCGCGGGTCCGCTCCGTGAGGACCTCGAGGGTGGTACCGACCAGGATGATCAGGAAGAGCACGCGCAGCGGCGTGACCAGCAGGATGTTGGCGAGTCGTGCCGAGTCGCTGTACGGGACGATGTCGCCGTACCCGGTGGTGGAGAGGGTGACGGTCGCGTAGTAGACGCAGTCGAGGAAGTCGACGGAGTCGTTGGCGTTGTCGTGGTAGCCGGCCCGGTCGATGTAGACGATGAGGACCGTCACGATCAGCACGCCCAGCGCCATGAGCAGGCGCTTCCCGACCTGCCGCAGCGGCTTCTCGACCACGCGCCGGGGCAGCTTGATCTTGGAACCCGAGACCTTCTCATCGGCCTGGCGGGCCATCACGTCCCGGCTGGGAAGTTTCACGTGAAACACACTCCTTGGGCTCCGCCGCCCGCCCCTTCGACCGACTCGACCTGCCAGGGTAGATCCAGTACCTCCAGCGGCTGCCCGGGGCGTGCCCCTCCGGGCGGCACCACGGCCATGCCGTCGGCGGCGGCGATGCCCCGCAGCATCGCGGGCCCGTTGTAGTGCAGGGGCTCCGCCGCGCCGCCGCGCACGACCACGGGGACGAGCCGGGTGTCGTACGGATGCCCCGGCACCTCCGCGCCGACGGGCAGGCGGCACGGGGCGGAGCCGGCGCCCGGGGCGGCATCCGCGCCCGTGAGCGCGCGCAGCAGCGGCTCGGCCAGCGTGAACAGCCCGGAGACGGCGGCGAGCGGGTTGCCGGGCAGCCCGACGAGGTGGCGGCCGTCCGCCAGCCGGGCCAGCAGCATGGGGTGGCCGGGCCGTACCTTCACGCCGTCGACGAGGAGCGCGGCACCCGCCTTGTCGAGCACGGCGTGGACGTGGTCCACGGGACCGGCCGCCGTGCCGCCGGTGCTGAAGACCACGTCGGCGGCGGACCCGGTGACCGCCGCGTACAGCACCTCGGCGTCGTCGCCGACGTGACGGGTGGCGAGCACCTCCGCGCCGAGGGCCTCGAGCCAGGGGCCGAGCATCGGGCCGAGGGCGTCCCGGATCAGGCCCTCGTGGGGGAGTCCGCCCGCGAGCAGCTCGTCGCCGAGGACCAGCACCTCCACGCGGGGGCGCGGGCGGACGGCCAGCTCGTCGTAGCCGGCCGCGGCGGCCAGCCCGAGGACCGCGGGGGTCACCGCGCACCCGGCGGGCAGCAGCGGGTCGCCGCTGCGGCACTCCTGGCCCCGGGGCCGGATGTCCTGCCCGTGGACGACCTCGCGCAGGGCGTGCAGCTGCCCGGCCTCGTCGGTGCGGGAGTGCTCGGAGCGGACCACGGCGGTCGCCCCGCGCGGGACGCGCGCCCCGGTCGCGATCCGCACGGCGTCGCCGTCGGCCAGCCCGTCGGCCGGGAGGTGCCCGGCGAGGACGGCGCCCTCGGGGTCGGTCCGCCAGGGGCCGGGCCCGGCGACCGCCCAGCCGTCCATGGCCGAGGTGTCGAAGGAGGGCAGGTCGGTGAGGGCGCGCAGGGGCTCGGCCAGCAGCCGCCCGAGGCCCTGCCCGAGCGGCACCCGGACGGGTTCACGCGCGTCCGCCCCGGCCTGCCCGGCCCGGGCCGCGCGGGCGCGGGCCTCGGGCCAGGGGGTGGCGCGGTGCGCCCCGGGGCGGGGGGAGTCCTCGCGGGGCCGGCCGAAGAGGGCGAGGGCGTCCTCCACCCCGTCGTCGGGCAGCCGCTCCCGCATCGTCATCCGGCGGCGTCCTGCTCGGCCGCCCAGCGCTGGGCGAGCGCCGCGGCCTTGCGGGCGGCCTCCGCCACGGCCTCGGGCCCGCCGTCGGCCCGCGCCGCCGCGTACCCGACCAGGAAGGTGGTCAGCGGCGCGGCGGGCCGGGCGACACCGTGGGCGGCGTCGCGGGCGAGGTCGAGCAGCAGGCCCGTGTCGACGTCCAGGTCGAGGCCCAGTTCATCCTTGACTGCGGTGATCCATTCGTCCAGCACAGTCCCATGGTCCCTGATCCGTGCCCGGGCCGCGGCGATGTCCCCCCAGGTGTCGCAGTCGAAGGAGTCCGCACCCTCCGCGACCACCCGTGCGAGCGTCAGCCGTCCGGTCACCAGCCGCAGCGGAAGCCCCGCGAGACCGCCCCGCTCGTCCCGGACCTCCCGGACCGCCCGCGCGAGGGCCCGGACCCGGTACGCCGCCACCAGCGGCTGCTCCCGCCCCTCCCCGTCGACGAACACCGCCCCGTCCCCGGCGCCGTCCCCCACCGCCGCCAGGAGCCGCCCGGCGGCCCCGGGCCCGAAGAACGGCAGATCGGCGGAGAGGACGAGCACGACGGGGTCGGCGGAGGGGGCGCCTGAGAGGGCGTCGATGGTGCCGGCGGAGGGGCCGTCAAAGGAGTCGGTGGAGGAGTCGGTGGAGAGGGCGCGGGAGGCGTCCCCCGCCCGGGCCCCTTCGTCGTACGCGACCCCGTCGGCGGGCTCGTCGAGGGCCCCCCGCACCCGGGGATCCACCTCCGCCAGCCGGCGCAGGCCCGCGTCGAGGGCGGCGAGGGGGCCGCCGCCCGGCGGGTCCTCCCTGGCCCAGGTGACGGGGCGGGCGGTGGTCCGGGGCGCGGCGACGACGACGGTCGTCCCGGCGTCGCGGCAGCCGGCGAGGACCCGGTCGAGCAGGCTCCGCCCGCCGACCCGCACTCCCGGCTTGTCGGCCCCGCCGAGGCGCCGGGCGGCACCGCCGGCCAGCACGAGGGCGTCGTACGCGGTCGTCATCCCAGCAGTATGGTCCGCCGGGACGTGTCCGGGACCCGGCGTGGGGTTGGGTCCCGGACGGAACCGCCGGGAACCGGCGGGGCCCCGTGCCCCGGTCGGCGTCCGCCCCGGCGGAGTCGTGTCACAGCGTGCGCAGCAGCACCGCCGGATTCTCGACGCAGTCCGCGACGTACCGGAGGAAGCCGCCCGCCGTCCCGCCGTCGCAGACGCGGTGGTCGAAGGTGAGCGACAGCTGCACCACCCGGCGTACCGCCAGCTCCCCCTGGTGCACCCACGGCTTGGGGACGATCCGCCCCACGCCGAGCATGGCCGCCTCGGGGTGGTTGATGATCGGCGTGGAGCCGTCGACGCCGAACACCCCGTAGTTGTTCAGGGTGAACGTGCCCCCGGTGAGGTCCGCCGGTGTGAGCGTCCCCTGCCGGGCCGACTCCGTGAGGCGGGCGAACTCGGCGGTCAGCGACTCGGCGGTGCGCCCGCCGGCGTCCTTGACGACGGGGACGACCAGGCCCCGCTCGGTCTGGGCCGCGAAGCCCAGGTGGACCGAAGGCAGCCGGACGATCTCCCGCGCGGCCGTGTCCACGGTGGAGTTGAGCTCGGGGAAGCGGGCCAGGGCGTGCGCACAGATCCGGGCGAGCAGCGCGAGCACGGAGATCTTCGGCCCGCCCGCCGCGTTCATGGCCGCGCGGGCCGCCATGAGTTCGGTGGCGTCGGCGTCGACCCAGCAGGTCGCGTCGGGGATCTCCGTACGGCTGCGGGACAGCTTGTCGGCGACGGCACCGCGCACCCCGCGCAGCGGAATCCGCTCACCGGCGGCGGCGACGGCCCCGCTCGCGGCCGGGACAGCCGGGGCGACCGGGGCGGCGACGGGCGCCGGTGCGGGCCTGGTCCGGACGGCGAGGGCGTTCTGGACGTCCGCGCGCAGGATCAGCCCTTCGGGGCCGGACCCGCGCACCTCCCGCAGGTCGAGCCCCTCGTCGCGGGCCAGCTTCCGCACCAGCGGCGAGATGACGGGCACGGGCCCCCGGGGCACGGCGGCCACGGGCGCGGGCGCGGCCACCGGCACCGGCACCGGTGCGACGGCCGCGACGGCGGGCGCCTCCCGGCGGACCCGGCGGCGACGGGCGGCGGGCCCGGCGGTGCCGTACCCGACGAGCACGTTGCCGGAGTACTCAGAAGACACGGCAGAAACCGCAGACACCGCAGACACCGCAGACTCGGCGGCCCCGGCAGCCCCGGCCGAGGCGGCATCCCCCAGGGTCCCGCCGGAGGCACTCCCCCCGTCCGCCCCGCCCACGGCGACCGTCAGCAGCGGCGACCCGACGGGCAGTTCGGTGCCCTCCTCGCCGAAGCGGGCGGTGACCACGCCCCCGTACGGGCAGGGCACCTCCACCATCGCCTTGGCGGTCTCGACCTCGACGACGGGCTGGTCGATGGCGACGACGTCGCCGACGTCCACCAGCCAGCGCACGATCTCGGCCTCGGTGAGCCCCTCGCCGAGGTCGGGCAGCTTGAATTCGAGCACCTGGGCCATCAGCTCCCCGCCTCCCACTGGAGCCGGGCGACGGCGTCCAGGACCCGGTCGACACCGGGCAGGTGGTGCCGCTCCAGCATCGGCGGCGGGTAGGGGATGTCGAAGCCCGCGACGCGCAGGACCGGCGCCTCCAGGTGGTGGAAGCAGCGCTCGGTGACCCGCGCGGCGATCTCGCCGCCCGGCCCGCCGAAGCCGGCCGACTCGTGGACGACGACCGCGCGGCCGGTGCGCCGCACGGACGCGCACACCGTCTCGTCGTCGAAGGGGACGAGCGAGCGCAGGTCGACGACCTCCAGGTCCCAGCCCTCGGCCTGCGCGGCCTCGGCGGCCTCCAGGCAGACCGGCAGGGAGGGACCGTAGGTGATCAGGGTGGCGCCGGTGCCGCGGCGGCGGACCACCGCCTTGCCGATCGGCTCCACCGCGGCGGGCGCCTCGGGGGACCAGTCGGACTTCGACCAGTAGAGCCGCTTGGGCTCCAGGAAGACGACCGGGTCGTCGGAGGCGATGGCCGCGCGGAGCAGCCCGTAGGCGTCCTCGACGGTCGCCGGGGTGACGACGTGGAGGCCGGGGGTGGCCATGTAGTACGCCTCGGAGGAGTCGCTGTGGTGCTCGACGCCGCCGATCCCGCCGCCGTACGGCACGCGGACGACGATCGGCATCGGCATCGCGCCCCGGGTGCGGTTGCGCATCCGCGAGACATGGCTGATGAGCTGCTCGAACGCCGGGTAGGCGAACGCGTCGAACTGCATCTCCACGACCGGCCGCAGCCCGTACATCGCCATGCCGACGGCCGCGCCGAGGATGCCCGCCTCGGCCAGCGGCGTGTCGGTGCAGCGGTCCTCGCCGAACTCCTTGGCGAGCCCGTCGGTGACGCGGAAGACGCCGCCGAGGGTGCCGACGTCCTCGCCCATCACGTGGACGGTCGGGTCCTCGGCCATCGCGTCGCGCATGGCCCGCTGGAGGGCCTGCGCCATGGTGGCCGGCTTGGCCTGCGCCTTGGCGGCGGGCCGCGCGGTCGCGTGGGTGGTCATCCCGCCTCGCTCTCGGCGTCGAGCTCGGCCCGCAGCTGCTCCGCCTGCTCGCGCAGCTGCGCGGTCTTCTCGGCGTACACGTGGGCGAACAGGTCCATCGGGTCCAGCACGGGGTCGGCGTTCATGCGCTCGCGCAGCGCCGCCGCCATCGTCTCGGCGGCCTCGGCCGCCGCCCGCCGGCCGTCCTCGTCGAGGAGTCCGCGCGCGGTCAGCTCCCGCTCCAGGAGGAGGATCGGGTCGTGCGCCCGCCAGGTCTCGACCTCGCTGTCGCCGCGGTAGCGGGTGGCGTCGTCGGCGTTGGTGTGGGCGTCGATGCGGTAGGTGACGGCCTCGACGAGGGTGGGCCCGCCGCCGCGCCGCGCGCGGGTCACGGCCTCGGTGAGCACCTGGTGGACGGCGACGGCGTCGTTGCCGTCGACGAGCCGGCCGGGCATGCCGTAGCCGACGGCCTTGTGGGCGAGGGACGGCGCCGCGGTCTGCTTGGCGAGCGGCACGGAGATCGCGAAGCCGTTGTTCTGCACGAGGAAGACCACGGGGGCCTGCCACACGGCCGCGAAGTTCAGCGCCTCGTGGAAGTCGCCCTCGCTGGTCCCGCCGTCGCCGACCATGGCGAGGGCGACCACGTCGTCGCCCTTGAGGCGCGCGGCGTGGGCGAGGCCCACCGCGTGGGGGAGCTGGGTGGCGAGCGGGGTGCTGAGCGGCGCTATGCGGTGCTCGCGCGGGTCGTAGCCGGTGTGCCAGTCGCCGCGCAGCAGGGTCAGCGCCTGGACGGGGTCGAGTCCGCGGGCGACCGCGGCGAGCGTGTCGCGGTACGAGGGGAAGAGCCAGTCCCGCTCCTCCAGCGCGAGCGCGGCGGCCACCTCGCTGGCCTCCTGGCCCGTCGTGGAGGGGTACACGGCGAGGCGGCCCTGCTTGGTGAGGGCGGTCGCCTGCGCGTTGTACCGGCGGCCGCGGACGAGCTCCGCGTAGAGGCGGCGCAGCAGCTCCGGGTCGGCGTCGGCCACGGCGTCGGTGCCGAGCACGCGCAGCGGCTCGGCGTCCGGCAGCAGCGGGGCGGGGTCCGTGCGGGGCTGCCAGGCCGGCGGCGGGGTGGGCCGGTAGGCGAGCGCGGCACCGGGGGGCTCTTGGACTGTCGAACTGCGCTGTTGCAACGAGTCCACCTCCTCGTGGGAGCGGGCATAAGACCCGAAGGCGGGTGGCGCGGAATGTGGCGCGCCTCACCTACCGATTGTTCGGTCGTGGAGGCATTTTGGCTACAGGCACCTTCAGCCTGTGGACAAACGGTTCTCCACAGCTTGGGATGGGTGCAGGTCGTCCACAGGAGAGAGGCGGGGGGACATGGCGGATGAACAAATGGCCGACGTCGGGGAGCGCACCATCGACGAGCTCCTGAACGCGCCCCCCGGAGCCGCCCCCTCGGCGGGCACTCCGGCGGGCCCGGCGGGAGCCTTCCCGAGCCCCGCCGGTCCTGTCGGTGCAGCCATGGTCTCCCCGATACCGCCGCCGCGCCCGCTGGACGCGATCGACCGGGACATCCTGCGCCTGCTCCAGGCGGACGGGCGCGCCTCGGTCCGCTCGGTCGCCGAGCGCGTCCACGTCTCCCGCGCCAACGCGTACGCGCGGATCAACCGGCTCATCGACGACGGGGTGATCCGGGGCTTCAGCGCCCGCGTCAACCACGAGCGGGCGGGGCACGGCGCCTCCGCCTACATCACGCTCAAGATCGTCCAGAACTCGTGGCGCACCGTCCGCGAACAGCTCCAGGCCCTCCCCGGAGCCGCGCACATCGCCCTGGTCAGCGGCGACTTCGACGTCCTGCTGCTGGTGCACACCCCGGACAACCGCACCCTGCGGGAGCTGGTGCTCACCCGGCTCCAGTCCATCCCGGAGGTGCTCTCCACCCGCACCCTGCTGGTCTTCGAGGAGACCGACCTCGACCCGGACCCGGACCACCGCGCCTGACGGGCCCACCAGGGCCCACCCAGGGCCTACCCAAGGCCCACCAAGGCCCGCCAGAGGGCCCGCCAGGGCCGCCAGGGGGCCGGAGGGACGCCTCAGCGGGCCGTCCGCAGCCCCCCGAAGGCCATCCGCACCACGGTCTCCGCGAGATGCTCCCCCTCCGCCGGGGCGTCGGCGTGCGGCCGGTACCACTCCACCAGCGAGTTGATCATGCCGAAGAGCAGCCGGGTCGCCAGCCGGATGTCCAGGTCCGCCCGCAGGTCGCCGTCGGCCGCCGCGGCCTTCAGGAGCTCGGCCACCCGGTGGTCGAACTCCCGGCGCCGCTCCATCGCCCACCGCTCGGTCGAGGTGTTGCCCCGCACCCGCAGCAGCAGCGTCACGTACGGGAGCTCCGCGATCAGCACCTCCACCGTGCGCCGGGTCACGTACTCGACCCGCTCCACGGCCCGGCCCCGACCCGCGCCCGGCTCGTCGAGGACCGCGAAGAGCCCGTCGAGCGCCCGGCTGACCGCGCGCCGCAGCAGCTCCTCCTTGCCCGCCACATGGTGGTAGATCGAGGACTTCGAGATCCCGGCCGCCTTGGACAGGTGCTCCATGGACGTGCCGTCGTAGCCACGCTCGTTGAAGACCCGCACGGCGACCGAGAGCAGCGTGTCGGGGGTGTACGTATCGCGTCGCGCGGTGGTCATCGGTTCTCCTCCGCTTCTGCGGCCTGTTCGTCAAAACCGCGCCGCGCGAGGGCGAGCGACGGCGCGTAGCGACCGGTGGGGTAGCGGCCGTGGAGCTCGCCGAGCAGCGCGGCGAGCCGCCGGTGGCCCACCCGGGCCGCCCACTCCAGGGGCCCGGCCGGGTAGTTGACGCCGAGCCGCATCGCGGTGTCGATGTCCTCGGCGGAGGCGACGCCCCGGTCGACGGCGTCGGCGGCGAGGTCGGCCAGCAGGGCGACCGTACGGGCGACGATCATGCCCGGCACGTCGCCGATCACGGAGACCTTCTTGCCGAGCGCCTGGAAGAGCCCGACGGCCTCCTCCAGGGTCTCCGGAGAGGTCCGCGCGCCGGCCGACAGCACGATCCGGCCCGCCGCGGCGTAGTCGAGGGCGAGGTCGAAGCGGACGGTGTCCTCGCCCGGGTGCTCGAACGCGGCCTTCCCGTCCGCGAGCGCGAGCCGCCCGCCGCCGGGCAGGACGATGCGGCCGTCGGCGGCGCCGCCCTCGCGCCGGACCTCGATCCCGGCCCCCTCGAAGAGCTCCGCGAGCACCCGCGCGGGCCCCAGGTCGCCCTGGACGGTGACGGTCCCGGGCGCCTTCGCCGGCGCCGCGGTGTGCGGCTCGGGACGCGCGGCGTCGTCCCCGTACGGGAACCAGCCGTGCCCCGACTTGCGGCCGAGCCGCCCCGACTCGACCAGCCGCCGCTGCGCGAGCGACGGGGTGAACTTGGGGTCCTGGAAGAAGGACTCCCAGACGGACCGGGTCACGGCCTCGTTGACGTCCTGGCCGATGAGGTCGGTCAGCTCGAAGGGCCCCATCCGGAAGCCGCCGGACTCGCGCAGCGCCGCGTCGATGGTGGCGGGGTCGGCCGCGCCCTCCTCAAGGACGCGCAGCGCCTCCGCGTAGAAGGGGCGCGCGATCCGGTTCACGATGAAGCCGGGGGTGTCGGCGCAGCGCACCGGCGTCTTGCCCCAACGCTTCGCCGTCTCGTACGCGCGCGTGGCGGCGGCCGGGTCGGTGGCGGCGCCGCTGACGATCTCGACGAGCGGCAGCAGCGGGGCGGGGTTGAAGAAGTGCATCCCGACGAAACGCCCGGGCAGCCGCAGGGCGCCCGCGATGGCGGTGACGGAGAGGGAGGAGGTGTTGGTGGCGAGCACGGTGTCCGCGCCGACGATCCCCTCCAACTCGGCGAAGAGGCCCTGCTTGACCTCCAGGCGCTCGACGATCGCCTCGACGACCAGGGCGGCGTCGGCCAGCCCCGCGAGCGCGTCCGCCGCGCGCAGGCGGGCGACGGCCGCGTCCCGTTCTCCCGCGTCGAGCCGGCCCTTCGCCACCAGCCGGTCCAGGCGCCCGGCGACGGCCGCCACGGCCTCTCCGGCGCGGCCGGGGACGCTGTCGTACAGGCGGACGGGATGGCCCGCGAGGAGGGCGACCTGGGCGATGCCCTGGCCCATGGTGCCCGTTCCGACGACGGCGACGGCACGGCCGGGACCGACGGGCCCGGATCCGTCGCCCGACTCCGCGTCGCTCCCCCGGACGGTCGTGTTGGCGGTCATAGGAGTGATCCTCCCCGATGGGTTTTCCACAGGATCGACGGACCCCCTTGTCCCGACCGATCGTTCGGTTACTCTAACTCCGTATGCCTGCCCCTGCCCAGCTCATTGAGGAGTTGCGCCCATGGCCGCCGCTCAGCTGACCACCGACCGTCTGGCCGACAAGCACCGGTCCACCCTCGATCAGGCCCTCGCCACCATCCGCACGCGCGCGTACTGGTCCCCCTACCCGGAGCACCCCAAGGCGTACGGGGAGGACGGCTCGCTCGACGCGGCCGCCGGGCTCGACGCCTACAAGGCCCTGCTGGACACCCGCTTCGAGCTCGACCAGCCCGGCACCGACGACTGGACCGGCGCGGAGGTCTCGCCCTACGGCCCGGCCCTCGGCATCACGTACCCGCACGCGGACATCGACGTCCTGCTGCCCGCGATGCGCGCCGGCATGAGCGCCTGGCGCGACGCGGGCCCCGAGACCCGCGCCCTGGTCTGCCTGGAGATCCTGGCCCGGATCTCCGCCCGCACCCACGAGTTCGCGCACGCCGTCATGCACACCAGCGGCCAGGCGTTCATGATGGCGTTCCAGGCCGGCGGCCCGCACGCCCAGGACCGCGGCCTGGAGGCCGTGGCGTACGCGTACGAGGAGCAGACCCGCACCCCCGCGGGCCGCGCCGACTGGTCGAAGCCGCAGGGCAAGCGCGACCCCCTGGAGCTGTCCAAGGAGTTCACCCCGGTCGCCCGGGGCATCGCGCTCATGATCGGCTGCAACACCTTCCCGACGTGGAACGGCTATCCGGGCCTGTTCGCCTCCCTGGCCACGGGCAACCCGGTCCTGGTCAAGCCGCACCCCCGCGCGGTCCTCCCGCTGGCCCTCACGGTCCGGGTCGCCCGCGAGGTGCTCGCCGAGGCCGGCTTCGACCCGAACCTGGTGGCGCTCGCCGCCGAGCGCCCCGGCGAGGGCATCGCGAAGACGCTCGCCGTCCGCCCGGAGATCCGCGTCATCGACTACACCGGCTCGACCGCCTTCGGCGACTGGCTGGAGGCCAACGCCCGCCAGGCGCAGGTCTACACGGAGAAGGCCGGCGTCAACACGGTGGTCGTCGACTCCACCGACGACTACAAGGGGATGCTGTCCAACCTGGCGTTCTCGCTGTCCCTGTACAGCGGCCAGATGTGCACCACCCCGCAGAACCTGCTGATCCCCCGCGAGGGCGTCGCCACCGACCAGGGCCCGAAGTCGTACGACGAGGTCGTCGCCGACCTCGCGGGCGCGGTCGGCGGCCTGCTCGGCGACGACGCGCGGGCGAACGCGCTGCTCGGCGCCCTGGTCAACCCGGACGTGAAGGCGCGCCTGGAGGCCGCCGCGGGCCTGGGCGAGGTCGCGCTGGCCTCGCGCGAGGTGGCGAACCCGGACTTCCCCGACGCCGTCGTGCGCACCCCCGTCATCGTGAAGCTGGACGGCTCCAAGCCGGACGCGGAGGCGGCGTACTTCTCCGAGTGCTTCGGCCCGGTCTCCTTCGCCGTCTCGGTCGACTCGACCGCCGACGCGCTGGAGCTGCTGCGGCGCACGGTCCGCGAGAAGGGCGCGATGACGGTCGGCGCGTACACGACCTCGGCCGAGACCGAGCGGGCCGTCGAGGAGGTCTGCCTGGAGGAGTCGGCGCAGCTCTCGCTGAACCTGACGGGCGGCGTCTACGTGAACCAGACGGCGGCGTTCTCCGACTTCCATGGCTCCGGCGGCAACCCGGCGGCGAACGCGGCGCTGTGCGACGGCGCCTTCGTCGCCAACCGCTTCCGCGTGGTGGAGGTCCGCCGCCAGGCGTGACCGCCCGGTCGAGCGGGCCAGGCCGGACCGCCCGGCCCGCTCGACCGCCTCAGTCGCCTCAGTCGCCTCAGTCGCCTCAGTCGCCTCAGTCGCCTCAGTCGCCTCAGTCGATGACCGCGTACCGCTGCACCCACGCGTGCATGGCGACCGCGGCCGCCGCGCCCGCGTTGATGGAGCGGGTGGAGCCGAACTGGGCGATCGAGCAGACCATCGCCGCGTGCTTCCGGGCCTCCTCGGTGAGGCCCGGACCCTCCTGGCCGAAGAGCAGCACGCAGCGGCGCGGCAGCACGGTCCGCTCCAGCGGCACCGAGCCCGGCAGGTTGTCGATGCCGATGATCGGCAGGTCCTCGGCCGCCGCCCACGCGGTCAGCGACTCGGTGTCCGGGTGGTGCCGCACGTGCTGGTAGCGGTCGGTGACCATGGCGCCGCGCCGGTTCCAGCGCCGCCGCCCCACGATGTGGATCTCCTTGGCGAGGAACGCGTTGGCGGTCCGCACCACGGACCCGATGTTGAAGTCGTGGCCCCAGTTCTCCACGGCCACGTGGAAGTCGTGGCGGCGGGTGTCGAGGTCCTCGACGATCGCCTCCCGCGTCCAGTAGCGGTAGCGGTCGACGACGTTGCGCCGGTCGCCGCCGGCCAGCAGCTCGGGGTCGTAGCGCTCGTCCTCCGGCCAGGGCTCCGGGTGCGGCCCGACGCCGACCTCGGGGGCGAAGCCCTCGTCGTACTGGACCGGCTCGTTCTGCTGTTCCTCGGTGCTGCTCACCCGACGAGGGTACGGGGAGGCGGCACGGGCACCGGCTCCGCGGACGGCCGCCCCCTCCGCAGCAGCCGGTCCCGGCCGCGCGCCGCCCGCGCGCCCAGCCACAGCAGGAACGCCGTCGGCAGGAAGACCGCGTCGGCGGAGATCATCGCGAGCGAGAAGAAGGGCAGCCCCAGCAGGAGGGCGATGCCCGCGTGCTCCAGCATCATCACCGCGAGCAGGACGTTCTTGACCTTGCGGTGGAAGAGCGTGAAGGGGAAGGCGACCTGGACGATCACCGTGCCGTACGTCAGCAGCAGCACCATCAGGCCGCTGGAGCCCAGCAGGTCGGAGAGGGCGGGCCAGGGGGAGAAGTAGTCGAGCTTGAGCGGGTAGTACAGCGCCGTGCCGTCCTGCCAGCGCGAGCCCTGCACCTTGTACCAGCCGGCCGTGGCGTAGATCAGGCAGACCTCCGCCATGATCACGACGAGGGCGGCGTTGTGGGTGAGGTTGGCGATCACGTCGAGCAGGGTGCGCGGCTCGTCGTCGGCGTAGCGGCACACCAGCCACCACAGCCCCTGCCCCAGCCACAGCACCCACATCAGCACCACGAGCCACCATGTGCCGGTGACGTCGGAGAACCAGGTGGCGGCCATCAGCAGCGCGCCGAGCACCGTCCACAGCAGGGGCCCCACGAGGTCCCGCTCCGGCGTGTCCCCGGCGCCGTCCCGCGCGCGCCGGGCCGCCCGGCGGGCGTCGAGCGACCAGACCCGGCCGCAGCGGGTGAGGACGAGGTAGAGCGCCATGATGTGGACGACGTTGTCGCCGCCGTCGCCCATGAAGATGGACCGGTTCTGCAGGGACAGCACACCGGCCATGAAGACGACGGACACGGCCCGGGTGTGCCAGCCGAGGAGCAGCAGCGCGGAGGAGAGCACCGCGAGCCCGTAGACGACCTCGAACCACAGCCTCCCGTCCGACCACAGCAGGGCGGTGAAGGCGTGGTTGTCGGCGACCAGCCGGCGGCCCATCTCCCAGGACCAGGGGCCGTCGGGCCCGTACAGCTCCAGTCGGTGCGGCCACTCGCGCAGCAGGAACAGCAGCCAGGTCAGGGCGAAGCCGATCCGGACGATCGCCGTCTGGTACGGGCCGAGGGCCTCGGCCGTGACCTTCTGGACGGCCCGGGCGAGCCGCCGGTCGAAGGGGACGCGGGGCTGCGCGGGGGAAGCGGGGGTGCGGCTCATCGGCCCGCCTCCGTACGGTCGGCATCGGTGATCCGCCACCACGGGTAGCTGCGGAAGGACGGCTCGGTGCCGTTCTTCTCGCCGCTCCACGAGGGCGACGGGACGGGGCGGGTCACGGAGCGCAGCTGGATCTTCTCGACGGTGCCGCCGAGCCGCTGCCCGTCGAGGCGCAGCATCACGATCCGCCGCATGTAGCTCTCGGAGAGCTCGCCGCGCATCCCGTTGGGGCGGTGGTCGTCGGTGTGGGTGTTCAGATAGAAGTCCCAGGCCCGGCGCAGCTCGTTCTGCTCGGTGTGGCTCGGCAGCAGGCTGCCGCGGATGGCCGCCGTGTCCTGGGCCGTGAGGTCGATCCAGCCGGTCGTCCGGCGCCCGCCCTCGCCGGCCACCTGGGCGCGTGCCTGGACGCCGATGTTCTGCTGGAGCGGGTTGGGGGCGAAGAGTTTCCAGTTCTGCTCGAACTCGGGGTAGATCCAGTCGTCGACGGCCTCGCCGTGCTGCTTGGTCAGCGTGTTCGACGGGGCGACGTGCAGGAACACCATCGCGAGGTGCACACAGGCGAAGACGCCGAGCACGGCGAGCGCGACGGCGGCGGCCACCTGGTACGGCAGCGACAGCGCCGCGATACCGGCCCCGGGGCGGGGGCCCGCCGGTGCGCCGGGCCCTTGGGCCGCGGGCTCGTCCCCCTGCCCGGCCGCGGGCTCGTCCCCCTGCCCGGCCGCAGGCTCGCCGCCCTGCCCGGCCGGGGGCTCGTCCGTGTGCCCGGCCGGCCCTCCCGGGTCCTCGCGTACGTCCCCGTCGTCGTACGAGTCCATCGCGCCCCGCTCCCGATCGGCCCAAGCACTTATCCACAGAGGTTGACACCATACGGGCCGCCGAACGACCATTGAAGTCATTCAACCGAACGATCGGTCGGTAGGGGGTCCGATGACCGCAGGCACGGCAGAGACGACAGCGACACCGGCGACGGCAGGGGCGGCGACGACGCAGGCCGCCCTCGAAGCGGTGTTCGACGCCGTCGTCGCCGCCGACGAGCGCATCGAGCCCCGCGACTGGATGCCCGACGCCTATCGCGCGGGCCTGGTCCGCCAGATCGCCCAGCACGCCCACTCCGAGATCATCGGAATGCAGCCCGAGGCCAACTGGATCACCCGCGCCCCCTCCCTCCGGCGCAAGGCCATCCTCATGGCCAAGGTCCAGGACGAGGCCGGCCACGGCCTCTACCTGTACAGCGCCGCCGAGACCCTCGGCACCAGCCGCGACGAGCTCCTCGACAAGCTCCACTCCGGCCGCCAGAAGTACTCGTCGATCTTCAACTACCCCACGCTCACCTGGGCCGACGTCGGCGCCATCGGCTGGCTGGTGGACGGCGCCGCCATCACCAACCAGGTCCCCCTCTGCCGCTGCTCCTACGGCCCGTACGCCCGCGCCATGGTCCGCGTCTGCAAGGAGGAGTCCTTCCACCAGCGCCAGGGGTACGAGGCCCTCCTCGCCCTCTCCCGCGGCACCGAGGCCCAGCACGCCATGGCCCAGGACGCGGTGAACCGCTGGTGGTGGCCCTCGCTGATGATGTTCGGCCCGCCGGACGACGAGTCCACCCACTCCGCCCAGGCCATGGCGTGGAAGATCAAGCGCCACTCCAACGACGAACTGCGCCAGCGCTTCGTCGACATCGCCGTCCCGCAGGCCGAATCCCTCGGCCTCACCCTCCCCGACCCCGACCTGAAGTGGAACGAGGAGCGCGGGCACCACGACTTCGGCCCCATCGACTGGGCCGAGTTCTGGGACGTCCTCAAGGGCAACGGCCCGTGCAACGAGCAGCGCCTCGCCACGCGCCGCCAGGCACACGAGGACGGCGCCTGGGTCAGGGACGCCGCGGCGGCCTACGCCGCCAAGCACACCGCGACGCACACCGCACAGCAGCACACGGACGGGGAGGCACGGGCATGACCACCGACGGATGGCCGCTGTGGGAGGTGTTCGTGCGCTCGCGCCGCGGACTGTCCCACACCCACGCCGGCAGCCTCCACGCCCCGGACGCCGAAATGGCCCTGCGCAACGCGCGCGACCTCTACACCCGCCGCAGCGAAGGCGTGTCGATCTGGGTCGTCCCCTCCGCCGACATCACCGCCTCCTCCCCCGACGAGAAGGACCCCTTCTTCGAGCCCTCGGCGGACAAGCCCTACCGGCACCCCACGTTCTACGAGATCCCGGACGGGGTGAAGCACCTGTGAGCACCCGGCCCACCGCACCCGCCGCCACGGCACCGGCCGCCGTCGCCCCCGCCGACCCCGGCACCGACCCCGCCGCCCTCGCCGCCCTCGCCCTCGGCGACGACGCCCTCGTCCTCGCCCAGCGCCTCGGCGAATGGGCGGGCAACGCCCCCGTCCTCGAAGAGGAGGTCGCCCTCGCCAACATCGCGCTCGACCTCCTCGGCCAGGCCCGCATCCTGCTCTCCCTCGTCGGCGACGAGGACGAGCTGGCCTACCTCCGCGAAGAGCGCGCCTTCCGCAACTGCCAGCTCGTCGAACAGCCCAACGGCGACTTCGCCCACACCATCGTCCGCCAGCTCTACTTCTCCACCTACCAGCGCCTCCTCTACGCCGCCCTCGCCACCGGCGACGGCCCCCTCACCGGACTCGCCGCCAAGGCCGTCAAGGAAGTCGCCTACCACCAGGACCACGCCGAGCACTGGACCCTGCGCCTCGGCGACGGCACCGAGGAGAGCCACCGGCGCGCCCAGCACGCCTGCGACGCCCTCTGGCGCTACACGGGCGAGCTGTTCCAGCCCCTCGACGGCCTCGGCCTGGACCCCGCCACCGTCGCCGCCCTGGAGCGCGACTGGCTCGCCTCCGTCACCGCCGTCCTCCAGCGGGCCACCCTCACCGTCCCCACCGGCCCGCGCACCGGAGCCTGGAAGGCCGGAGCCGGCCGCGAGGGCCTGCACACCGAATCCTTCGGCCGGATGCTCGCCGAGATGCAGCACCTGCACCGCAGCCACCCGGGGGCGACATGGTGACCGCCGCCCCCACCGCGCTCGAAGCCGAGCTGGCCCGCGTCGCCGGCGCCGTCCCCGACCCCGAGCTGCCCGTCCTCACCCTCGCCGAACTCGGCGTCGTCCGCGGCGTCCACGTCCTCGGCCCCGGCCGCGTCCAGGTCGAGCTCACCCCCACGTACACCGGCTGCCCGGCGATCGAGGCGATGTCCGCCGACATCGAACACGCCCTCCACACCCACGGAATGCCCGACGTCACCGTCGTCACCGTCCTCAGCCCCGCCTGGTCCACCGACGACATCACCGACGAAGGCCGCCGCAAACTCACCGAGTTCGGCATCGCTCCGCCCCGCCCCCAAGGCCCGGCCGGCGGCCCGATACCCCTCACCCTCGCCATCCGCTGCCCGAACTGCGGCTCCACCGACACCGAACTCCTCAGCCGCTTCTCCTCCACCGCCTGCAAGGCCCTCCGCCGCTGCACGGCCTGCCGCGAACCGTTCGACCACTTCAAGGAGTTGTAGATGCAGTCCTCAAAGACCGGACGGGCCGGTTTCCACCCGCTCCGGGTCAGCGAGGTCGAGCAGCTCACGGACGACTCCGTGGCCGTCACCTTCGCCGTCCCGCCCGAGCTGCGCGAGACCTACCGCCACACCCCCGGCCAGCACCTCGCGCTGCGCCGCACCGGCGCCGACGGCCAGGAGATCCGCCGCACCTACTCCATCTGCGCCCCCGCCGCCCCCGAAGGCGAGACCCCCGTCCTCCGCGTCGGCATCCGCCTCGTCGAAGGCGGCGAATTCTCCACCTACGCCCTCAAGGAGCTCGCCGCCGGCGACACCGTCGAGGTCATGGAGCCCATGGGCCGCTTCGTCCTCGCCCCGCGCCCCGGACACTTCGCCGCCGTCGTCGGCGGCAGCGGCATCACCCCGGTCCTGTCCATGGCCGCCACCCTGCTCGCCC